>NZ_CAMFKO010000019.1 GCF_945957265.1 uncultured Dechloromonas sp.
AATCGTGCCAACGTTTACGTGCGGTTTCGTACGCTCGAATTTTTCCTTAGCCATTCCAGTTCCTCAATAATCAGATAAATAAAAATCCAGAATCCAAGCTAATCGGTGGTGCCCATGGGCAGGATCGAACTGCCGACCTCTCCCTTACCAAGGGAGTGCTCTACCACTGAGCCACATGGGCCTACCTTAAAACTCCAGCCGTACCGTGTCGTGGAGCGGGTGAAGGGAATCGAACCCTCGTCTTAAGCTTGGAAGGCTTCAGCTCTACCATTGAGCTACACCCGCAAAACCCTACGCCCGCAGCACAGGCCGCTACAGCATTCAATCTGGTGGAGGGAGAAGGATTCGAACCTTCGAAGGCTGAGCCGACAGATTTACAGTCTGTTCCCGTTGACCGCTTGGGTATCCCTCCGGAAGAACCCGAGATTATCCAGACGAGCGCACACCCTGTCAACACCCAAAAACAGAAAAGCCGGCATATAGCCGGCTTTTCGCGGATTTGAAGCAGAATTACTTCTGCGACAGAACCCAGGCAGCCAGCTTCTTGGCTTCGTCTTCGGTGACGTTGTTCGGCGGCATCGGGATTTCGCCCCATGCGCCCTTGCCACCCGCCTTGATCTTGGCGGCCAGCGCAGCCGGAGCCTTGGCATCGCCCTTGTACTTGGCGGCGACATCCTTGTAAGCCGGGCCAACCAGCTTCTTGTCGATGGCATGGCAGGACATGCAGTTCTTGGCCTTGGCCAGCGCCTCGTCGGCGTTCGCCTGACCGGCCATCACGACACCAGCAGCAGCCATCATGGCAATGTAAACAGCTTTCATTCTCTCGCTCCGTTCATCGGGTTGGTGGAAACAACAGCATCGGATGATAAAACCCTTTTCGGCCCCTGGCAAACAGGGAGAAGAGCTACACCGTTTGGACATCCGTCAGCACTTAACGACCCACGCGCGCCCATGGTTGACAGGGGGTCACGAAGGACGGGAGGAGATCGCCAGCAAGGCGCCCGCGGAAACGAACAAGCCGCCGAAAAACCTGTTCTGCAGGCGGATGCTGCGCGGATCATGGAGCCAGCGCCCAAGGCGCTCCGCGGCCAGGGCGTATCCGGACATGACCAGCATGTCGGTCAGGCACAGGGTGGCGGCGATTTCCCCGTACTGCGCCGCCTGCGGCAAGGCCGGATCGACGAACTGGGGCACCAGGGCGCCAATGAAGATGATCGCCTTCGGATTGGTCAAATTGACCAGCAGCCCCTGGACGAACAGGCTCCTCTGGCGGGTCGCGGGCAAGCGGGCATCGACGGGCGTCACCGGGGCTCGCCATTTCTGGATGCCGAGCCAAAGGAGATAGGCGGCGCCGAGAAACTTGATGACCGCGAAGGCCGTCTCCGATGCCGCGAGCAGGGCACCCAGCCCCAGCGCGACGACCAGCAGCTGCAGCAGCAGCGCGACCTGCAAGCCGAGGATGACGACCAGGGCCGCGGCGTAGCCGTGACGGACGCCGGTACTCATGCTGACCACGGCGCCCGGCCCTGGCGTGACGGCGATCAGGATCGCCGCCAGCAGGAACCCGAACCAGACGGTCAGCGTCATTTGCGACGCTGGATCTGCGTCACGTCGCGCACCGCGCCCTTGTCGGCCGAGGTGGCCATCAGGGCGTAGGCCTGCAGCGCGGCGGAAACCGTGCGCTGGCGATCGACCGGTTTCCAGGCGGCATCGCCCTTGGCGTCCATGGCTGCACGGCGCCTGGCGAGAACCTCGTCGGAAACGGCCAGATGGATGCGGCGGTTCGGGATGTCGATCTCGATGGTATCGCCCTCCTCGACCAGGCCGATGGCGCCGCCGTCCGCCGCTTCCGGCGAGGCGTGGCCGATGGACAGCCCGGAAGTGCCGCCGGAGAAACGGCCGTCGGTGAGCAGGGCGCATTCCTTGCCCAGACCCATCGACTTCAGGTAGGAGGTCGGGTAGAGCATTTCCTGCATGCCCGGGCCGCCCTTCGGGCCTTCGTAGCGGATGACGACGACGTCGCCGGCGACGATCTGGCCGCCGAGGATGCCTTCCACCGCCGAATCCTGGCTTTCGAAGACGCGGGCGCGGCCGGTGAATTTCCAGATCGACTCATCGACGCCGGCCGTCTTGACGATGCAGCCGTCGAGCGCGATGTTGCCGGAGAGAACGGCCAGGCCGCCATCCTTGGAATAGGCATTGGCCTTGTTGCGGATACAGCCCTGGGTGCGATCGAGATCGAGTTCGTTGAAACGACGATCCTGCGAGAAGGCGACCTGGGTCGGCACGCCGCCCGGCGCGGCCTTGAAGAAATCATGCACCGTGACGTCGTGTTCGCGCACGACGTCCCAGCGGTCGATGGCTTCGCCCAGCGTCCTGGCGTGAACGGTCGGCGCATCGCGATGCAACAGGCCGGCACGGTCGAGTTCGCCGAGGATGCCCATGATGCCGCCGGCGCGGTGGACGTCCTCGATGTGGTACTTGTCGGTCATCGGCGCCACCTTGCACAGGCAGGGCACGGAACGCGAGATGCGGTCGATGTCGGCCATCGTGAAATCGACGCCGGCTTCCTGCGCGGCAGCCAGGATGTGCAGCACGGTATTGGTCGAGCCGCCCATGGCGACGTCGAGGGTCATGGCGTTTTCGAAGGCCTTGGCGGAGGCGATCGAGCGCGGCAGCACCGAGGCGTCGTCCTGCTCGTAGTAGCGCTTGCACAGTTCGACGGCGAGGCGACCGGCGCGCAGGAACAGTTGCTTGCGGTCGGCATGGGTGGCGACGACGGTGCCGTTGCCGGGCAGGCTGAGGCCGAGCGCTTCGGTCAGGCAGTTCATCGAGTTGGCGGTAAACATGCCGGAGCACGAACCGCAAGTCGGGCAAGCGGAACGCTCGATTTCGTCGAGATCGGCCTGCGACACGGAGGCGTCGGCCGCCTTGACCATGGCATCGACCAGGTCGAGGTGCACGACCTGGTCCTGCAGCTTGACCTTGCCGGCTTCCATCGGACCGCCGGAGACGAAGACGACCGGGATGTTCAGGCGCATGGCGGCCATCAGCATGCCCGGGGTGATCTTGTCGCAGTTGGAGATGCAGACCATGGCGTCGGCGCAGTGGGCGTTGACCATGTATTCGACCGAGTCGGCGATCAGGTCGCGACTCGGCAGCGAATAGAGCATGCCGCTGTGGCCCATGGCGATGCCGTCGTCGATGGCGATGGTGTTGAATTCCTTGGCGACGCCGCCGGCCGCCTCGATCTCGCGTGCCACCATCTGGCCCAGGTCCTTGAGATGGACATGGCCCGGCACGAACTGGGTGAAGCTGTTGACCACCGCGATGATCGGCTTGCCGAAGTCGCCATCCTTCATGCCGGTGGCGCGCCACAAGGAGCGGGCACCCGCCATGTTGCGGCCGTGGGTGGAGGTATGGGAACGATATTGCGGCATGACTCTCTCTCCGTCGAAACTGAACGCCACGGTGTTGTCACGGGCGCGAACTATAATCGGCTAATTCTAGCCCACTCTGCGCCTGCAATGCTTCTACACCCGCAGTTCGACCCTATCGCCTTTTCTGTCGGCCCGCTTTCCGTGCGCTGGTACGGTTTGATGTATCTGGTCGCCTTCGTTCAATTTATTTTGCTCGGACGGCTGCGCATCAAGAACCGCCCCGGCTTTCTGACCAGCGAACAGCTCGACGACCTGCTCTTCTACGGCATGCTTGGCGTCATTCTCGGCGGCCGGCTTGGCCAGGTCCTGTTCTACGAGCCGGGCTACTACCTGGCCAATCCGCTGGAAATCCTCGCCGTCTGGAAGGGCGGCATGAGCTTCCATGGCGGCTTCCTCGGCGTGCTGGTCGCCATGGGCTTGTGGACGCGCAAGCACGGCAAGCACTGGTTCGACGTGATGGACTTCGTCGCCCCGCTGGTGCCCCTCGGCCTGGCCGCCGGGCGCATCGGCAATTTCATCAACGGCGAGCTGTGGGGTCGCGTCGCCGACCCGAGCCTGCCGTGGGCGATGATTTTCCCGCAGTCGGGCGACATGCAGGCGCGCCATCCGTCGCAGCTGTATCACGTCGGCCTGGAAGGCCTGGCACTGTTCGCCATCCTCTGGCTGTACAGCCGGCAGCCGCGGCCGCGGGCGGCGGTATCCGGCGTCTTCCTGATCGGCTACGGCGCCTTCCGCTTCATCACCGAGTTCTTCCGCGAGCCGGATCACGGCATATTCGGGCAGTCGTACATCATCAGCATGGGGCAGTGGCTGTCGCTGCCGATGATCCTGGCCGGCGTCGCGATGCTGGCCTTTGCCTACCGGAAGAAAACCCTATAATTATGGATTACATCATTCAATCCACGATAGGAATCCCGTCATGACACGTCCGTTCAAGGTTCTCGGCATCCAGCAAATCGCCATCGGCGGCCCTTCCAAGGAAAAGCTGCGCACGTTGTGGGTCGAGAAATTCGGCCTGGAAATCACCAGCACCTTCGTTTCCGAGCGCGAGAACGTCGATGAGGACATCTGCGCCATGGGCAGCGGTCCGTTCAAGGTCGAGGTCGACCTGATGCAGCCGCTCGATCCGGAGAAAAAACCGGCCGTGCATGCCACCCCGCTCAACCACGTCGGCCTGTGGATCGACGACCTGCCCAAGGCCGTCGAATGGCTGTCGGCCAACGGCGTGCGCTTCGCCCCGGGCGGCATCCGCAAGGGCGCGGCCGGTTTCGACATCACCTTCCTGCATCCCAAGGGCAACGAGGAATTCCCCATCGGCGGCGAAGGCGTCCTGATCGAACTGGTCCAGGCCCCGCCGGAAGTGGTTTCCGCCTTTGCCAAGCTGGCCGGCAACTAAGGAAACATGGACGACATTCCCGAGGACGATCTCGAGGAATCCCGGGCGGCGCTCGCGCCAACGCTGGATGCGACCGCCGCCCTGCTGCCCTGGGTGGAGAAATCCCGCCCGCCGCGCTTCGACGCCCAGCTGAACGAACGCTGGATCGCAGCCAGCCGCCGCCTGGAACAGGCCTGGGCCCAGCGCCATGGCGCCGGCGCCGACGACGTTCGGCCCGCCGTCTTCAATCTCTACACCATCGCGCTGGAAACCGCGGACAGCGATTGCCTCCGCCTTGGCGAAGCGCTGGCCGATGCCGCCGACCGGCTCGAGGAAGGGAACCCTTCCCCCCGCCTACTCGCCGCACTGAGCGGCACGATCGAGTCCCTGCGCGACCCGCTTGGCCTGGAGCACGATGCGTTTGCCGAACGCGCGCGGCACTTTGCCGGGCGACTCGAAACGACAGTCAGCACCAGCGATGCCAGCCAGCGATCGCCGGTCCTCGACCGCCTGTTCGTGAGCGAGGCACACGAACAACTGGAGCTCTTGCGCGACGCCCTGGCCGCCTTGCCGCCCGATGCCTACGTGCTGACCACGGAAGCGCTGAAACTGGCCCAGGATGCCGAAACGCTAGAAATTTGGGGCGTCATGCACCTCGCCCGCCAGTTCGCCGACGCGGTGACGCAAAACACCAACGAGCTGGACGGCAACGCGGCCAGGGAACAACTCCTGGCGCTGCTCGATACGCTGGAAAAAACGATAGCCGCGGTGCCGACCTAGGCGGCCCGGAGAATGCTGAGCGCCAGACGGCGGCCGTCGCTGAGGTCGGTTCTCTCGGCCGACACGCTCACCTGGATCCGCCGTCCGTCGCTGCGCTGGACCTCCGCCGCCAGGCGGCTCGCCGCCGCGCTGCCGTCCAGCATGCGACTGACCTCTCCCGTCACGGCTGACTGCTGCTCAACGGAATAGAGGCTGACATGGTGACGCCCGAGCAACTCTTCGCGCGAACGCCCGGTCAGCGCTTCGGCCTGGCGATTGACGTCGAGAATTTCACCGCTCCGGGCATCGGCCAGCAGCATGGCATCCTGCGAGGCGTTGATGACGGCCCGCAACTGCTCCACCGCCGCACAGGCCTGGCGCTTGGCTTCGCCCGCCTCGTACTCGACCAGCGCCAACGTCACCAGGTTGGCCACGGCCTGGGCAAAAATCTGGTGCGCCGCCGCCCAGGACTGCCGGGAACCGACCTGCTCGAGACACAGAACCCCCTGCAGTTCGCCCCGGATGTGGATGGGCGTGGCCAGCATTGCGGTAACCCGGTGGCGCGGCAGGTAATAGCTGACGAATTCGGCCGTCATCGGATGCACGTAGACATCGTCGACCGCAATGCCGTTACCTTCCTGCAGCGCCGCGAAGAAGACCGGGTGGCCGATGGCGTCGATGGTGTTGCCGCTGCTGTGTAGCCGTTTCGAGCGCTCGTACAGGCCGAGGCAGCGCAACTCGCGCTGGTCGTCGGTCAGCGCCCAGATGCTGGCGCGCTCCACACCGCAGATATTGGCGGCCGACTCGGTCAGGATGCTGAGCATCATGTCCAGGCTGGCCTCCGCGAAGTAGGCACCGCGCGAAAGGCTGGCGATGCCCTCCTGGAGGTCTTCCGGAGGCATCAGGGCGGTGGAGGAGACGAGGCTGAGTTGGGTTTCCATGTTGCAGGGGCGGCGATTTGGCCCGACGGGCGTTGCTGACAGCCTCCATGGTAATCACGCCCCCAATAGATACCTGTGAATTCCTCCACATTTAACGAAAGTAATAACAATCCAATTATCGATCGTCCTCACTCGGCGTCGTCTTGAATACGAAAGCGGCCTTTTCGACGTCGGTAATCCAGACCAGCCCGTCACCGTAATGACCGGTCTGGGCAATCTCGGTGATGCGCTGGAAGATCACTTCGGCAACCTCGTCGGGGGCAACGATTTCGACACGGACCTTGGGCGTGTAGTCGGTCAGCTCGTCCTTGATCTTGACCTTGGCGGGCACGTGCCGGCTCGGCGCGCTGCAGCCTTCGACGCGATCCACCGTCATGCCCGGGAACCCGGGCAAGGCAACCAGGGCTTCGCGCAGGAGCGGCAGTTTGTTCGGACGGATGATGGCCTTGATTTCCTTCATGCTTCGATTCCCTCTTCGTCGAACCAGCGATAAATGGTGGGCAGAACCACCAGCGTCAGCAAGGTCGATGTAATCAATCCGCCGATGACCACGATGGCCAGCGGCCTTTGCACCTCTGAGCCCGGCCCCGTCGAGAACAGGAAGGGGATCAGGCCGAGCATGGCGACGGTTGCCGTCATCATCACCGGCCGGAAGCGCAGCTTGGCGCCCTCGACGACGGCTTCGCGAACGCTGCGCCCCTCTTCGCGCAGACCGCGGATATACGACACGAGCACGACGCCGTTGAGCACCGCGATACCCCACAGGGCGATGAAACCGACCGAGGCCGGGACCGACAAATACTCGCCGGTGAGGAACAGGCCGACGATGCCGCCAATCGATGCGAAGGGCAGCACGGTGATGATCAGCGTCGCGAAACGCAAGGAGTTGAAGAGCAGGAAGAGCAGGAAGAAGATCGCCGCGATGGTGATCGGGATGATGATCTTCAGGTGGCCGAGCGCCCGCTCCATGTTCTGGAACTGACCGCCCCACTCCAGATAATAGCCGTCGGGCAGCTTGATCTGGGCCTCGACCTTCTGTTGCAACTCAGCCACGAAACTGCCCAAGTCGCGATCCTTGACGTTGACGCCGACCACGATACGGCGCTTGCCCAGTTCGCGCGAAATCTGCGCCGGGCCGTCGACCACGGCGATCCTGGCAACGTCGGCGAGGCGGGCCTGGGCGCCGTTCCTGGAAGTAATCAGGATGTTCGAGATGGCCTCGACGTTATTGCGGAAGCGCTCCGGCAAGCGCACCACGCCGGGGAAACGGCGCTCGCCCTCGAAGATTTCGGTCGCCACCTTGCCGCCGACCGCCGTTTCCAGCAGATCGTTGACGTCGGCGACGTTGATGCCGAGACGGGCAATGGCCTGACGGTCGATTTCGATGGACAGGTATTGCTGGCCGCTGATCCGCTCGATGCGCAAGTCCTGCGCGCCTTGCAGCGATTGTGCAACCTTGCCGATCTGGCCGGCGACTTTCTTCAACTGGTCGAGATCGTCGCCGAACACCTTGACGGCGATATCGGAACGGACGCCCGTCACCATTTCATCGACGCGGTCGGAAATCGGCTGCGCCATGACGATCTGCACACCCGGCAAGGCTTTCAGCTTGTCGCGCATGGCGTCCTGGATGTCGTCCTGCGTCCAGCCGGACGGCCACTCGCTGCGCGGCTTCAGGCTGACGATGGGAGTCGATTCGTTCGGCCCCTGCGGGTCGGCCGGCGATTCGCCGCGACCGACGCCGGAGACCGCCGACTTGACGCCCGGGACCTGCATGACCAGCCGCATGGCCTCCATTTCCATCTTGATCGACTCGTCGAGCGAGATGTTGGGCACCCGGTTGATGCCCGGCACCACGGAACCTTCCTTCATTTCGGGAATGAAGGCGGTGCCGAGGAAAGGCAGCATGGCGACGGTCAGCGCAAAGACGGCAACCGACAGGGTCACGGTTTTCTTTTCGTTCCCCAGCGCCCAGTGCAGCATTTTGAGATAGCGTTGCTTCATCGCCGCGATCAGCCGGGTATCGTGATCGCCGTCGTGGGCCGGCGGCTTGAGCAGGTAGGTCGACATCACCGGCGTCAGCGTCATCGACAGGACCAGCGAAATGGCGAGCGCGATGGCGATGGTGTAGGCGAGCGGCGCGAACATCTTGCCTTCCATGCCCTGCAGGGTCATCAGCGGAAGGAAGACGAGGATGATGATACCGACGCCGAAGATGACCGGCGTCGCCACTTCGACCACCGCGCGCAGGATGACCCGGGTCTGGCTTTCACCGGACTTTGCCGTGCGCCCCAATTGCAGGAAGGCGTTTTCGACCACCACCACCGAGCCGTCCACCATCAGACCGATGGCGATGGCCAAGCCGCCGAGCGACATCAGGTTGGCCGAGATGCCCAGCTTGTTCATGGCCATGAAGGTGAGCAGCGGCGTCAACACCAGGGTACCGACGACGATCAGCGACGAGCGCACGTCGCCGAGGAACAGGAAGAGCACGACGACAACCAGCGCCACGCCTTCGAGCAACACCTTGGTCACGGTCCATAGCGCCGCGTCGACCAATTCGGAGCGATCGTAATAGGGCTCGATCTTCAGCCCATCGGGGAGCATCCCCTTGCCGTTGATTTCGTCGACCCGTGCCTTGATGCGCCCGACCACTTCCTTGGCGTTGCCGCCGGCGATCATCATCACCACGCCGCCGACCGATTCGGTGACACCATTCTTGATCACCGCGCCCTGGCGAACTTCGTGGCCGATTTGGACCTCGGCCACGTCGCGGACATACACCGGCACACCGTCCTTTTCCTTGAGCACGATGGCGCGCAAATCCTCAACATCGCGCACCAGGCCGATACCGCGGATCAGATACTGCTCGGCGTATTGAGGCAGCACGCCGCCGCCGGCGTTGGCGTTGTTTCTGCCCACCGCCTGATAGACATCGGCCACCGACAGGCCGAAGTGGCGCAGCTTGTCCGGATTGACCAGGACCTGGTACTGGCGGGCGAAACCGCCCTGCGAGTTGATTTCGGCGACGCCGGGAATCGAGCGCAGCAAGGGACGTACCACCCAGTCCTGAGCGACCCGGCGCTTCATCAATTCTTCTTCGCTCAGCGTCTTGTCGCCGTCGTCGGCCCGCTCGAGGGTGTATTGATAGACCTCGCCCAGTCCGGTGGACACCGGGCCGAGTACGGGTGCAATACCTTCCGGCAAGCGCGAGCCGACTTCGAGCAGGCGCTCCATGACCAGTTGGCGGGCGAAATAGACGTTGGTCTTGTCGCTGAACACCAGCGTGATCAGCGACAACCCCGGCTTGTTCAGCGAGCGCATTTCCTCCAGCCCGGGCAGACCGGTCATCGCCACTTCCAGCGGCACGGTGGCGAAGCGCTCGACTTCCTCCGGCGAACGGCCCGGCGCTTCGGTGGCGATCTGCACCTGGACGTTCGTCACGTCCGGGAAGGCATCGACCGACAACTTCTGCGCCGCGTTCAGGCCAAAGAAGAAAAGGACCGCGGCAATGACCGCGACGACCAGGCGCTGCTTGAGCGCCGCGCGAACGAGAGACTCGATCACGATCCCTCCATTTCCTTGCGATTACGTTCGTTGTTCAGATGGAAGGCACCGTCCACCACCAGCTTTTCGCCGCCCTTCAGGCCACTCAGCAAGCTGCGCATGCCGCCCTGCTCCGGCCCCAGCTTGACCTTGAGCAGCCGGAAGGCGCCGTTGCCCTCGGCCACAAAAACATGGTCCTCGTCGTTTTGGCGCACCACGGCGCTGGCCGGCACCACCAGACGCTCGACCGGCTTGGCCTCGATCAGCATGGAAGCGAGCATGGCTGGCTTCAGGCGGCCTTCACGGTTGTCCAGTTCGGTACGCACGAGGACGGTTCGCGTTTCCGGATCGATGGTCTGGCCGACGTAGATCAGTTTGCCAGTCAGCTTTTCGTTGCCCAGCGCCGGCACCTCGATATTGACGGTCTGCCCGGCCTTGACCAGGCTGACCTGCTGCTCGGGCACCTGGGCCACCGCCCACAAACGGGACAGGTCGGCGATCACGAAAAGGGTATCGGCCGGCTGCACGACCTGGCCCTGCGCCAGCTTGCGCTCGACAACCACGCCATTCATGGTGGCGACGACCGGCGTCACCGAGTTGATCTCGCCCTGTTTGCCGAGGCGCTCGATGGCAGCCGCGCTGACGCCGAGCAGTTGCAACTGGTCGGACGCGGCGCGCGTTTCGGCCTGCGAAATCTTGTATTCACTCTCCCGACGCTGCAGTTCGGCAGCACCGATCACATCCGCCTCGAACAAGGCCTTGGCCCGCTCGGCGTTGCGCCGGTTCAACTCCAGTTGCGCTCGCGCCTTCAGATAGGCCAGTTGCTGTTCCGACAACTCGCTGCTGTTCAGCTTGGCAAGCAGATCGCCTCTCTTGATGTTCTGACCCAGCCAGGCGTCGATTTCGGTGACCCGGCCGGTAATGGTGGCGCCAATCCGCGCCAGGCGATGTTCATCGAAGTCGATCCGACCGGCAACACGCAGGGTCTCGACCACCGGGCGCTTGCTGAGATCGGCCAGCTTGAGCTGCGACAGCAACTCCGGCGACGGAGCGACGATCATCGGATCCTGTGCCTGGGTGGTCGCCGTTTTCTGATCCTCTTTGTTGCAACCGATCAGCATGGCGGCCATCAAGGCCAGCAGCAGGGCATTCTTCATGGATTCTTTCCTCCCGGGGTAGCCCGCAGTCGTTCGATTTCGACCCAGGCAGCCGCCAGTTCGAAACGGGCGGTAATCAATTCGGCGCGCGCAGCCCGGAAAACCCGTTGCGCGTCGAGCACTTCCAAAAATCCTCGTTCACCGAAGCGATAGGCCGCCTCGGCAATCCTCAGGGCATTCTCGGCCTGACGGACGATGCCGGACTCCAGGGCAGTGACCTGCGCCTGGGCAATCTCGTATTGCTGGTAAGCCACGGCCAACTGCTGCTCGAGCGAGAACTCCTGAGCCGCCAATTCGTGCCGCAGGCGCGCCAGTTGGGCCGATGCCTCGCTGATCGGACCACTGCGGCGGTCCCACAGCGGCACCGAGACAACGACGCCGAAGCGCGAAGTCCGCATGTCCGGATCGTCGTCGTAGCCCCCCTTCACCGCCAGGCTGGGCCAACGCTGCCGACGCTCCAGTTCAAGCTGCTGCTCGGCCCGGGAAACCTCGGCCTTGGCTCGCGCCAGCGTCGGACTGGCCTCGGCCAGCGATTGGCGGACGACCTCGAGCTGAGGCAGGTCC
This sequence comes from uncultured Dechloromonas sp., assembly GCF_945957265.1. GTDB lineage: Bacteria > Pseudomonadota > Gammaproteobacteria > Burkholderiales > Rhodocyclaceae > Azonexus. Next base: position 11,783 of record NZ_CAMFKO010000019.1, read on the forward strand.
GGCACTTCGCGCAGGGTACCGCGCAAGGAATACTCCGCCGGCAAGCCTGAACCGATGCTCTGCCGCAAATGGGAACGTGCCTGCTCGGCGCGGAAACCGGCAGCCTGCACCGATTTCTGGGCGTTCAGCATTTCCGCATCGGCCTTGATCAATTCAAAGCGCGGCGCTTCGCCGGTTTCGACGCGCAAGGCGATGCGCGAACGGACGCCTTCCACCAACCCCAGGTCTTCCCTGGCATTGCGCACCTCGGCATTGCGCCGCAGCACCTCGAAGTAGCGCAGGCGGACATTGGCCAGAAGGTCGGCCTCGAAGGCACGCAAACCAGCCTCGCTGGCCTGCACGCCAGCCTCGGCAGCACCGATACGCGAACTGCGCACCCAGGGCAGGTCGATGGGCTGGGTGAGCGTCGCGCTGCGCGCATCGCCGGAACTGCCACCTGCCGCCCGTGAACGTGCCGTCCCGGCCAGGTATTCGATTTCGGGATTGGGAAAGGCGCCGGCGCTGCGCACGGCATAACGTGCCGCGGCAAGCTGCTCGCGAGCGGCCATCATGCTGCGGCTCGAATCGAGCGCCAGTTTTTCCAAGTCCGGCAGGGCGTATTCCGGGCCGGCAGCTTCGGCCGCCACCGACACCCAGAGACAAATTAACAGAACGAAAAATTTATTGCGTTGCACCATGAGAGATATTCAGCAAACCTAATGCCACCACGACTCACCCGGAAACCCGGGAAAAACCAGAAACACCCGAACATCAGGCTACTGAAGCCCAGTGGAGAATCGATGAATTTGCCCGACGCAAGCGGCAAAGAAAAGACGCCGCACAAAATCGCACCAATCTTGTGCAACGCACCACAAACGCATGATACCAAACCGTCAGTTTCGCGTCAGCTTGGCGTCAGAAATACGTCAGGTTCGGCGCGAATCCAGCGCGGCGATTCGTTCTTCCAGCGGCGGATGGGTGGCGAACAAGGCCATGAAGCCGCCCTTGCCACCGGCGATACCGGAAGCAGCCATGTTTTGGGGCAACGGTTCGGTGTGCAAGTTCCCCAGTCGGCGCAAGGCGTTCTGCATCGGCGCCGGCGTACCCATCAGGCTGGCGGCACCGGCGTCGGCGCGGAATTCGCGCTGCCGGGAGAACCAGGCGACGATGACGCTGGCCAGGATGCCGAAGACGATTTCGCAGACAATGCTGGTCACCATGTAGCCGATGCCGGGACCGCTGCTTTCCTCGTCATTGCGGCGCAGAAAGCTGTCCACCACGTAACCGACGACGCGCGACAGGAAGACGACGAAAGTGTTCACCACGCCCTGGATCAGGGTCAGCGTCACCATGTCGCCGTTGGCGATGTGGGCGACCTCGTGGGCCAGCACGGCTTCGGCCTCCTCCCGCGTCATGCTCTGCAGCAGGCCGGTGGAGACGGCGACCAGCGAACTGTTCTTGGTCGCCCCGGTGGCGAAGGCATTCGGCTCGCCGTCGTAGATCGCCACTTCGGGCATCGGCAGGCCAGCTTTCTTGCTCAGCCTGGCGACGGTATCGACCAGCCAGACCTCGGTCGAGGTGCCGGGATGCTCGATGACCTGCGCACCGGTACTCCACTTGGCCATGGTCTTCGACATGAGCAGCGAGATGAAGGAACCGCCAAAGCCGATCACGGCGGCGAACACGAACAACATGCCGACGTTGAGGCCGTTGGCGGTCAGGAATTTGTTGACGCCGAGCAGGCTGGTCACGACGCTGAGCACCAGCATCACGGCCAGGTTGGTCAGCAGGAACAGAACGATGCGTTTCATAGACATATCCTCCAGAGAGAAACGAGGCCGATGGTATTGCATTGCAACAATCAATAAAACCGGAGCAAAATGAAGTATTACTTCGTTTTTTTCTGTTGAAATCATGAGCCAGATCAATTTCAAGCACCTGCACTACTTCTGGGTTGTCGCCCAGGAAGGCAGCATCACCCGCGCGGCCGATCGCCTCGGGGTCGCCATCCAGACCATATCCGGGCAACTGTCGCTACTTGAACGACAACTCGGCAAGGCGCTGTTCAACAGCCAGGGGCGCGGCCTGGTACTCAGCGATGCGGGGCGGGTCGCGCTCGGGTACGCCGACCAGATATTCCAGCTCGGCGACGCCCTGGTCGATGCCATCCAGCATAGCGACAGCGAATCGACCCTGCGCCTGCGGGCCGGCATTTCCGACGGCATCCCGAAGCTGCTTGCCTACCGATTGCTATCCACAGTAACCGAAATGCCGGCCGATGTCCGCCTGATCTGCGACGAAGGCGAATTCGAAACGCTGCTCGCCGACCTCGCCCTGCACCGGCTGGACGTGGTGCTGACCGACCGCTCCGCGCCGGTCGGCGGCAACCTGAAGGTATTCAGCACCCGGCTCGGCGAATTCGCCACCGGGCTGTTCGGCACCGCGGCGCTGCTGGAACGTTACGGCAAGGATTTCCCGGCCTCGCTCGACGGCGCACCGATGCTGCTGCCCACCCGCCACAATGCCTTGCGCGGGCGTATCGACCGCTGGCTGGAGATCGCCGGCGTTCGCCCCAAGGTGGTCGGCGAGTTTGAAGACAGCGCCCTGCTCAACACCTTCGGACGGGGCGGCCTGGGCATCTTCCCGGCACCGCTCGCCCTCGTCGAACAAGTAGCTCAGCAGTTGGAAGCACAGCCGCTGGGCGCCATGCAGGGGGTCAGCGAGCAGATCTACGCCATTTCCAGCGAACGCCGGATTCGCCACCCCGCTGTCGAAGCCCTGTGCGCCGCGGCGGCGCAGGACACCCCGGAGCCAAGGGTATAATGGGCATCCCCCAACGCACGTCCAAAGAAAAATCCATGTCGCTGTTCCGCAAGACCGTAGTCCTCCTCCTCAGTATCGCCCTCGCCGCCCCGGCGTTCGCCCAACAACTCCCCGTGCCGCCCGCGCTGGCCGCCAAATCGTGGCTGCTGCTCGATCTCGGCTCCAACCAGGTGCTGACCACCGAAAAGCCGGACGACCGTCTCGAACCGGCGTCGCTGACCAAGCTGATGACGGCCTACCTGACGTTCGCCGCCATCCACAAGAAGACCCTGGCGCTGGAGCAGCCGCTGCCGGTTTCCGAAAAAGCCTGGCGCACCGGCGGCTCCAAGATGTTCATCCGCGTCGACACGCAGGTTCCGGTCGAAGACCTGATCAAGGGCATGATCGTGCAGTCCGGCAATGACGCCTGCGTCACGCTGGCCGAAGGCATCGCCGGCAGCGAGGAGAATTTCGCGCAGATGATGAACCGCGAGGCCCAGCGCCTGGGCATGAAGAACAGCCACTTCATGAACTCGACCGGTCTGCCCGACCCGAACCACTACACCACGGCGCGCGACCTGTCGCTGCTCGCCTCGGCACTGATCCGCGACTTCCCGGTCGAGTACGGCAAGTACTACTCGATGAAGGAATTCCGCTACAACAACATCACCCAGCCGAACCGCAACCGCCTGCTCTTCATCGACCCCACGGTCGACGGCGTCAAGACCGGCCACACCGAGGCCGCCGGCTACTGCCTGATTTCCTCCGCCCTGCGCGACAAGCGCCGCCTGCTCTCGGTCATGCTCGGCACCGCTTCCGACAGCGCCCGCGCCAGCGAATCGCAGAAGCTGCTCAACTGGGGATTCATTTCCTACGATGCCGTCGCCGTGTTCGCCAAGGATCAGGAAATCGCCAAGCTGCGCGTCTGGAAAGGCGCGCAGAGCGAGATCAAGGCCAGCTTCCCGAACGATCTGAGCATCGCCGTGCCGAAGGGCTACGCCGACAAGGTGAAGTCCGATTTCGTCGCCGAGCCGCGCCTGATCGCCCCAATCGAGGTCGGGCAGAAACTGGGCACCGTCAAGGTCAGCATCGAGGACAAGCCGTACGGCGAATACCCGGTGCTCGCCCTTGAAAAAATCGAACTCGGCAATATCTTCGTTCGCATCATCGACACCATCCGCCTGTGGTTCAACTAAGACCGTGACCGCCTACGTCGCCGACCCCGTCTACCTGAATGGCCGTTTCCTGCCGCTGGCGGAAGCGGGCGTTTCGCCGCTCGACCGCGGCTTTCTGTACGGGGACGGCGTCTATGAGGTCATTCCGGTCTATTCCCGGCGCGCCTTCCGCATCGACGAGCATCTGCAGCGCCTGCAGGCGACGCTGGACGGCATACGGATGGCCAACCCGCTGCCGGCCGCAGACTGGAAAGCCGTCGTCCTCAAGCTGATCGAAACCGCCCCCTGGGACGACCAGTCGATCTACCTGCAGGTCACCCGCGGCGCCGACGACAAGCGCGACCATGCCTTCCCGCCGGCGTCGGTGCCGCCGACCGCCTTCGCTTTCGCCTCGCCGCTGGTCACCACCCCGGCCGAGGTGCGCGCCAGGGGCGTCGCCGCCATCACCGTTCCCGACCTGCGCTGGTCGCGCTGCGACCTCAAGGTCGTCTCGCTGCTCGCCAACGTCCTGGCCCGCCAGCAGGCCGTCGACCAGGGCTGCGCCGAAGCGCTGCTGATCCGCGACGGCCTGATGAAAGAAGGCGCCGCCTCCAACATCTTCGTCGTCAAGGATGGCGTATTGCTCGCCCCACCCAAGACGAACCTGATGCTGCCCGGCATCACCTACGACGTGATTCTCGAACTGGCCGCGACACACCGGCAGCCGCTCGTCGTCCGCGAAATCACCGAAGCGGAACTTCGCACCGCCGACGAGGTCTGGATGACCTCATCGACCAAAGAGATTCTGGCCATCACCACCCTCGACGGCCAGCCAGTCGGAAACGGATCAACCGCGGGCAAGCCCGGCCCGTTCGGCGAGCAAATGTGGCAGTGGTACCAGGACTTCAAGAACACCGTAATGCGCAAAGGCTGACATGGCTTCGTACAAGGACACCCTCCTCGAATTCCCCTGCGACTTCCCCCTGAAGATCATGGGCAAGGCGCACGACGAACTCGCCCAGGCGGTGCTCACCATCGTCACCAAGCACGCCCCCGATTTCGACGGCGCGACGATGGAAATGCGCGCCAGCTCCGGCGGCAACTACCTGAGCCTGACATGCACGGTGGTCGCCACCTCCAAGCCGCAACTTGACGCGCTGTACATGGAGCTGACCTCCCACCCCCTGGTCAAGGTCGTGCTGTAAGGTGACCATTGTCGTCAAACGCCTGGGCCGGGTCGATTACGAACCCACCTTCCAGGCCATGCAGGACTTCACCGCCACCCGCGGCGCCGAGACGCCCGACGAGTTGTGGGTCGTCGAGCATCCACCGGTCTACACCCTGGGCCAGGCCGGCAAGCCCGAGCATGTGCTGCGCGACATCGGCATCCCCCTCGTCAAGATCGACCGCGGCGGCCAGGTCACCTACCACGGCCCCGGCCAGGTGGTCGTTTACCTGCTGCTCGACCTGTCGCGCCTGAAGATCAAGGTCCGCGAACTGGTCACCGCCATCGAACAGGCGGTCATCGACCTGCTCGCCGACTACGCCGTCACCGCCGAGCGGCACGACGGCGCCCCCGGCGTCTACGTCGGCGCGGCAAAAATCGCGGCGCTCGGACTACGCATCCGCAACGGCTGCTCGTATCATGGTGTATCGCTCAATGTGGACATGGATCTCTCCCCGTTCGACGCGATCAACCCCTGCGGCTACGCCGGGCTGAAAGTCATACAAACCAAGAACCTGAATATTCCGCTTTCCGTAACAGAGGCCGGCGAGCACCTAACGCAGCACTTGCTGCAGCAATTGGACAGACAACATGGCTGAACCCAAACCGGAAGGCGCAACCAAGCAAAAAGGCGTCAAACAAAAAGGCGAACTGAAGACCGCCCGCATCCCCATCAAGATCGTTCCCGTCGACCAGCCGCTGCGCAAGCCGGAGTGGATACGCGTCAAGGCCGGCAACAGCGCCGGACGCTTCGGCGAAATCAAGTCCATGCTGCGCGAGAAGAAGCTGCACACCGTCTGCGAGGAAGCTGCCTGCCCGAATATCGGCGAATGCTTCGGCCGCGGCACGGCCACCTTCATGATCCTCGGCGACATCTGCACGCGCCGCTGCCCGTTCTGCGACGTCGGCCACGGCCAGCCCCTGCCGCCCAACCCGAACGAGCCGGCCGAACTGGCCGACTCGGTGTCCTCGCTGAAACTGCAGTACGTGGTGATCACCAGCGTCGACCGCGATGACCTGCGCGACGGCGGTGCCCAGCACTTCGTCGACGTCGTTCGCGCCGTGCGCGAGGCCTCGCCGAAGACCACCATCGAAACCCTGGTCCCCGACTTCCGCGGCCGCATGGACATCGCCATCGACATTCTCGGCGCCAGCCTGCCCGACGTGCTGAACCACAATATGGAAACCGTGCCCCGCCTCTACAAGCAGGCCCGCCCGGGCGCCGACTACGCCCACTCGCTGGCCCTGATGAAGCAGTTCAAGGCGCGCTATCCGCACGTCAAGACCAAGTCCGGCCTGATGGTCGGCCTCGGCGAAACCGACGAGGAAATCCTCGACGTCATGCGCGACCTGCGCGCCAACGACGTCGAGATGCTCACCATCGGCCAGTACCTTGCCCCTTCGGGCCATCACCTGCCGGTCAGCCGCTATGTCCATCCCGACACCTTCAAGATGTTCGAGGCGGAAGCGCTGAAGATGGGCTTCTCCGGCGCCGCCTGCGCACCGATGGTGCGCTCCAGCTATTGGGCGGATCAGCAGGCGCATAGCGCGGGAGTCGGCTAACTTTCACCCCCAAGAAAGAAAAAGAAAGGGCAGCCCGTTTCGGAGCTGCCCTTGTTGTTTTCGACCTAAGCTTACCGAGCGCTAGCCGGCGGGGGTGGCGGCGAACCTGGAGGCGGCGGAGGAATACTCGTATCTTGCTGCTGAGCCTGCGCCTGCGAACGAACCGGCGCTGAATAGCTCATGTTCGCCGGCACCGGAACACGGTGCCCCTTAGCGTACATGCACTGAATGTAGGCATTGTCATACTGGCGTTGCGTCCCCGCAGTCGATGCACGCGAAGCATCCGTTCCAGTCGCGCTACCCATCAGCAGACCGGCACCGGCACCGATGGCCGCCCCCTTACTGTTGCCACCGATCGCCGCACCGGCCAATGCGCCCACAGCAGTACCAACTGCCGCACTGGTCACTACCGATTCCTTCGCAGCATCACCCGCTGTCTTGCCGCCAATCTGGTATTGCGCATACTGACGGCAATCGACATCATCTGCGCGGAAACGCTCGAAAGGCTGCCCCGTCCCTGGCAGAACCATCACGCTCGGGCCTGTCGGCAGGACCGTACAGGCCCCCAGAAAAACCACCGAACCAATGGCGGCCCAGCGGGAAAAACAACTAAATTCCGACATGGTTATTTCTCCGGTTGCGGCAACACTTTTTGCCATCCCTCGGTGCACTCCTTGATGTAAGGGTAATAGCCCTTGCCGCTCTTGCAGTAATACCAATAGTGCTGCCCCTGAACAGGCTGTGCGGCAGGCTCCGCTTGTTCTATATAGACAGGTGGCTGTGGCGCAGGTACCACGACAACCTGTGGCGGATAGTAGTAGGGCGGGGGATACCAACCCGGCCCCCATGTCGGCCCCCAAGTAGGTCCCCACACGGGGCCACCGATGGATGCACCAATATAGACACGTGTCCTATGCGCCCACGCACTACTCGCCATCGAAGCCATGAGAACAGCCAACAACGGGATAACCAATTTCCGACATTTCATGGCAACACCTACAACTCCAAGTATCTGCTTTAACGATAGCGAATATCCATGCGCAATGGGAGGAGAAAATTGCTACATTTTGTAAGCGAGATAAACTCCCTACAAAGCCTCCTTCAATTTGGCGAGACGCGCAGTGGCCTCTCTGTCCAAAAGCTTCTCGTCAATTCCGTTCAGCAATTCCTTTGCTTCTACCTTATTGCCTTCAGGCACCAGCATTTCAGCCAGATGTACCCGAACCACACCGGATTTTGCGTCCAGCGCAAGAGCCTTGCGTGCCGTAGCAATTGCCTCGCCTCTTTGGTTCCCGTTGAGTTGGGCCTGGGACAAGGTATCCAGCGCATTGGCGCTTTTGGGCGCAAGAGAAGAAGCCTTGCTCGCCAAATCAAGCGCCCTGGAATCCTTGCTCATGACCAGTGCCCACGCCAGATCATTTAGCGCAACAGGGTTATTCGGATCCTTTTTGACGATCTTCTCCAGATGCTTTGCTGCTTCCTTGTAATCTCCCTGCGCGCTTGCACGATTTGCTGCCAGAGCCAAGCCAGGCACATTATCCGGATGAGCAATCAGCCATTTGGTCAATTCTGCAGCGGCCAGCGTACCGCTGCCGCTCTGATCCAGCAAACGAACCTTTTTTTCCATAGCCAGTTCAGGCAATCCGGCAAGACCAGCCTCAGCATAAGCCTTCAATGCATCCGAGTGGCGATCGGTGGCCCCGTAAACATCCCCCAGGAGGATCAAGCCAACCGCCTTCTGACGAGGTTTGTCACGTAGCATTTCTGCCGTCGTTTGCGCCTCCTTGGCCAACTTCATGCTCACCTGCAACCTTGCAAGCATCTGGTAAGGTACCACTTCCTCCGGACGTAACTGAATCAGACGTCGAAGCACCTTCTCTGCATCCTGATTTTTTCCAGCTTTAATCTGATTTTGCGCATGCTTCAAACTCCAGTCCACGCGGTCAGGATAGCGTTCCGACAACTGCGCAAATTTGACGGACGACTGCGAAGACTCCCCTACCGATTCCTGGACATAGGCTGCCAACGCAAGCATCCGCGCATTATCTGGCATTGCCCCCTCCCCCTCCTTGACCAAAGCCAACGCCCTGTCCTTTCGACCTGCCTTGACCCAATGTTGCGTCGCAGCTTCCCTCAAGGCAAGATCAGTTGGTGCCGCAGCGACCCCCTTATCCAGCAATGCGCCAATTTTTTCTGCCTCCGCTCCTGCACCGGCCATCAGTCGAACCTGGTCCAGATAGATCCGCGGGTCCTTGGCCCCCACATCAACCGCCTTTTTCAAGCGATTTTCATAATCCAGTCGCGCCTCCGGCGTTTTTGCTGTTTTCAACAAGGCCGATAGTGCAGCGTAGTTATCCGGATGCAAATCAAGGGCCTGGCGAGTAAGCTCCAAAGCCTTTGCCTCATTTCCTTCACTTCCGACAACCGCCGCCATCCACATCAAAGGCTCGGAGTCCTGTGGCCGCTGGGTAATCTCCGCTTTTGCCAAGTCTTTTGCCAAACCATACTGTTTCGTGCGAAGCGCCGCATTGAAAACCGCTTCCCTATCCTTAGCCTCCTTCGCGGCAAGCTTTGCAGAGTCGAGGGCTTTCAAGGCCTCGCTCTGCTGACCGCTGGCGCCCAACATTTCGGCCAACTTAGCAAGAAAATCGGCACGAACGGGCTCCTGCAATGCCGCTTTCGACATCAACCGAATGGCGGCTTGCTTATCTCCACGCGACCATGACACACCGGACGCCATTGCCAAAAGACCTCTGTCCTCAGGGGCCCGGTTAATTGCCTTATCGAGAGCAAATGCAGCTTCAACCACGTTCCCACGACGCATCTCGAGCATGGACTTCAAACGAAATCCCTCACTGGAATTCGGAGAAGCCGACAAAATCTTCTTGATCCGTGTTTCCACGGAAGATAGTTCATTCCGCTCCAACTCGATGGACGCGGCGATTACCTGCGATGGGATATGCTCCGGCAGTGCTGCCAACACCTTGGTAGCTGCGGTATAGGCCAGGTCCTGCTTGCCATCCTCAAGCAGAAACAAGGCTTCGAGATACTGCGTTCGATAATATCCGGGGGCCAGTTTACGCAGTTTGTCGCGGAGCGGACGGGCCTCTTCCTTTCGGTTGGCTCCAATCAATTGCTCGGCATATTCGCCAACCACACCTCGATGCATAGGCGCTGCGTCATAGGCCCGCTTGATCGCCTGCAATGCCTTGGCTGCATCTTCGTTTGCTAAAAATACGCGGCTCGCTGCACGCGCAACCCACCACGGCGCATGCTCAACCCTCAAGACATCATCCATCTCGGCGGCTGCTTCTGCCCGCCGGTTCGCACTGAAAGCGAGTTGCGCGCTCGCAAGCCTGATAGCCGGCGTCATCTCTTTCGCCAAGGCAAGTTGCTCGCTGGCTTTCTGGGATTGACCTGATGCCAGATAGGCCAAACCAACCAGCGCCTTCAGATCGCTGTCGGCAACTGGCGACTGCAGCTTCTGGCTTCCAAAATCTCGAACCAGCAAGGCATTCTCGCCTCTATCCAGAAGCAATACAGCAATCCTGGGAGCCAGTTCGTTGGGATCGCCACCTGACTCAAGCGCACGCCGTAACTGCTGCTCTGCACCAGGCAGATCGCCGTTCCGCTCCAAGGCTTCGGCCAGCGCAAGGCGAGCAGCAAGCAACTTGGGATCTGCCTGGACAGCATTCTTGAAACTGATCAACGCTGCCGCCAAATCACCCTTGTCCAGAAATGCCGCTCCCTCCTTCACGTAGTCGGAGGCAGAATTGGAACAACCCAATATCAAAATGCAGGACAAGGCGATCACCGTCGAACGCATTTCATTGCACATTGTGTATAGAGACAACATGGGTTTACCGCCTCCCAGGCTCTTCTTCATTTCTGCATCCCTTAGGAAACTGACAATCCGTAACAATATAGGGCGAAGTATCCACACGGCAAGCCATGTGAATAACCAACGGCCTAGGCATCACTGCATATTGCAAACTGAGTAGACGGACACAAAAAAGGCGACCGAAGTCGCCTTTTTCGAGCACTTACAAATTATTTACGCGGCTTTGCGGCGACGAATACCGAAGGCACCCATCAAGCCGAGGCCAACCAAGGCCAAGGAACCAGGTTCCGGAACAGTATTTCCGCCGCCAGCACCGTTATCACCACCACCACCTTGCACGGTACCGAAACCGTCAAGATAGACATAACCGGCGTGACCGCCGTAGGGGCAGTCAGCAGCCAACAGGCTGATCGTGTAAGTACCACCCTTTGCGACCTGCAGAGCAATGTCTTGCCAGCCACTAGAGTACCAACCGTTATTCAGATTCTTGAACGTTGCAGGAGCCGACGCAGAAGAGAAAGTGGCGTTGTACAGCACATTGCCATTGCCATCGACAACCTTCAAACCAAAGATATCGGAATCAAGAATGGTATGCGAGGACTGCAACACAGCTGCCCAGGAGAAATTGATGCTAGTACCATCATAGTTGCTGACGGTTTGGGAAATGACGTTAACCGAATTGTTGTTAAAGCGATCATTCACCCGAACGGAATGATCACCGTAGCGCACCGTAGCCAGCGAAGCATCAATGGCATCAAAGCCGGCACTGGTAATTGCGCCTTGCCAGTTTGTATTGGTTGTATAGCTTGCGGGATCCAACGCCAAATCACCGGTGCTGGTTCCCGTATTGCCGCTCACAAAACCCGACGTCTGGGTCCAGCCTGCATAACTATTTGATTCGAAACCGCCGTTCAAAAAGCTCGCCGCCTGTGCAGAGCCAACCAAACCAGCGCTCAACAGCGCCACTGCCAATATCGATTTTTTCATGACAAACCCCTTATCTCGTTGATCGTCAGGCGACACAACCGCCTCGCCAAAGCAATAAGCACCAATCATGCCATAACAAAAAATAACAATTTGATCAATAACATAATAAGAGAGCAACACCTTTTCGGATACGCACTGTAAATTTCCCCGACACATTAACAATGCAACAGCCGATATACCGAGAGATCATCATGGCCAACGCCAAAACCTTCTCTCCTCATTCAAACCGAAACCCAGCCAGCGCCACACCGCTGATTCAGGACAGAGCAGGACTTAGACTGATTACCACCTCCGTTACCCCCCCGGAAGCAGCCCCCAAAAAAAGAGGGCAGAACAACGCTGCCCTCCAAAAATCACCGTCAAATTACAACACTATTACACGATCAAAGCAGCTTCATCTTCTTCGCCGCCTCGCGCAGCTCACCCCGGAAATTGGGGTGCGCGATGCCGATCAGGGCTTCGCAGCGCTGCTTGGCCGTCTTGCCGCGCAACTGCGCCACGCCGAATTCGGTCACCACGTAGTTGATGTCGTTCTTGCTGGTCGATACGTGCGTTCCCGCCGAAAGCGTCGGGACGATACGGGAGATGGTGTCGTCCTTGGCAGTCGCCGGCAGCACGATGAAGGCCTTGCCGCCATTGGAACGGTTGGCGGCGCGCACGAAGTCGGACTGGCCGCCGGTCCCCGAGTAGGGCACTGCGCCGAGGCTTTCCGAACCGCACTGGCCCATGAAGTCGATCTGCATGGTCGCGTTGATGCAGTGCAGGTTGTCGTTCTGACCGGCCAGATAGGGGTCGTTGGTGATATCCACCGGGTGCATTTCCAGCGCCGGGTTGCGGTGCATGAAACGGTAGAGCTTGTTCGAGCCGAGCGCGAAGGTAGCCAGCATCTTGCCGTTGTTGACGTTCTTCTTGCTGTTGTTGACGACCCCGGCCTCGACCAGCGTCATGATGCCATCGCCGATCATTTCGGTATGGATGCCCAGGTCATGCTTGTGGGTCAGCTGCATCACCACGGCGTCGGGAATGCCGCCATAGCCGATCTGCAGCGTGGCGCCATTGGGAATCATGTCGGCGACGTATTTGCCGATGGCTTCCTGGACCGGGCCGATCTTCGGCAGGCCGACCTCGAGCAGCGGATCGTTGCTCTCGGTGAGCGCGGTGACCTTCGAGACATGGATGTGGCAGGCGCCATTGGCGAAGGGGACGTTCGGGTTGACTTCGAGAACCACGGCGCGCGCCCTGGCAATCGCGGCCATGGTGTAGTCGGGACCGAGCGACAGGGAGAAATAGCCGTGCTCGTCCATCGGCGAGGCCATGGCGAAGACCACATCGGCAGGCATCAGGCCGCGTTCGATCAGGATCGGCATTTCGGAGAAGTAGGAGGGATGGAAATCCACCCAGCCCTGCTGGCCACCCGGACGCGTCACGCCGCCGAAGAAGTAGGCCACGTGGCGAACGTGCTGGGTGGTTTCGGGATCGATGTATCCGTACTTGCGCAGGGGCAGGATCTGCGAAATCTTGACATCCTGGTAACGGGTGCGCACATCGGAGAGCGCCGTGAGCAGTGCGGGCGGCTCGCCGACCCCGGTCGGAACGACGATGGTGTCGCCGTTCTTCACGACGTGGATCGCATCGGCCGCCGTCATGCGTTTTTGTTGGTATTCAGCCTGTACGGACATTCTGGTTCTCCTCTTGCGTTTGTTATGAAAGTTGAATCTTCCCATTTTGGTCAGACCAAAATAGTGACACAAATCAATTCCAGAAGCTTGCTGCAGCGCAAAAACATACGTTCCGGTATGGGCTAAAAACGCCCGGGCGCGTCAATCCGGCGACTGCGTACCATGCTTGCGGTTGCTGCCGGCCACCATCCGGATCTCGAACAAGCGGCACTCGAGCGGCCCGTTGAACAGCGGCGTCTTGCGGCTGGGCTTCAAGCCCACCAGCTTGGGCAGGCGCAGGTCGGCGGTGAAGAAAAAGCCGTTCCAGCCGGCCCAGTGGCGCTTCAGCGCCGTACCGAGCTGGGGATAGAAGGCGGCCAGTTCGTCCTGCTCGCCGATCCGTTCGCCATAGGGCGGGTTGGCGAGGAGGATGCCATGATCCGTCAGCGGCTGGGTTTCGAGGATATCGCCATGATCGACCGTCACCACCCCGCCAAAACCGGCTTCCTGCAGGTTGCGGCGGGTGGCGCGCACGGCGCGTTCGTCGATGTCGTAGCCGCGGATATCCATCGGCTCCGCCGGCTTGACGCGCGCCTCTGCGGCGGCGCGGATATTCGCCCAGTTCAGCGCTTCGAAGCTTTTCAGGCGTTCGAAGGAGAAGGTGCGATCCAGCCCCGGTGCGCGGTCGAGCGCCACCTGCACGGCTTCGAGCAGGAAGGTGCCGCTGCCACACATCGGATCGATCAGCGGGGTACCGGGCTGCCAGCCGGTGAGCTTCAGGATGCCGGCGGCCAGGTTTTCCTTCAGCGGCGCCTCGACGCTGGCCTTGCGGAAACCGCGCTGCCACAGGGGCTGGCCGGAGGTATCGAGGTACAGGGTGCACTCGTTCTCGGTCAGGAAGACATGGACGCTGACATCCGGATTGCGCGTCTCGATATTCGGCCGCTCGCCGAGATCCTCGCGGAAACGGTCGCAAACCGCGTCCTTGACGCGCAGGGTCACGAAATCGAGCGACTTCAACGGACACTTGATGGCCGTGGTCACCACGCGCATGGTGTTGGAGACCGTGAAGTGATTCGGCCACAGCTGGCGCACGGCCAGGCGGTAGATGTCCTCCTCCTTGACGTACGGTCCCTTGACGATATGCCACAGGATGCGCGTGGCGATGCGCGACTCGAGGTTGGCGCGGTAGCAGACCGACCATTCGCCCGAGAAAAAGACGCCGCCATGCACCGCCTTGAGGTCTTCGCCGCCGACGCTGCGCAATTCCTCGAGCAGCAGTTCTTCGAGCCCGCGCGGGCAGATCGCAAAATATTTGTTCATGTCAGAAGGGTTTCAGGACGACGAGGAAAAGAACGGCAAGGAGGATGAGGACGGGCAGCTCATTGTAGAAGCGGAACCAGACGTGGGTACGGGCATTGCCGCCCGCCTGGAAATCCTTGAGCACCCTGCCGCAATGCCAGTGATAGGCGGCGAGGACGGCAACCAGGGCCGTTTTGGCGTGCAGCCAGCCGCCGCTGAAGCCGAAGCCGAACCACAGCCACAGGCCGAGCAGGACGGCCAGGATGCCCAGCGGCGTCATGAAGCGGTACAACTTGCCCGCCATCAGCAACAGGCGATCCCGTTCGGCCACGCTATCCGCCGGCACCATCGCCAGGTTGACGAAAATGCGCGGCAGGTAGAACAGGCCGGCGAACCAGGAAATGACCATCCAGATATGGAGTGTCTTTACGACGAGCATGTATTTCTCCGGGCAAGCGCGTCGGCAATGCCATCGGCGACCGACGGAAAGGCGAGGCGCAGGTTCAATTCGTTTTTCAGGCGCCGGTTGCCGATACGGCGCGATTCGCGCATGAAGGACATCTGGACCGGCGACAGCGCCCTTTCGGCTTCGCTGCGGCTCAGGCGCGGCGCCTTGGGCAAGCCGAACGCCTCGGCGACGCGATCGAAATAGGCCGCCATCTTCAGGTCCGTATCGTCGACCGCATTGTAGGCGCGATTGGCCCGCCCCAGCCTCATCGCGGCGATGCAGGCCGCGGCGAGGTCGTCGGCGTGGATGTGGTTGGTGAAGACATCGTCGCCATCGACCAGGGCCGGCGTTCCCTTCAGCAGTCGCTCGACCGGCAGGCGATCCGCGGCATAGATGCCCGGCGCCCGCAAAATGGAAACCGGCACGCCGTTGCGCGCCCCCCAGGCGCGCAGGCAACGCTCGGCATCGACGCGGCGGCCGGCACGGTCGCTTTCCGGCCTCAAGCGGCGGGTTTCGTCGATGACGGCACCGGCGCAATCCCCGTAAACCCCTGTCGTGCTTACGTAAACCAGGCTGCGTGGTAGACTTTTGCCTTTGCTCAGCGCCGCCAGCAGGTTGCGGGTGCGCGTATCGCGCTTTCCCGTTCCGGGGGGTGGCGCCAGATGCAGGACGCAGTCGGCCAGACCGGCCAGGCGCGCCAGGCTGGCCCGCTCGTCAAGATCGGCCAGAACCGGGGTGGCACCTGCGTTTCGCCATTCTGCCGCGCGGCCTGCGTCGCGCAACAGGGCGTACACCCGGGCATGCGGAGCAAGTTGGGACAGGATGCGGCGGGCGACGTCCCCGCTGCCAACGATCAGTATTTTTTGCACGTCGGCATTTTAGCCGAGCAACGAGGGGAACCGATGCGCTATCAAGTCACCGTCCAGCCGAGCGGCCGCCAATTTACCGCGGAAGCCGATGAAACCCTGCTCGACGCGGCGCTGCGTCAGGGCCTGACCATGCCCTACGGCTGCAAGGATGGCGCCTGCGGCGCCTGCAAGGGGCACGTCCAGTCGGGCACCGTCGACCACGGCAAGGCTCAGGCGCACGCCCTGACCGATGAGGAAAAGGCCGCCGGCATGACCCTTTACTGCTGCGCCAAGGCCCAATCCGACCTGAACATCGAATGCCGGCAGATCACCTCGGCCAACCAGATTCCGGCCAAGACCCTGCCTTCGCGCATCGAAAAGCTCGAAAAACTGGCCCCGGACGTCATCGAGCTGCACCTCCGCCTGCCGGCCAGCGAGCGCCTGCAATTCCTCGCCGGCCAGTACATCGACATCCTGCTCAAGGACGGCAGGAGGCGCAGCTTCTCGCTGGCCAACGCCCCCCACGACGATGCCCTGCTCCAGCTGCACATCCGCCACGTGCCGGGCGGCGTGTTCACCGACCAGGTCTTCTCGACCATGAAGGTGCGCGACATCCTGCGCTTCAACGGCCCGCACGGCAGCTTCTACCTGCGCGAGGATTCGCCCAGACCGATGATCCTGGTCGCCGGCGGCACCGGCTTCGCGCCGATCAAGGCCATCGTCGAGCACGCCATCGCCGAGAATTGCCAGCGCCCGATGCTCATCTACTGGGGCGCCCGGGCCAGGGCGGACCTGTACCAGAACGCGCTGCCGGAACAATGGGCGGCCGAGCACACCAACATCCGCTACGTGCCGGTCCTCTCCGAACCCGCCGGCAGCGACGCCTGGAGCGGACGCAGCGGCCTGGTCCACCAGGCTGTATTGGCCGACTTCCCCGATCTTTCGGATTACCAGGTCTACGCCTGCGGCGCCCCCGTCATGATCGAGGCCGCCAAGCGGGACTTCATGGCGCAAGGCCTGCCGGAAGAGGAGTTCTTCGCCGACGCCTTCAGCTTTTCGAGCAACTGACCCGCACCGCCCTGGCGACGACGAACATCACCGCTGCCAGGCGCAGCCGTGCAGGGTTTCGCCATCGAGCGTCACGCTCGCGGCCCAGCCGAATACCGAATTGGCCTGCCGATCGTGGCACAGCTTCTGCTCGAAACGCAGGGTCAGGGCATGCCCGCCATCGGCAACCCGGTAGTTGGCCACGCCGTTTTCCGGAAGCGCGGACGCATAGGGCAGAACGACCTCCGGCCGCCCCTGGCGCTTGAACTGCACCCGCTCGCCGCCGGCCGCGAGTATCCAGCCCGGCTCGTTGCCGGAAGCGCGCCACGCCTCGTCCGACGCGCCGGGCACCTGGCAACGTCCGTCGGTCTGGGCAAAATTGACTTGCGAGGCCTTCAGGCGATCGTGCTCGACGAAGCCCAGCAGTTCGACATACAGCTTCTTGCCGGCCGCCAGGCCGATCAGGTCGAGCGCCTTGCCGACCTGGCCATCCGCCGAAACATCCTCGAAGAACACGAAGCTGCGGTCGCGACACGGAGCGAACATCAGCTTGTCGCCGTACCTGAGGACCTGGCCGTAGGCCAGCCGTGGCTTGGTGTCGACCGGCTTGCTGGCCGGCAGGTCGGCGATATTCACCTCGTCGGCCAGGGCGGGCAGGCTCAACAGGGCCAGGGAGAGAATACAGGCGACATTGCGTGGTTTCATGACTGCTCGTGGGCGGGGAGTCGACAAGGCGACATTGTTGCCGATGCCCGCACGGAAAATTTTGATGCAGTTGAAAAACGTGGCTTATTCGCCCAGATAGGCCGCCCGCACCTTGGGATCGTCGAGCAATTGCGCGGACTCGCCGTGCAGGGTGATTTCCCCGCTCTCCATGACATAGCCGCGCTGGCTGCTTTCCAGCGCCAGTTTCGCGTTCTGTTCGATGAGCAGGATGGTCATCCCGGTTGCCGCGACGGCGCGCACCACCTCGAAGATTTTCTGCACCATGATCGGCGCCAGGCCCATCGACGGCTCGTCCAGCAACAGCATTTTCGGACGGCTCATCAGGGCGCGGCCGATGGCCAGCATCTGCTGCTCGCCGCCGGAAAGCGTACCGGCCAACTGGTTTTCCCGCTCCTTCAAGCGCGGGAAATACGCAAAAATCTGCTGCAGATCCTGCTCGATCGCCGCGCCATCGTCGCGGACAAAAGCCCCCATGCGCAGGTTTTCGAGAACGCTGAGGCGCGGGAACACGCCGCGCCCCTCGGGAACCAGCGCGATGCCCTTGCGGATGACGTCGTGCGGCGCGATCTTGCTGATTTTCTCGCCACAGAAATGGACATCACCCCCGACCGCATTGAGGACGCGGGAAATCGCCTTCAGCGTGCTGGTCTTGCCGGCGCCGTTGGCGCCGATCAGGGCGACCGTCTCGCCTTCGTTGACGTGGAAGGTGATGCTGCGCACCGCCTGGATGCCGCCATAGGCGACGTGGAGTCCGGTAACTTCAAGCACCTAGGTAAGCCTCGATAACGCGTTGATCTTTCTGCACGACAGCCGGCACATCCTCGATGACCAGCGCGCCGTAATCCAGTACCGCGACGCGGTCGCACAGCCCCATGACCAGCTTGACGTCGTGCTCGATGAGCAGGATGGTCGTGCCGTCATGGCGGATGCCCTCGATCAGGTCGCGCAACTCCTCCGTCTCGGTCGCATTCATGCCGGCGGCCGGCTCGTCCAGGCAGAGCAGCTTGGGCTCGGTGGCCAGGGCGCGGGCGATTTCCAGTCGGCGCTGGTCGCCGTAGGAGAGGTTCTTGGCCAGGTCGTCGGCCCGTTCCTCGATGCGCACGTAGTGCAGCAGTTCGATGGCGCGCTGGCGGATGGCCGCCTCTTCGGCACGGGTCGCCGGGGTATTGAGCATAGCGCCGACGATGCCGGCCCGGGTACGCACGTGGCGGCCGACCATCACGTTTTCCAGCGCCGTCATGTTGCCGAACAGGCGGATGTTCTGGAAGGTACGGGCGATGCCCCGCGCCGCGGCATGCTGCGGCGCGTCGGCGACCAGCGGTGCGCCGTCGAAGGTGAAGCCGCCGCCATCCGGCACGTACAGCCCGGTCATGCAGTTGAAGAAGGTGGTCTTGCCGGCGCCGTTGGGGCCGATCAAGCCGTAGATTTCGCCGCGACGGATGGTCAGCGACACATCGCGCAGCGCCTTGACGCCGCCGAAATGCTTGGCGACGGCTTTCGCTTCGAGCAGCGGGGTTGGCAAATTCGTGCTCATGCCTTGACCTCCGCCTGCTTCTCGCCCAGTTCCCGCTTGCGCTCCGGCGACGGCCACAGGCCGGCCGGCTTGAAGCGCATCACGAGCACCAGCGCCAGGCCGAAAACGAGCATGCGCAGGCTCTCGGGATCGACCATCATCTTGCCGAAGAGTGCCATCTGGATCGGCCCGACCCCGTAGCGCAAGGCTTCCGGCAGGATGCTGAGGAGCACGGCGCCGAGGATGACGCCGGGAATGTGACCCATGCCGCCGAGGACGACCATGGCCAGGATCATGATCGACTCCATCAGCGAGAAGCTTTCCGGCGACACGAAGCCCTGCATGGCGGCGAACACGCCGCCGGCGATGCCGCCGAAGCTGGCGCCCATGGCGAAGGCCAGCAGCTTGACGTTGCGGGTGTTGATGCCGACTGCCTTGGCGGCGATTTCATCCTCGCGGATGGCTTGCCAGGCACGGCCGATACGCGAGTTCTGCAGGCGCAGGTTGATGATGACGACCAGGATGGCCAACGCGACCAGCAGGTAGTAATACTTCATCGGCCCGCTCAGGGTCAGGCCGAAAATCTGCGTATTGCCCGAGAACCTGAAATCGCCGAAGGCCACCGGATCGATCAGGGTGATGCCCTGCGGCCCGTTGGTGATATTCACCGGCGCGTTCAGGTTGTTCATGAAAATGCGGACGATTTCACCGAAGCCGAGCGTCACGATGGCCAGGTAGTCGCCGCGCAGCTTGAGCGTCGGCGAACCGAGCAGCACCCCGGCGATGCAGGCCAGCGCGGCACCGATGGGGAGGATGACCCAGATCGGCAGATGCAGGCCGAAGTGCGGGCTGGCCAGCAAGGCCCAGGTGTAGGCGCCGACCGCATAGAAGGCGATGTAGCCGAGGTCGAGCAGGCCGGCGTAGCCGACCACGATGTTCAGGCCGAGAGCCAGGAAGACGTAGAGGATGGCGAAGTCGAGGATGCGCACCCAGGCCTGGCCGCCCATCGCCGCCACGAAGGGCAGGCCGAGCAGGGCGATGGTGATCAGCGTGACGCCGAAAAAGGAACGGGGATTCAGCCACTTGCTCATGCTCTATCCCCTGTCTTTTCGCCGAACAAGCCCGATGGCTTGAACATCAGCACGACGATCAGCACAACGAAGGCAAAGATGTCCTGATAGTGGCTGCCCAGGAAGCCGCCGGTCAGGTCGCCGATATAGCCTGCCCCCAGCGCCTCGATGATGCCGAGCAGCACGCCGCCGAGCATGGCGCCGGCGAGGTTGCCGATGCCGCCGAGCACGGCCGCCGTGAAGGCCTTGAGGCCGAGCATGAAACCCATCTGGTAGTGCGCGATTTCGTAATAGGTGCCGACCATGACGCCGGCCAGCGCGCCCAGCGCCGAGCCGATGACGAAGGCGGCGGCGATGACGCGGTTGATATTGACGCCCATCAGGCTGGCCACCGCCGGGTTCTGCGCCGTGGCGCGCATCGCCATGCCCAGCTTGGTGCGGTAGATCAGCGCCAGCAGGCCGGCCATGGTGGCTCCGGAAACGACCACGATGAAGACCTGGATCGCCGTGAAATGCGCCCCGGCCAGTTCAAAATTGATCTTCGGCAGCAGGGGCGGAAAAGTCAGGTAATTGCGCCCCCAGATCATCATGGCCAGGTTTTGCAGCACGATGGACATGCCGATGGCCGTGATCAGCGGCGTCAGACGCGGCGCGTTGCGCAGCGGGCGATAGGCAATGCGCTCGAGGCCCCAGCCCAGCGCCATGCAAATCAGCATCGATGCGCCAAGGCCGGCCATGCCGGCCAGCGCGACCGGCATGCCGGCATTGATCAGGGAGCCGGCCACCGTGATGGTGACCAGGGTGCCGATCATCACCACTTCGCCATGCGCGAAATTGATCAGCCCCATGATTCCGTAGACCATCGTATAGCCCAGTGCGACCAGGGCGTAGATGCTGCCCTGGACCAGGCCATTGACTATCTGCTGGAGAAAGATATCCATTTAGTCTATTTCTGTGTATGCATAATTGGAAACGGCACCTTGCGGTGCCGTTTCCTTATTGCGGGACAACAGTCTACTACTTTTTCTCCACCGCGGCCTTGGTTGCGTCGGCTGCGTTCTTGACCGCCTCGGCGCCTGCCTTCACGGCATCCTTGCCGGCTTCCGTCGCCTGCTTGGCCACGTCCTTGGCCTCGGCAGCGACTTCCTTGCCGACTGCCGCCGCCGCGCCGGCCACCGCCTTGGCGGCATCCTTCACCTCGGCAACCGCCTCCTTGACCTCGGCCTTGGCCGC
Source organism: uncultured Dechloromonas sp. (assembly GCF_945957265.1). Lineage (GTDB taxonomy): Bacteria > Pseudomonadota > Gammaproteobacteria > Burkholderiales > Rhodocyclaceae > Azonexus. The sequence continues at coordinate 33,179 of NZ_CAMFKO010000019.1, forward strand.
GTCGACCGGCGTACCGCCCAGCGTCTCGACGTATTCCAGCTTGCCGCCCTTGTACTGGTAGATCGAAATGGCGCCGCCCTTCAGGTCGCCCTGGGCATCGAACTCGATCAGCGCAGTGACGCCGTCGTACTTGGTCTGGCCGATGACTGGCAGGAACTTGGCCGAATCCACCGAGTCGGCGCGCTTCATGGCGTCGGCCATGACCATCACGGCATCGTAAACATACGGCGAATAGAGCTGGATCTCGGCATTGAACTTCTTGGTGAAGCGCTCCTTGAACTCCGGCCCCTTGGCCAGCTTCTCCAGCGGCATGCCCGGCAGCGAGCAGTAGTTGCCTTCGGCGGCCTCGCCGCCCAGCTTCATGAACTCCGGCGTACACACGCCGTCGCCGCCGAGGAATTTGGCCTTGATGCCCAGTTCCTTCATCTGCTTGGCCATCGGGCCGCCCTGGGCATCCATGCCGCCGTAGAAGACCAGCTCGGCCTTGGTGGACTTGATCTTGGTCAGGATGGCCTTGAAATCGGTGGCCTTGTCGTTGGTGTATTCGGTGGCGACGACCTTCAGGCCGGCCGCTGCGGCGGCCTTCTTGAACTCGTCGGCCAGGCCCTGGCCGTAGGCGGTGCGGTCGTCGACGACGGCGACGGTCTTGACGCCCTGCTTGGCGGCGAATTCGCCGAGCACCTTGCCCTGCTGGACATCGTTGGCCATCACGCGGAAGGCCGTCTTGAAGCCTTGCTGGGTGTATTTCGGATTGGTGGCAGAACCGGAGATTTGCGGAATGCCGGCGTCGGCGTACAGCTTGGAGGCCGGGATGGTGGTGCCGGAGTTCAGGTGGCCGATGACGCCATTGACCTTGGCATCGACCAGCTTCTGGGCGACGATCGCGCCCTGCTTCGGATCGGCCGCATCGTCCTCGGCCTGCAACTGGAACTTGACCTTGGCGCCGCCGATCTCGATTCCCTTGGCATTCAGTTCCTCGATCGCCAGCACGGCGCCGTTTTCATTGTCCTTGCCCAGGTGAGCCTGCGGGCCGGTCATCGGCGCGACATGCCCGAGCTTGACAACGACTTCTGGCTTGGCCGCGGGTGCAGCCGGCGCGGCGGCCGGTTTCGGCTCTTCTTTCTGGCCGCAGGCGGAAAAGGCAAATGCGGCCACGATGGAGAGGGCAACTACGGAAAGCTTCGCGTGCATCGGTTTATCTCCTGACTTTTCGGGATTGAGGACGGTCCGGCGATTCTCCGGAGCCACCTGATCCGTGTCAATCATTAGGTGATATGATCGACGAATGTAGCCACCCCATGAGAGTGCTAGATGCCGGCAATTGCCCGATTACGCTTCCTGGTTGCCAAAACTGCCCGCAAGCTGTTCTCGATGCTGCCGCAGAAGAGCCGGCATAACGTTTATCGTTCGTTCGTCGACTGCCGCGAACCCAACAAGCGCCTGGTGCTCAAGATCGCCGAGACCCAGGAGGAACTGGAAGCCTGCTTCAAGCTGCTGCACGACGCCTACGTCAGCAGCGGCTTCATGACACCCGACCCGTCCGGCATGCGGGTGACGATCTACCACGCCCTGCCCACCACCACCACGCTGTGCGCCAAGTTCGACGACCAGGTGGTCGGCACGCTGTCGCTGATCCGCGAGAGCGCCATCGGTTTCCCCCTGCAACGCATTTTCGACCTGACCGACGTCCGCGAAAAGGAAGGCCAGATTGCCGAGGTTTCCGCGCTCGCCGTACATCCGCGCTTCCGGCGCACCGGCGGCACGATCCTCTTCCCGCTGATGAAGTTCATGTACGAATACTGCACGACCTTCTTCGACACGCGCCACCTGGTCATCGCCGTCAATCCCCGGCACATCGAGATGTACGAGTCGCTGCTCTTCTTCAAGCGGCTGACGGCCAACACCGTGGAGAACTACGATTTCGTGAATGGCGCACCCGCCGTCGGCGCCACCCTCGACCTGAAGCATGCCCCGGAAGTCATGCGCAAGGCTTATTCCAGCAAACCGCCCAACCGCAACCTCCACCGCTACTTCGTCGAGACCAAGCTGCCGAACATCCAGATTCCGCACCGCCGCTTCTTCACGACCAACGATCCGGTCATGACCCCGAGGCTGATCGACTACTTCTTCAACAAGCGGACCACCGTGTTCGCCGACCTCAGCGACCGCAAGAAAACCCTGCTCCACCTGATCTACGACCTGCCGGAATACAAGAAGGTGCTGCCGGCCCAGCCGGGCGGCGGCGCCGCCCGCCAGGTTCGGCAACACCAGCGCTTCTCGGTCAAGTGCCCGGCCAAGCTGGCCAACAGCAATCCGCTGGCCGTTTCCGCGATACCGGTCGAGGTCAATGAAGTGTCGCGCTACGGTTTCCGCGCCCGGGTCGCCCAGCAGATCCCGGCCGACGTGTGGCTCAATGCGACGGTACAGCTGGGGCTCAACGAGGTGTCGCGCCTCACCGTGCAGGTGGTCCAGGAAACCGAAATGAACGACCAGCATTACTGCGGCTTCCGCATCGGCGAGCCCGACCTGGTCTGGAGAAAATTCGTCACGGCGCTCTATGAAGGGCATACTCACCAGGATCTCGACCAAGCAACCCGATTCCTGACGTGAGCCACTCCCTTCCCGAAGCCCTGATCCGTTCCCTCCAGCAACAATTCCAGCAACGATTCTCGCAAGGCGAGTCCCAGCGCCTGCAGCACGGACGCGACGAATCCGTCCATGCGCCGCAACCGCCTGACGCCGTGGTGATGGCCGAAAGCACCGACGAAGTCGCCGCCGTCGTCCGCCTGTGCGCCGAACATGGCGTGCCGGTCATTCCCTACGGCGTCGGCAGCTCCGTCGAAGGCCACGTCCTGGCGCCGCAGGGCGGCATCTCGCTGGACCTCTCCGGCATGAACGCGGTGCTGGCCATTCACGCCGAAGACGGCGATGCCGTGGTCCAGGCCGGCGTCACCCGCAAGCAGCTGAACGACGCGCTGAAAGGCACCGGCCTGTTCTTCCCGATCGACCCGGGCGCCGACGCCACGCTCGGCGGCATGGCGGCGACCCGCGCCTCCGGCACCAACGCCGTGCGCTACGGCACGATGAAGGACAACGTGCTGGCCACCACCGCCGTGCTCGCCGACGGCCGCGTGACGAAAACCGGCGGCCGCGCCCGCAAGTCGTCGGCCGGCTACGACCTGACCCGCCTGCTGGTCGGCTCGGAAGGCACGCTGGGCGTGATGACCGAACTGACGGTCAAGCTCTACCCGATCCCCGAAGCCATCTCGGCCGCCGTATGCACCTTCCCGAGCATCGAGGCCGCCGTGCAGACAGTGATCCAGACCATCCAGCTCGGCGTGCCGGTGGCGCGCATCGAACTGCTCGACGCGCTGTCGCTGAAAGCCATCAACCTGTTCAGCAAGACCACGCTGGCCGAGGCACCGACGCTGTTCTTCGAGTTCCATGGCAGCCCGGCCGGGGTCGAGGAGCAGGCGCAGACGGTGCAGGCCATTGCCGACGAACTGGGCGGCACCGATTTCGCATGGGCGACCCGCCCCGAGGACCGCAGCCGCCTGTGGCAGGCCCGCCATGACGCCTATTTCGCCTGCCTGCAACTGAAGCCGGGCTGCCGCAGCTTCCCGACCGACGTCTGCGTGCCGATCTCGCGGCTGGCCGAATGCATCGCCGAGACCCAGGCCGACATCGCGCAGGTGAGCATTCCGATTGCGCTGTTCGGCCACGTCGGCGACGGCAACTTCCACCTGGTCGTGCTGGTCGACACCGACAACGCCAGGGAAATGGAAGAAGCCGCCTGGATCAGCCAGCGCGTCGTCGAGCGCGCCATCGCCATGGAAGGCACCTGCACCGGCGAGCACGGCATCGGCCTCGGCAAGCGCAAGTACCTGCCGCTGGAGCACGGCGAGGTGGCCGTCGATGTGATGCGCGTCATCAAGCAGGCGCTCGACCCGCGCAACCTGCTCAACCCGGGCAAGATCCTGCCCCCGGGTTAACCCCGATTTGCCGGAACGTTCGCTTTCGGCCAGACTCAAATCTCCAAGGTCCGCGTCGCCACCACCCCCGGCGGCGCGGCGACGAAACCTCGCCCACAAGGCGAACAAAACGGAGACAACAATGAGCAACCTCGCTCTGCCGGCCGCGCTCGCCGCGACGCTGGACGACAAATACACCCGTACTTCCGGCCGCGTCTTCCTGACCGGCACCCAGGCCCTGATCCGCCTGCCCATGCTGCAACGGGAGCGCGACCTGGCCGCCGGCCTGAATACCGCCGGTTTCATTTCCGGCTACCGCGGCAGCCCGCTCGGCAACCTCGATCTCGGCCTGTGGAAGGCCAAGGCCCACCTCGCCGAGCACCACATCACTTTCCAGCCGGGGATCAATGAAGACCTGGCAGCGACTGCCGTGTGGGGCAGTCAGCAGGTCGGTCTGTTCCCCGGCGCCCGCTACGACGGCGTCTTCGGCCTGTGGTACGGCAAGGGGCCGGGCGTGGACCGCTGCGGCGACGTCTTCCGCCACGCCAATGCCGCCGGAACCGCGAAGCACGGCGGCGTGCTGGTCATCGCCGGCGACGACCACGCCGCCAAGTCGTCAACGCTGCCGCACCAGACCGAGCACGTCTTCAAGGCGGTGCTGATGCCGGTGCTCTACCCGGCCAACGTCCAGGAATACCTCGACTACGGCCTGCACGGCTGGGCGATGAGCCGCTATTCCGGCTGCTGGGTCGCCTTCAAGGCGCTGGCCGACACGGTCGAAACCTCGGCCTCGGTCAATATCGACGCCAACGCCGTGGACATCGTCTACCCCACCGATTTCACCCTGCCGCCGGACGGCCTCAACATCCGCTGGCCCGACCCGCCGCTGCAGCAGGAAGCCCGCCTGCTCAACCACAAGCTCTACGCCGCGCTGGCCTATTGCCGGGCCAACAAGCTGAACCGGGTGATCATCGACTCGCCGGCCCCGCGCCTCGGCATCCTGACCGCCGGCAAGAGCTATCTCGACGTGCGCCAGGCGCTCGACGAACTGGGCATCGACGACAAGCTGGCCGCCGAGATCGGCATCCGACTGTACAAGGTCGGCATGGTCTGGCCGCTGGAGCCGGAAGGCGTCCGCCACTTCGCCGAGGGGCTGGAGGAAATCCTGGTCGTCGAGGAAAAGCGGCAGCTGCTTGAATACCAGCTCAAGGAAGAGCTCTACAACTGGCGCGAGGATGTCCGCCCCCGCGTCATCGGCAAGTTCGACGAAATCGGCGAATGGTCGGAAGGCAACTGGCTGCTGCCGGCGACCGGCGAACTGCCCGTCGCCGTCATCGCCCGCGTCATCGCCCAGCGCATCGAGCGCTTCTTCACCTCGTCGACCATCGAGGCCCGGCTGAAGCTGATCGCCGCCAAGCAGAAAGCCGCGCAGACGCCGATGGTACTGGCCGAGCGCAAGCCGCATTTCTGCTCCGGCTGCCCGCACAACACCTCGACCAAGGTGCCGGAAGGCTCGCGCGCCGTGGCCGGCATCGGCTGCCACTACATGGTGACCTGGATGGACCGCAGCACCGCCACCTACACCCACATGGGCGGAGAAGGCGTGCCCTGGGTCGGCCAGGCGCCGTTCACCAGCGAAAAGCACATCTTCGCCAACCTCGGCGACGGCACCTATTTCCACTCCGGCCTGCTCGCCATCCGCCAGTCGCTGGCCGCCAAGGTGCCGATCACCTACAAGATCCTCTACAACGATGCCGTGGCGATGACCGGCGGCCAGCCGGTGGACGGCATCCTCAGCGTCGCCCGGATCACCCGCCAGCTGGAGGCCGAGGGCGTCGACAAGATGGTCGTCGTTACCAGCGACCCGGACAAGTACGCCGAAGTCACCGACCTCGCCCCGCATGTGCCGGTCCGCCATCGCGACGAGCTCGAAACCGTGCAGCGCGAACTGCGCGAATACCCCGGCGTCTCGGTGCTCATCTACGACCAGGTCTGCGCCACCGAAGCCCGGCGCCGCCGCAAGCGCGGCAAGATGCCACCGGTCACCCAGCGTGTCGTCATCAACGAAGCCGTCTGCGAGGGCTGCGGCGACTGCTCGGTGCAATCCAATTGCCTGTCGGTGGTGCCGGTCGAGACCGAATTCGGCACCAAGCGGCAGATCGACCAGTCGGCCTGCAACCAGGACTTTTCCTGCCTCAAGGGTTTCTGCCCGAGCTTCGTCACCGTCGAAGGCGCCAAGCCGCGCAAGAGCAGTGCCGCAGTCGACGACGCGGACTGGCCCATCCTGCCCGCGCCGCAGCTGCCGGCCACCGCCCAGCCGTACAACCTGATCATCACCGGCGTCGGCGGCATGGGCGTCATCACCCTCGGCGCCCTGGTCGGCATGGCCGCCCACCTCGACGGCAAGGGCATCTCGACGCTGGACATGACCGGCCTGGCGCAGAAATACGGCGCCGTCTTCTCGCACCTGCGCATCGCCGACCGGCCGGAGGACATCCACGCCGCCCGCATCGCCACCGGCGAGGCGCATGCCATCCTCGGCGGCGACCTGGTGGTCAGCGCCAGTACCGAAGCGCTGTCCAAGATGCTCGAAGGGCGGACCCGGGCGGTGGTCAGCTGCACCGACACGCCGACCGCCGACTTCACCCGCAACCGTGACTGGCATTTCCCGCTCGCCGGCCTGCAGCGCCAGCTGACCGACACGCTCGGCGCCGACCACGTCCGCTTCATCGACGCCCAGCACCTGGCCACCCGGCTGATGGGCGACGCCCTCTACGCCAACATGCTGCTCCTCGGCCACGCCTGGCAGATGGGCCTGGTGCCCGTATCGGCCGGCGCGCTCGACCAGGCCATCGAGCTGAACGGCGCCGCCGTCGAAGCCAACCGCCAGGCATTCGCCTGGGGCCGGCGGGTCGCGCTGTTCCCGGACAAGGTGGCCGCCATTGCCGGCCCGCTCGAAGGCAAGCCGGCACCCCGGCTTTCCCTCGGCGAGCTGATCGAACACCGCGCCAGCCACCTGACGGCCTACCAGGATGCCCGCCTGGCCGAGCGCTACCGGCAACGCGTGGATGCCGTCCGGCGGCTGGGCGACGACGCCCTGAGCGTCATTGTCGCCACCCAGTACGCCCGCTTGCTGGCTCCCAAGGACGAGTACGAGGTCGCCCGCCTGTTTGTCGAAGGCGACTTCATGACCCGCCTGGCCGAACAGTTTTCCGGCAACCCGCAACTCAGCTTCCATCTGGCCCCGCCCTTCCTGGCCAAGACCGGGCCCGACGGCCGGCCGCAGAAGATTCGTTTCGGCCGCCGGCTGCTGCCGGTACTCAAGCTGCTGGCCAGGTGGCGCTCGCTGCGCGGCAGCTGGCTCGACCCCTTCCGCTTCGGCCCGGAAAAGACCATCGACCGGAACCTGCTGGCGGCTTATGAAGCGGACCTCGACCTGATCCTGGCCTCCTCCGGCCAGCCTGCCGCGGCGGCAACGCTCGCCGACTGGCCCGCCGAGGTTCGTGGCTACGGCCCCGTCCGCCAGGCGGCGGCGGAGAAGGCCGAAGCCCGCAGGGACAAGGCACGAAAGGCCCTGATGACATAAAATCGCAGGATGTCATCTCCCCCGCTTCGCCAACTGGCACTGCAAGGCGCCGCCGCCATCCTGATCCTCTCCCTGGCCTGGCCCTATTACGGCCTGCGGGGAGAGGCCATGCCCTGGCTGGAAACGAGCCTGGCCATCGGCGCCGCCGCCCTGCTCTTCGCCACCTTGTCGCGCCAGCCGTGGTGGTGGCGGGTCATCCACGGCGGCTTCATGCCGCTGGTCTGGTTCACCCACACCCTGGCCATCGACCCCGGCTGGTTCCTGCTCGCCGCCATCCTGCTGTTGCTCGTTTATCGCGGCGCGCTGACCGGCCAGGTGCCGCTCTACCTGTCCAACAAGCAAACGGTGCAAGCCCTGGCCGACCTGCTGGCCGAACGCGGCGACAGCCGCTTCCTCGACCTCGGCGCCGGTGTCGGCAGCACCACCGTCCCGCTCGCCGACGCGCTCCCGGAAAGCCACTTCACCGGCGTCGAGAACGCCCCGCTGACCTGGCTGGCCGGACGCCTCCTCAGCGTCGGCCGCCCGAACCTCGCCTGGCGCTGGGATGACCTGTGGCAAGCCCGGCTCGGCGATTACGACGTGGTCTATGCCTTCCTCTCCCCGGCCCCCATGCCGCGCCTCTGGGAAAAAGTGCAGGCCGAGATGAAGCCGGGCAGCCTGTTCATCAGCAACAGCTTTCCGGTCCCCGGCGCCACGCCGGACCGCGTGATCGAGGTGGCCTGCTCGCCGGCCCGCCCCCTCTACTGCTACCAGCGCTAGCCGGGCATGACCAAGCGCAAGCCAGAAACCCTCGCCCTGAGCATTTCGCTGGTCGGCACGCTGATCGTGCTGCTGCTGTTCCTGGCCGACCTCGTCGTCGCCCGCCACCGCGACCAGGAAGCCGGCGAGCGCCGGCTGCAGCACTTCAGCCTGATGATGGCCGAACACACCGCCCGGACCTTCGAGGCGGTCGACGTCCTGTTGCGCGAAACGGCGACCGACCTGTCGCACGGCCGCCGCAACTGGCGCGACTGGGATGCCAGCAAGGGCTGGGAATACATTGCCCAGCGCCACTCGCGGGCGATGCCGCAATTGCGCGACCTGATCATCTTCGACGAAAAAGGCAACCAGCGTTTCATTTCGACCTATTTCCCGGCCCCCCAGATCAACGTTCGCGACCGCCCCTACTTCGCCGCGCTGGAGAGCGGCGCCGAAGGCGCGACCTACGGGCCTTACATCGGGCGCAACTCGGCGCGCTACACCTACGGCATTGCCCGCCGCGTCACCGGCGACAACGGCCTGTTCAGCGGTGCCGTGTTTGGCGCCATCGAGCCGGCCTACCTGCAGGATTTCTGCTGGTCCAACCGGCTCTCCGACGATTTCGAGTCGGTCCTCATCAACGCCAGGGGCGAAATCGCCGCCTCCTGCCGGCCGACCGACCTCAGTCGCCAATCGCCCATCCTCGGCGCCAAGGCCGAATCCGTGCTTTTCGCCGGAAAACTGAAGGGCCAGCTTGCCGAGTTCGGCCTGAATCGCCACAACGGCCTGCTGGTTTCGCTGGCCACCGTGCCCGGCTTTCCCGATCTCCGCATCCTGACCGCCATCCCCGAGAGCACCGTGCTCGCCAGCTGGCACAATCGCCTGTTCGAACTGGGCACCATCGCCACGCTGGTGATCATTGTCCTGCTCGTCAGCTCCATTCTGGCCCGCCGCCAGTTCCGCGAGATGGCGAGGATGACCGCCGAACTGGCGGCCAGCCACGAGCACCTGGAAGAGCGCATCCAGGAAGCGACGCTCGAGCTGGCCGGGCAAAAAGACGCCGCCGAGCGCGCCAACACGGCCAAGAGCCGTTTCCTCGCGGCGGCGAGCCATGACTTGCGGCAACCCCTGCATGCCCTGTCCCTGTTTGCCGCCGACCTGCAGCGCCAGGTCCGCAGCACCAACCCGCAAGAACTGCCCCGCCTGGCCGAACAGATATCCGCCTCGACCGCGCTCCTCGGCGAACTGCTCGATTCGCTGCTCGACATCTCGCGCCTGGACGTGGCCGGCATCAAGCCGGAGCCGCGCCCGGCGCCGCTGCAACCGATCTTTCAACGGCTCGCCGATGCCTTCCGCCGGGCCGCTGCCGATCGCAACATGACCCTGCGCATCCGCCCATCCCGGCTCTGGGTCGAAACCGACCCGGTGATGCTCGAACGGATGATCGCCAACCTGCTCTCGAACGCGCTGCGCTATACCCCGCCGGGCGGCTGCGTGCTGCTCGCGGCGCGGCGCCGGGGCAACAAGGTCGCCCTCGAAGTCAGGGACAACGGCATCGGGATTGCGGCCGAACACCAGGCCGCCATCTTTGCCGAGTTCTACCAGGTCGGCAACGCCGCCCGGGAGCAGAACAAGGGACTCGGCCTGGGATTGTCCATCGTCGACCGGCTGTCCAAGGCGCTCGATATCGAGGTCAAGCTGAAGTCGCGCACCGGCGAGGGAACCTGCTTCACCCTCTACGCCGACGCTTGCCGGCCGGTCGCCACGCAGCCGGCGGCGACCCGGAAAATCGCGCCGGTCGAAAAGGTCGATTGCATCGGCGGCTCGCCCGAACTGCAGAATTGCGCCGAACTCGCGGGACGCTGGGAATACGAGGTGCGCATGCTGCCAAGCGGCGATACCGGCCAGGCATCGCAACGCGCCGTGGTCATCGCCGACCTGGCGGCAGTGGCCGCCCTCTGCCCCGGCGGTCGCGCCCCCGGGATGCCGCTCATCGTGCTGCTCGGCGAGCAGCCGGCGGAATCGCCGCCGGAGCTGCCCAGCGGCGTGCACACGCTACCGACGCCGGTACGCCCCGCCAAGCTGCGGGCGCTGATCGGCCAGCTTCAGAAAACGCTCTCGAAATCGATGCCGTAGCGGGCCACGGCGACCAGCGCCTGGGTCCGGCTGCTGACGTCGAGCGTCTTGAAGACGGCGGTCGCGTGAATCTTGACCGTACCCTCCGACAAACCCAGCTGATCCGCGATTTCGCGGTTGGACAGGCCGCGCACCATCAAGGCCAGCACTTGGGCCTGGCGGTCGGTCAGCCCCACCTCGTCCGGACGCACGCCCTTCTTGACCGGCGGGATCGGCGTTTCGGCATCCAGGGTCGGCCCCGCCGACTGCCCGGTGGGACGGAAGATGTTGCCATCCAGCACTTCGCGGACCGCCGAAAGCAGGGCTTCACCGGAAAAGGCCTTGGGAATGAAGCCTGAGGCACCGAGATTGAGGACGCGGGTAATGGTCGGCACATCGTCGAAGGCCGAAACCACGGCGACCGGCATGGCGGGGTAGCGGCGGCGCAGGATGTCCAGCCCGGCAAAACCGTCGATGCCTGGCAGCGCCAGGTCGAGCAGAACCAGGTCGAATTCGCCCGCCGTATCGAGCACATTGAGCGCCGATTCGAAATCCGGACTCTCCAGAACCGTCACCCCGGGCTCCATCTGCCCGAGCAGGCGAACCAGGCCTTCGCGAACCAGTGCGTGATCCTCAACCACCAACAGCTTCAACATACCCCCCCCCTTTCTATCAGCACACCAATTTATCATTTTCGCATACACCGCGCGCTAAATCACGGCTTGCGCCCGACTTTACCCTGCTCCCGGCCGGAAGCGCATCAATATCACCCAAACGCTGCACTCCGGGTTTAAGATGGAAGTCCAAAAAGAACGGAGACCGACATGGCTGACGATCAAGTGCACGACCCGCTCAACTTCATGCGCAACATGTGGGGCAACATGGGATTCTCGCTGCCCGGCATGGTGGCGCCGACTTTCGATGTCGACGAACTGGACAAGCGCATCAAGGACATGAAGGCCGTGGAGGGCTGGCTGCGCATGAACCTATCGATGTTGCAGATGACCATCCAGGGCCTCGAAATGCAGCGCACGACCGTCGGCGCGGTGCAGGCCATGGGCAAGATGGCTTCCGATGCCGCGAAATCGCTGGCCCCCGACGCGCCGCAACCGCCCCCCGCCGCCCCGTCCCACTTCTTCCAGGGCGTCGCCGACCCGGCGCACAGTGCGCTTTCCGATGCCGCCATGTGGCCCTGGCAGATGATGCAGCAGATGCGCGAGCAAATGCAGCAGCACGCCGAAGCGGCGGCACAGGCGGCGACAGCCGCCACCGCCGAGGCGGCTGCCGGCAAACCGAAAACCTCGCGCAGCAAGAAGTAAGCGGCAATCCGGCCTGGCCGGCGCCTGGCGCCGGCCTTAGCGCATCTGGCCTCAGCGCGACAGCCAGGCCGCCCAGCCGGGCAAGGTCAGCATCGAACCCAGCGTCGTCGCCGAAATCAGCCAGGCGACGCTGCGCCCGTCCCCGCCCATGCGCATGGCCAGGATGTAGGCCGAGGAAGCCGTCGGCAGGGCGGCGAACAGCACGACGATCTGGAAATAGAGCCCGGACAGCCCGAGCAGCGAAGCGACGCCGATCGCGATCAGCGGCAGTGCCAGCAACTTGACGACAACCAGCCAGCCGGCGAAGAGCTTGACCCCGGATGCCCCGTCCAGCCGCAAGGCGGCGCCGACGGTGATCAGGCCGAGGGCGATCGAGGCGTCGGCAAGACGGCCGAGGAAGGCCTGCAGCGGGGCTGGCGGCACGAAGCCGGCGAGATTGAGCAGAAAGCCGGTGGCCGTCCCCCAGATCAGCGGATTGCGCGCCACCTCGCGCCACAGCCCGACCTCGCCATGGCGGGCAAGCATCCACACCGAAACCAGGTTGGCGAAGGGCACCGCCGCCCCGACGATCAAGCCCATCGTCGCGATGCCGGGCGCGCCGAAGAGCATCCCGGCAACCGCCAGCGCGATATAGGAATTGAAACGGTAGGCGCACTGGTACATCGAGGCATAGGTCAGCGCCGGCATGCGGGAAAACAGTTTGGGCACGATGCCGAGAATCATGCCGCCGGCCATCGCGGCGAAGGCAGTGGCGAGCAGGGGCAGCGCCGCGCCGAGATCGAGCCGGGTCTTGACGATGGCATTGACGAGCAGGGCCGGAAAGAGAATGAAATAGACGAGCTTCTCGACGCCGTTCCAGAAGTGGTCGCCCAGATGCATCCAGCGGCGGATGGCGGAGCCGAGCAGGATCAGGGCAAAATCAGGGAGGAGGAGCAGGGCGGTATTCACCCGGGCATTCTAATTCCGCTCGACGCCCGGGCGCATCCGGACAAACCACAATCGTCCTTGACCCATCGCGCCAAACCCGAAATACTCGATACAGCAAGGAGAACGCTATGCAACTCGAATGGTGGGCATGGATCGTCGGCGGTATCGGCCTCATCTTGGCCGAGCTGGTCGTTCCATCCTTTTTCGTCGTCTGGTTCGGCCTGGGCGCGCTGCTCGTCGGGCTGCTCGCCCTCCTCATCCCCGGTTTGTCGCTGACCGCGCAGCTGGCGATCTGGACCGCCGCCTCCCTGGCCATGGTCATGCTCTGGTTCAGGGTCTTCAAACCGGGCTTCCACAAGACGCGGATCGGCACCGCCGCCGGCGAAGCCGTTGGCGAGATCGGCCTGCTGGTCAGCGCCGTCGCCCCCTTCGAACGCGGCAAGGTGCGCTTCCAGCGTCCTGTCCTCGGCTCCGAGGAATGGGTCTGCATGGCCGACACGCCCATCGCGACCGGCGAGCGGGTGAAGGTCGTCGCCGTTGAAGGCAGTTTCCTGACAGTCAGCAAGGTTTAAGGAGTCTTTCATGGAAGTCAGTCCCGGATTCGTCGTCGTTCTCGCCCTCCTCGCCTTCGTCGCCGTCACCATCGCCAAAGGCGTCCGCATCGTGCCGCAGGGCGAGGAATGGATCGTCGAGCGGCTCGGCAAGTACCACGGCACGCTGAAGCCCGGCCTCAACATCGTCATTCCCTACCTCGACAAGATCGCCTACCAGCTCGTCACCAAGGACATCATCCTCGACGTCCAGGAGCAGGAGGTCATCACCCGCGACAACGCGGTGATCCTGACCAACGCCATCGCCTTCATCAAGGTGACCGACCCGGTCAAGGCCGTCTATGGCGTGACCGATTTTTCGGAAGCCATCCGCAACCTGATCATGACCACGCTGCGCTCCATCGTCGGGGAAATGGAACTCGACGAAGCGCTTTCGTCGCGCGACAAGATCAAGGCGCGACTGCGCGAAAGCATCGCCGACGAGGCCGTGGACTGGGGGCTGACGGTCAAGTCGGTCGAGATCCAGGACATCAAGCCGTCGCAGTCGATGCAGAAGGCGATGGAAATGCAGGCCGCCGCTGAGCGCGAACGCAAGGCCGTCGTCACCCGTTCGGAAGGGGCGAAACAATCGGCCATCCTCGAGGCGGAAGCCCGCCTCGAGTCGGCCAAGCGCGACGCCAACGCCCAGGTCATGCTGGCCGAGGCATCGGCCGAGGCGATCCGCCGCATCACCAGCGCGATCGGCGAGCAGACCGGCCCGATGTCCTACATGCTGGGCGAAAAATACATCGCCGCGCTGGAACGCATGGGCGAGAAGGACAATGCCAAGCTCGTGGTGCTCCCGGCCGACCTGCAGGAAGCGGTGCGCGGGCTGTTCGGCCGCAAGGCTTGACGACGCCGTCGCCGCGCCGGCCGACGGTCGGAGCAGGCGCCGCGTCGAAAAACCGCCACAAATCTTTGCAATTTGACATCCGTGCTGCTGATAATCTGTCAGGACAGCTTCGCCCCCTCCGCAGCCAAACGTTGACGTGTCGCGACCCCAACCATGCAGCAGGATGTCTACCCCACCCTCAGTGACACCGAACAGCAGGCACAGCCCCTGCGTCACGACTATCTGCTGTACGGAACGGTCCACGAAACGACCGGACAGCCCGCGCACCTGGACAGCGACCTGCTCGGCAAGCTGCTGCAGCGCCGGCTGAAGCGCCTGGAGCGCGTGCTCGGCGCCCATGGCGGCCTCCTCGTCAAATCCTTCCCCCGCGGCCTGGTGGCCGGCTTCGATTCCGCCGAAGCCGCGCTGATCGGCGCTTGCGAGATGCAGCGTCGCTGCGCCGTCATCCCGCAGCTCGCCGATACCCAGTTGTCGCTGAAGATAGGCATCCATGCCTCGATCAAGCAACATCTGACCCGGCACGCGATCGACCCCGCGGAAGCGACGGCGGCCAAGCTTTCCGCACTGCTTGGCCAGGCCGGCATCGTCCTCTCCGAGCAGGTCATGGAGAACCTGCCCGACGACCTGAAGAAAACGTCCACCCCGATCGCCAATGACGGCTCGGCGATTGCCGCATTCGCGGTCGACTGGAATGCCGTTCCCGCCCGCCCGCTGCCCAGGCCCGTAGCGCTGGAAGACGGCGCGGCGGCAAGGCACTCGCCGCCGGCCGGCAGTTCCATCGTGCTGCGCCAGGGCGACCGGACGTTCGTTTTCGACAATCGCCAGCACGTCATCGCGATTGGCCGGGACATGGCCTGCGACCTGCCGATCAACAGCGCCAAGGTATCGCGCAAACACGCGCGCATCATTTACCGGCTTGGCAACTACGTGCTCATCGACATGAGCACCAACGGCACCTACCTGTACCCCGATGGCGGCTCGGCATCGCGGATACAGAAGAACATGATCGTGCTCTCCGGCAAAGGCCGGATCGGCTTCGGACTGACCTGGGAAGCCGGCTCCCCGCACTCGTTCGAATTCGAACTCAAGCGGCCGGACTAGCGGTGTTCGCAGCCGGCGGCCGCCGCGTCAATCGTCGTACTGCCTGCGCAGCCGCTTGAGCCCCTGGCGGTAGGCTTCGGCATCGCCATGGTCGAAGAACTTCGGGTAGCGCTCGTGCGCCGTCCGGAGACGCCGGGCATGCTTGATCGGGCACCAGTACTGCTCGGTCCGCGCCGCCACCTCCCGCGCATAGGCCACGACGCCGTTGCCGTAGGAGCAATAGAAGCAGTTGAATTTCTCGATGAGGTTCAGGTAAGGCAAGTCCTCGCGGTCGAAGACCAGATAGTCGGCACGCCTGGCCTTCGGTATCCGGTAGATCGGAAAACAGATGCCCTGATACACGCTCACGAAGAGATCGAGCAGCAAGAAGGGAATCCAGCCCGCATAGATGACCGGGGCGGTGAGGACGACCAGGACGCGGCTGCGCACCAGGAAGCGGAACAGGCCGGTCTTGTAGCGGCGCTGCTGGCGCAGGAATTCGTCGGCCAGCTCCTCCCTTTTCTGCGCCCATTCCTCGCGCGTCGCGCGGTACTCTTCCTCCAGTTCATCCTGCAGGGCGCGAATGCGCGCCAGCAGTTCGTCGGCATGCTTGTTCATGATTCCCGATCCGTGGTGTGTACAGCCCAAACGACAGCAGTTTGCCCGATCGGGAAAGCATCGTCACACACTAAAATAGCCGTTTGACGCAGGACCGTTCCAAGCCCCTTACCCGCCCTCAGAGACATCATGGAAAAAGAACACGCACAAGCCCGCCCGAACGGCCCGCTGGCCGGCATCAAGGTCGTCGAATTCGCCGGCATCGGCCCCGGCCCCTTTTGCGGCATGCTGCTCGCCGACATGGGCGCGGAGATCACCCTGCTCGAACGGGCCGGCGGCACTTTCGCCTCGCAGCTGTTCGGCGGTGGCCGCAAGGCCGTCGCCAACCGGGGGAAAAAATCCCTGTGCATCGACCTCAAGCACGCGGACGCCAAGCGCCTGGTGCAGCAATTGGTCGATGACGCCGACGTCGTGCTCGAAGGTTTCCGCCCCGGCGTCATGGAGCGGCTTGGCTTCGGTCCGGAGGAGTGCCTGGCGCGCAACCCGAAGCTGATCTACGCCCGGATGACGGGTTGGGGACAAAGCGGCCCGCTCGCCCCGCGTGCCGGCCACGATGCGAACTATGCCGCCATCGCCGGCGTGCTCGACACCGGCCGCCACCACGGCGGGGCGCCGTGGGCTCCGCCGACCCTGGTCGGCGACATGGGCGGCGGCGGCCTGGTGCTGGCCTGGGGCATCGCCTGCGCGCTGCTCGAGGCCGGGCGCAGCGGCGTCGGCCAGGTGATCGATGCCGCCATGTGCGAAGGCGCTGCGCTGCTGGCGCATGGCCTGTTCAACCTGGAGGCGCTGGGCGAATGGCAGGGCCAATGCGCCCTCGATTCGAGCGCTCCGTTCTACGACGTCTACGAATGCGCCGACGGCCTGTGGATCAGCGTCTGCCCGCTCGAACCCCAGTTCTACCGGACCTTCGTCGAGCGCCTGGGCCTGGCCGCCGACCCGGCCTTCGCCGGCCAGCAATACGACGCGCAACGCTGGCCCGCCATGAAGGTTCGCCTGGACGGCATTTTCCGCAGCCAGCCACGCGCCCACTGGGAATCGCTGTTCGCCGACACGGACGATTGCGTGTGGCCGGTGCTGAGCATGAAGGAAGCGCCCGAACACCCCCATAACAAGGCCCGGGAAGCCTTCGTCGACATCGCCGGGGTCACCCAGCCGGCGCCGGCGCCCCGGCTGTCGCGCACGCCGGGAGCCATCCGGCGGCCGCCGCCCCTGCTTGGCGAGAACACCCGCGAATGCCTGACGCAGATGGGCTTGTCGGCGGCAGAAATCGACCGCCTGGTCGAATCCGGGGCGGTAAGCCTGCCGCGCAACGCGTAAAAAAGGCGCGCGTGCTCGCCTTTTCCGCTTCAGCGCTCGCAAATGCCGAGCAGGTCGGCCTCGAGTTCGATCTCCATGCCCTTCTCGAGCCGGCGATCGATGAACGCGCCGCGATAGAGGCGCCCGGCATTTTCCGCCTTGCGGGCATGCGGCGTTTCCCAGTCGCTGACCCGGATCCGCACCATGCCGATCTGCTCGTCGCGCTCCGGGACGCCCTGGGCCAGGCAGGGGTAGGTCAGCGCATGGCGGTTGAATTCGGCCCGCGTGTATTGCTCGATGTTCTTGCCCGGCACCAGCGGACAGCCGACCAGGCGACGCGTCCGCAGCTCGGCGGCGAGCACCTCCCCTTTCAGGTAGAAAACCGGATCGGTGGCCACCCAGCCCGCCCCGCCTTCCTCATAGCGCACGCACTGGCCGGGACGGAGCATTTCCGGCTGTTTGAAAAGCAGGCGCGCCGAGGGCCGCAAGGGCGCATCGTCGGCCTGCGCATTGAGCGCCAGACCGACGAGCACGGCAAGGAGATAGCGCATGGCAAGGTTCCGGATCAATAGACCCGGCTATCTTCGATCACCTTTCCATCGTTGGGCAAGCCCCCCGGCGCCGCAAAGGCGACTTCGCCGCGCAATTTGGTCACTTCGCGCAGACTGTTCACCAGGGCCTTGTCGAGGGCCTCGTGACCGGCCGCGATCTCGCAGTGGAGGACCATGCGATCCTGCCCCCCGGGATTGTCGACCACCAGTCGCAAGCGATGGATTTCCGGATGGCGGCCGGCGATCTCGGCCACCTGCTCCGGATGCACGAACATGCCCTTGATCTTGGTCGTCTGGTCGGCGCGGCCCATCCAGCCCTTGAGGCGGATGTTGCTCCGGCCGCAGGGCGAACGCCCGGGCATGACGGCGGACAGGTCGCCGGTCGCGAAGCGGATCAACGGGTAATCCGGATTGAAGGTGGTGACCACCACTTCGCCGACCTCGCCGGGCTCGACCGGGTCGCCGGTGCCGGGGCGAACGATCTCGACCAGCAGCTCCTCTTCGACGACCAGGCCTTCCTCGGCATCGGTTTCGTAGGCGATGGCGCCGATGTCGGCCGTCGCGTAGCACTGGCGCACCGTGATGCCGCGCTCGTTGAGCCAGTTGCGGGTGACGCCCGGCAAGGCTTCGCCGGAAACCAGCGCCTTCTTGAGCGACGAAATGTCGGCGCCCATTTCTTCGGCCTTCTCGACGATGATGCGCAGGAAGGACGGCGTGCCGACATAACCGTCCGGGCGCAGATCGACCATGGCCTGCACCTGCTGTTCGGTCTGCCCGACGCCGCCGGGAAAGACCGCGCAGCCCAGCTTGCGCGCCCCGCCCTCCATCAGGAAGGCGCCCGGCGTGAAGTGATAGGAAAAGCAGTTGTGCACCAGATCGCCGTTGCGGAAGCCGGCGGCATACAGCACGCGGGCCATCCGCCAGTGATCCATGTCCATCCCCTGCAGCTCGTAGATCGGCCCCGGCGAGGCGAATACGCGCTTGGCCTTGTGGCGCGCCAGGGCATTCAGGCCGCCGAACGGCGGGTGCTTCTTCTGCAGCTCGATCAGGTCGCGCTTGCGGGTCAGCGGCAACCGGGACAGCGCCTCGCGCGTCACGCAATCGAACGGATTGATCCCGGCCAGGCTCTGGAAATAGTAAGGCGTCGTTTCCTTGGCATGCGCCACCTGGCGCGCCAGCTTGTCCATCAAATCCGCCTCGCGCTCGTCCGGATCGCGGGTCTCGAGCGGGTCGTAGTAGCTCATTTCATATTCTCCGTTTGTTCCGGGTGACCGTGGCATTTCGGTTTCAGGTTTTCTCAGCCGGGGAATGCACGGTACGACGGTTGCAAAGTAGCGTTTCAAGGCAAGGCGGAGGCCGGCGCCGTTGGCTTCTGCCAACAAGCCGGCCGACAACGCCGCCATGGAATGCGCACTGCAACCGTCAAGAGAGCCAGCGTTTGCGGCGGCGGTAGTGCTTTACTTCGCGGAAGGACTTGCGCCCGGACGACGACAGCCCGAGGTAGAACTCCTTGACGTCCTCGTTATCGCGCAGGTCCGCTGCCGATCCTTCCATCACGACGCGCCCGTTTTCCAGGATGTAGCCGAAATCGGCATAGCGCAGCGCGATGCTGGTGTTCTGCTCGGCCAGGACGAAGGTGACTTTTTCCTTCTCGTTCAGCTCCTTGACGATGCTGAACACCTCCTCGACGATCTGCGGCGCCAGGCCCATCGACGGCTCGTCGAGCAAGACCATCTTCGGATTGGCCATCAGCGCGCGACCGATCGCGCACATCTGCTGTTCGCCGCCCGAGGTGTAGGCGGCCTGGCTGGTTCGCCGGGTCTTCAGGCGCGGGAAGAAGTTGTAAACCTTTTCCAGGCTTTCCTGCACCGCGGCCTTGCCATCGGTACGTGTATAGGCGCCGGTCAGCAGGTTTTCCTCGATGGTCAGGTGGCCGAAGCAATGGCGCCCCTCCATGACCTGGACGACGCCGCGTTGCACCAGGTCGGCCGGAGTCAGCGACTCGACGCGCTCGCCCTTGAGCTCGACCGAGCCCTTGGTCACTTCGCCGCGTTCGCCATGCAGCAGGTTGCTCACCGCGCGCAGGGTGGTCGTCTTGCCGGCGCCGTTGCCGCCGAGCAGGGCGACGATGCTGCCTTCCGGCACGGTGAACGAGACGCCCTTGAGGACGAGGATCACGTGGTTGTAGATAACCTCGATGTTGTTGACACTGAGGAAGGTATTCGGGGTGGCGGTCATGTTCGACTCTCGTGAAAGGCTCCCGCGTTTGAGCGCGGGAGCCGAGGTTCACCTTATTGCTTGCACTGTTCCGGCGTACGCGGCGTGATCTTCTTCTCTTCGGCGTACTTGCGCGAAGCGTTGAGGACCATGCCGCGCAGCAGCTTCTCGTCGGCCTGGTACCAGTCGGCGCCCGGCGTCCACTTGGTGCCGTCCCAGGTCTGGATACGCACCCACGACGATCCCATGTGATCGAGGCAGGAGGTCTGCACCGGGCGCATCACGCCGGCGAAACCCATGCCGTCCAGGGTCTTCTGGTCGAGATTGATGTTTTCCAGGCCCCAGCGGGTCTGCTCGCCAGTCATGACCTTGCCCTTGCCGTAGCGCTCCTGCGCCTTGCGCACGCCCTCGACGGCGACCATGGAGGAGATCAGACCGCGCATGTAGAGCACGGAACCGACTTCTTCCTTCGGGCCGGTGCCCTGCCCCTTGGCATGGACCATCTCCAGCATGTCCTTGACCACCTTGGAATTCGGCTCGGCGGAGTGCTGCAGGGTCAGCGCGGCATAACCCTTGGCACCGGCGCCGACGTCCTTGACATCGGGTTCGGCACCCGCCCACCAGATGCCGAGCATCTTCTCGCGGGCGAAGCCGGTGGCCTGCGCTTCCTTCAGGGCGGTGGAGTTCATGACGCCCCAGCCCCAGAGCAGGACGTTGTCCGGACGCGCCTGGCGGATCTGCAGCCAGGTCGCCTTCTGCTCGACGCCCGGATGGGCGACCGGCAGCAGCATCAGCTCGAAGCCGTGCATCTTGGCGCGCTCCTGCAGCAGCGGGATGGGTTCCTTGCCGAACGGGCTGTCGTGGTAAACCAGCGCGATCTTCTTGCCCTTGAGCTTGTCGAGGCCGCCGGCCTGCTTGGCGATGTGCTGGATGGCGACATCGGCGCCGACCCAGTAGGTGCCGAGGAGCGGGAAGTTCCAGTTGAACACCGAGCCGTCCTGCGATTCGCTGCGGCCGTAGCCGGCGGTCACCAGCGGAATCTTGTCCACCGGCGCCTTGTCGGTCAGCGCGAAGGTGACGCCCGTCGACAGCGGCTGGAAGACGGTGGCGCCCTTGCCCTTCAGACGCTCGTAGCACTCGACGCCGCGGTCGGTGGCGTAGCCGAATTCGCACTCCTCGAAGGAGATCTTGACGCCGTTGACGCCGCCCTTGGCGTTCACCAGCTTGAGGTAATCGACGTAGCCGTTGGCCCAGGGATTGCCGTTGGCGGCATAGGCCCCGGTGCGATACACCAGGACCGGGAAGAACTGCTCCTTGGCCTGGGCGAAGGCCGCGGTGGATACGGTCGCCGAAGTCAGGCCGACGGCTGAAACGGCTGCAGCAAGTGCGAGAGCGCGGAATTTCATGGGTTGTCTCCTCCTGTTGATCAGGTTATGAATCGTGAAATTTTGCTGTCTCCGCGTCAGTGCGGGAAAGGCCACAGACGCAGTTTTTCCTTGGCGATCGCCCACAGGCGAGCCAGGCCGTGCGGTTCGACGATCAGGAAGAAGACGATCAGCGAACCGAAGATGATCAGTTCCGCATGCGACACCGCAGCCGTCGAGATATGAAACCCGAGCAGGTTGCCGAGCGCCGGCAGGAACTGGTTGAGGAAGATGGGCAGGATGACGATGAAGGCGGCGCCGACGAAGCTGCCGAGAATCGAACCCAGACCGCCGATGATGACCATGAACAGCAACTGGAAGGAACGATCGACCGAGAAGGCCGCCGGCTCCCAGGAACCGAGGTGCACAAAGCCCCACAGGGCGCCGGCGACGCCGACGAAGAACGAACTGACGGCGAAGGCCGAGAGCTTGGCGTACATCGGGCGGATGCCGATGACCTCGGCGGCCACGTCCATGTCGCGGATGGCCATCCACTGGCGGCCGATGGTGGCGCGCGTCATGTTCTTGGCGATCACCGCGAAGGCGACGATGAAGCCGAGGCAGAACAGGTATTTTTCGGCCGGCGCGTCGATCACCCAGCCGAAGACGCTGAGGTCGGAGACGGACACCGAACCCGACGACGAATCGTTGGTGAACCACTTGATGCGCAGGAAGGCCCAGTCGCAGAAGAACTGCGCCGCCAGCGTCGCCACGGCCAGGTAGAGGCCGCGCACCCGCAGGCTGGGTATGCCGAACAGGATGCCCATGCCGGCCGAGGTCAGGCCGCCGAGCAGCAGCGCGCCGATCAGCGGCATGCCGTCGATACGGATCAGGAAGTTGTACGCCGCATACGCCCCGACCGCCATGAAGGCCCCCGCCCCCAGGGTGATCTGGCCGCAATAGCCGACCAGCAGGTTGACCCCGAGCGCGGCGAGCGACAGGATCAGGAAGGGAATGAGAATGGCACGGAACATGTACTCGTCGGCCAGCATCGGCACGGCGAGGAAGGCGAAGGCAACGACACCGAGGACGAACCACTTGTCCTGGGCGATGGTGAAGATTTGCTGGTCGGCCGCGTAGGTGGTCTTGAACTGGCCGTTTTCACGATAGAGCACGTTTTTTCTCCCTGACGGTCAGACGCGATTGATGATCTTTTGGCTACGGCCGCTGACGCTTAACTTGCTCCGCAAATTAGCCTGCGCCGAAAGATTGAGTGCTTTGTTCATCATGATCACACCCGATTGATGATCTTTTCGCCGAACAAGCCCTGCGGCCGGAACAGCAAAACAACAAGGGCGAGGACGTAGGCGAACCAAATTTCGATGCCGCCGCCGACCATCGGTCCGATATAGACCTCCGAGAGTTTTTCGCCGACGCCGATGATCAGGCCGCCGACGATGGCGCCCGGCACCGAGGTCAGGCCGCCCAGGATGACCACCGGCAGGGCGCGCAGGGCCACCGTCGCCAGCGAGAACTGGACGCCCAGCTTGGAACCCCAGATGATGCCCGCGACCAGGGCGACGACGCCGGCGACCAGCCAGACGATGACCCAGATGCGGTTGAGCGGGATGCCGATGGACAAGGCCGCCTGGTGGTCGTCGGCCACCGCGCGCAGGGCGCGGCCGACCGGCGTCTTCTGGAAGAACAGGGTGAGCAGGCCGACCAGCAGCGCGGCGATGAGGGCGGCGATGAAGTCTTCCTTGTTGATCAGGATGCCGCCTTCGAACAGGTTCTCGAACATCATCACCGGCTCTTTCGGCATGCCGACGTCGATGTTGTAGATTTCGCTGCCGAAGATGGTCTGGCCGATGCCTTCGAGGACGTAGGTGATGCCCAGCGTGACCATCAGCAGGGTGGCGCCCTCCTGGTTGACCAGTTTGCGCAGCACGAAGCGCTCGACCGCCCAGGCCACCAGCCACATCACCGCGCCGGCGCCGACAAAGGCGATCAGGTTGGCGAGGAACAGGCTGTTGCCGCCGAGGGCCGCATTGGCCCACTCGGAAAAACGCGCCATGGCCAGCGCGGCAAACAGCACCATCGCCCCCTGCGCGAAGTTGAAGACGCCGGAGGACTTGAAGATCAGCACGAAGCCGAGCGCCACCAGCGAGTACAGCATGCCCGCCATCAGGCCGCCGATCAGTGTTTCGATAAAGAATCCCATGTCGCTCTCCGCTTAGTGACCGGCGCCCAGGTAGGCCTTGATGACCTCGGGGCTGGAACGCACTTCATCCGGCAGGCCGTCGCCGATCTTCTTGCCGTAGTCGAGGACGACCACGCGGTCGGAAATATCCATGACCACTCCCATGTCGTGCTCGATGAGCACGATGGTGGTGCCGAACTGGTCGTTGACGTCGAGGATGAAGCGGCACATGTCCTGCTTTTCCTCGACGTTCATGCCGGCCATCGGCTCGTCGAGCAACAGGATCTGCGGCTCCATGGCCAGCGCGCGGCCGAGGTCGACGCGCTTCTGCAGGCCGTAGGGCAGGCGCCCCACGGGCGTCTTGCGGATGTGCTGGATTTCGAGGAAGTCGATGATTTCCTCGACCTTGCGCCGATGCTCCAGCTCCTCCTTCTGCGCCGGCCCGAACCACATGGCCTGGAGCAGCAGGTTGCTCTTCATCTTCAGCGTGCGGCCGGTCATGATGTTGTCGAGCACGCTCATGCCCTTGAACAGCGCGATGTTCTGGAAAGTCCGCGCGATGCCGGTGCTGGCCGCCATGTGCGGCTCCATTTTCTTGCGCTCGGCGCCGCGGTAGAAGATCTTGCCTTCCTGCGGGTGGTAGACGCCGTTGATGACGTTGAGCATCGAGCTCTTGCCGGCACCGTTGGGGCCGATGATGGCGCGCACTTCGTGCTCGCGGATATCGAAGGAAATGTCGGTCAGTGCCTTGACGCCGCCGAAGCGCAGCGAAATGTTCTGCAGATCAAGGATGACGTCGCCGATTTTTCTGCTCATTGTTCTCTCTCTCCCTTCAGGCCGCTTTTTTGGCGATCGGGAAGGTCTTGACATCGATGATCTTGAGGTCGGCGGATACCTTGCCGCGACGCCCGTCCTCGAACTTGACCTCGGTTTCGATGTACTGGTTGCCCTTGCCTGCGTAGAGGGCGTCGATCAGTACCTTGTATTTTTCCGCGATGAAATTGCGGCGCACCTTGCGCGTGCGGGTCAGCTCGTCGTCGTCCGGATCCAGCTCCTTGTGCAGGACCAGGAAGCGATGCACCTGCGAGTCGGCGACCATGGCGTCGTGGGCGAGCGAGGCGTTCACCTCTTCGATGCACGACTTGATCATCTCCAGCACCTGCGGCTTGCCGGCGAGGTCGGTGTAGCCCGAGTAGGCGATGTTGCGGCGCTCGGCCCAGTTGCCGACGGCGCCGACGTCGATGTTGATGAAGGCGCAGACCATGTCGCGGTCGTGGCCGAAGCAGACGGCCTCCTTCACGAACGGGAAGAACTTGAGCTTGTTCTCGATGTAGTTCGGGGCGAACATCGCGCCGTTCGACAGCTTGCCGACGTCCTTGGCGCGGTCGATGATCTTCAGGTGGCCGTCCTCGTCGAGGAAGCCGGCGTCGCCGGTCAGGAAATAGCCATCGGCATCGATAGCCTCGGCCGTTGCGTCGGGGCGCTTGTAGTATTCCTTGAGCAGCATCGCGCCCTTGACCAGCACCTCGCCGTTGTCGGCGATCCTGATCTCGACGCCGGGCGCCGGGGCGCCGACGGTATCGGCCTTGACCTGGCCGTCCGGCTGCAGGCAGACATAGGCGCAGGTTTCGGTCTGGCCGTAGAGCTGCTTGAGGTTGATGCCGATCGAGCGGTAGAAGCTGAACAGCTCGGGGCCGATGGCGGCGCCGGCGGTGTAGGCGACCCTGATCCGGCTCATGCCGAGCACGTTGCGCAGCGGTCCGTAGATCAGCAGGTTGCCGAGCCCGTACTGGAAACGGTCGCCGGCGGAAACCGGCTTGCCGTCGAGGATGTCGCCGCCGCAGCGCTTGGCGACCGCCATGAAGTGATGGAACAGGCGCTGCTTGAGCGGCCCGGCGTCTTCCATGCGGATCTGCACCGAGGTCAGCAGGCTCTCGAAGACGCGCGGCGGCGCGAAATAGTAGGTCGGCCCGATTTCGCGCAGGTCGGTCATCACCGTCTCGCCGGATTCCGGGCAGTTGATGGTGAAGCCGCAGACCAGCGACTGCGCGAACGAGAACAGGTGGTCGCCCACCCAGGCCATCGGCAGGTAGGAGAGGATGTCGCCCTCGGCACCGAGCTTGTCGACCTGCGCCCCGCCCTGCGCGGCGGCGATGAAGGCGGCGTGCGTCTGGCAGACGCCCTTGGGCTTGCCGGTGGTGCCGGAGGTGTAGAGCATCACCGAGACATCGTCATAGTGGCCCTTTTCGACCTCGGCATTGAGGAAGTCGGAATGGTTGCGGTCGTGGATGCGCCCCATTTCCATCAGTTCATGCACGTCGTGCAGGAAAGGTTGGTTGTAGTGGCGCATGCCGCGCGGGTCGTCGTAGATGATGTGCTCGAGCGACGGCAGCTGGTCCTTGATCTCGAGCAGCTTGTCGACCTGCTCCTGGTCCTCGACGATGGCGAAGCGGACGCCGGCGTCCTGCAGCACGAACAGCATCTCGGCGGCCACCGCGTCCTGGTACAGCGGCACCGGCACGCCGCCCAGGCACTGGGCAGCGCTCATCATCATGTAGAGATGCGGGCGGTTGTCGCCGACGATGGCCAGGTTGTCGCCGCGCTTGAAACCCAGCGAGGCCAGGCCGCAAGCCAGCGCGCGGACGCGCTCGGCGACGTCGGACCAGGTCCAGGTCTGCCAGATGCCGAGATACTTCTCGCGCATGGCCGGCGCATTGGGCCGGACCCTGGCGTGATGAAACAACAGCCGCGGGAAGGTGTGCAAACCGTCCAGCGAATCGAAATTCACCTGCGTGGGCATTTCTCGTCTCCTCCGCCGCGACTCATGGTTCGCGGTCTAACGTTCGTTTGATTCATTGTGGGGATTGCCGGCTTACACCAACCTTGCAACCCCCAGCGACAATCACTGAGCTTGTCGCGCAGTGTATGCACATTGCGGACGTATAATTGTCGCTCGGCAGACAATCCGGAAAATATTTTGAATAACGCTGAGGAACTGCTGCGAAGCTCCCTGTGGGGGCAGTCGCTGACCGAGCCGGAACTGGACAAGGCGCTCTCCGGAACCACCGAACGCACTTTTGCCCCGGGCGCCTTCATCTGCATGAAGGGCGAGCCTGTCGAATACTGGATGGGCATCATCGACGGCCTGGGCAAGATGGCCAGCCACTGGACCACCGGCAAGACCACGTCGCTGACCGGCATCAGCTCGGGCGGCTGGTTTGGCGAAGGCTCGCTGCTCAAGAAGGAAACCCGCCGCTACGACGTCATGGCGCTGCGCGAAACCCGCGTCGCCTTCATGAACCGGGCGACCTTCCTGTGGCTGATGGATCACAGCATCCCCTTCAACCGCTACCTGATCGCCCAGCTCAACGAACGCCTCGGCCAGTTCATCGGCATGATGGAAAACGAACGCATGCTGGATACCGACGCCCGCATCGCGCGCGGGCTGGCGGCGCTGTTCAACCCCGTCCTCTACCCCGGGACCAACCGCCTGCTGCAGATTTCGCAGGAGGAACTCGGCTATCTGGCCGGCGTCTCCCGCCAGCGCGCCAACCAGGCGCTCAAGGTGCTCGAGGATGCCGGGCTGGTACGCAGCGAGTACGGCGGCATCCACATCGTCGATCTCGACGGACTGCGCCGCTTCGGGGACTAGCGCACCGCTTCGCCGACAGGCGAAGCGCCCCCCGGCCATCCCCCCTCGCCGCGCATTCCAACTGCGTGTCATGCGGCTATACTGAGCGTCACCGACCCGAGGGTTGGCACATCGGATGCAGCTTTTGTGCGAGGCTCGAAATCGAATGGCGCCACGGAGAACCCAGAAACACTCGCTGAAAACGCGAATCACGCTATCCACGGTCGCCATTTTCGTCGTCGGCATCTGGTTGCTCACCCTGATGGCCAGCCACATGCTGCGCAAGGATCTCGAGCAGGTGCTCAGCGCCGCGCAGCTGTCGACGGCAACCCTGGTCGCCGGGCAACTCGACCACGAGATCGACAGCCGCCTGAAAACCCTCGAGCAACTGGCCGTCGCCGTCGCCCCCATCGTCACCACCGCGCCCGCCGAGGTGCAGCGGCTGCTCGAGAACCGGCCGCTCGCGCTGTCCCTGTTCAACGGCGGCGTGATCGTCTATGACGCCGGCGGCACCGCGATCGCGGACGTTCCCCCGCAGACCGGCCGGCGCGGCGTCAATTACATGGACATCGAGGTCATCGCCAATGCCATCCGCGAAGGAAAGAGCTGCGTCGGCCGGCCGCTCGTCGGCAAGAAACTGAATGCGCCGGTATTCGGCCTCGCCACCCCGCTGCGCGATGCACAGGGAAAGATCGTCGGGGCCATTTCCGGCGTCATCAACCTGGGCCTGCCCAGCTTCTTCGACCGCATCACCGACGGCCGCTACGGCCAAACCGGCGGCTACCTGGTGCTGGCGCCGCGGGAGCGCATCATTGTGACCAGCAGCGACAAAAGCCGGGTCATGGAGATCCTGCCGCCGCCCGGGAAGTTGCCGGTGATCGACCGCTTCCTTGCGGGAGAGGAAGGCTCGGCGGTGACGATCAATCCGCTGGGCCTCGAAATCCTGACGTCGGACAAGAAAATCCCCAGCGCCGGCTGGATTCTCGCCGTCTACCTGCCGACCAGCGAGGCCTTCGCGCCGATCAACGACCTGCGGCGCCAGCTGCTGCTCGGCGCCCTGCTGCTCACCCTGCTGGTCGCGCTTCTGATCTGGTGGATACTCAAGCAGCAGCTCGCGCCGCTGCTCGGCACGATCCAGACCCTGAGCGACATGTCCAGCCCGGAACAGGCGCTGACCCCCCTGCCGGTTGTCCGGAACGACGAAATCGGCCAGTTGCTGGACAGTTTCAATCACCTGATCGACATCGTGAAGGAGCGCGAGCGCGAGTTGCGCGACGGACATGAAACGCTGCAACACATCCTCGAGACCTCGACCGACGGCTTCTGGCGCGTCTCCGCCCAGGGCAAGCTGCTCGACACCAACCCGGCCTATTCCCGGCAGTCCGGCTATTCCCGCGACGAGCTGCTGAGCATGACGATCAACGATCTCGACGCCCTTGAAAACCCGGTCGCGACCTCCTCCCGGATCGCCCGCCTGATCGCCCATGGCAGCGACCAGTTCGAGACCGTGCACCGGCGCAAGGATGGCTCGCGCTGGCCGGTCGAGGTCAGCGCCACCTTCAACCCGGCCAATGGCCAGTTGCTGGGATTCCTGCGCGACATCACCGAACGCAAGCGCAGCGCGGCCGAACTCGAACGACGCGTCGAGGAACGAACGGCCGAACTGTCCCAGGCCAAGCAGCTCGCCGAATCGGCCAGCCGCGCCAAGAGCAGCTTCCTGGCCAACATGAGCCATGAATTGCGCACCCCGCTGAACGCCATCATCGGCATGACCGACCTGGCCAAGCGAAAACCTGTCGATGCCAGGCAGGCCGATCAGTTGAGCAAGGTCGCCCAGGCCTCGCAACGCCTGCTGCGCATCATCAACAACATCCTCGACCTGTCGAAGATCGAAGCCGACCAGCTCACGCTGGAACAGACAAACTTCCAGCTGGGGAGCATCTTCGAGAACATCCACAGCCTGATTGCGCAAAGGGCCGCCGAAAAAGGCCTGGCGCTCCGCCTGAACATTCCGGAAGGGATGATGCACCTGGCCCTGCAGGGCGATCCGCTGCGCCTCGAACAGATACTGCTCAACTTTGCCGGGAACGCCATCAAGTTCACCCAGGCCGGCAGCGTGACCATCGCCGTCAGCCGGCGCGACGCCCCCGGCTCATGCGAACTGCATTTCGCGGTCAGCGACACAGGGATAGGCATCTCGCCCGACGACCAGAAACGCCTGTTCACCGCCTTTGCCCAGGCCGACAGCTCGACCACCCGCCGCTATGGCGGAACCGGGCTGGGACTGGCGATCAGCAAGCAACTCGCCGAAATGATGGGCGGCCATGTCGGCCTCGACAGCCAGCCGGGCAAGGGCAGCACCTTCTGGTTCACGGTGCGCCTGCCGGCGGCGACCAGCGCCTTGCCCTGCCACGACACGGCGCCCGGCGTCGACGCCGAGCACCAGCTGTTCGCGCGCCATGCGGGAACCCGCATCCTCCTCGCCGAAGACGAACCGATCAACCAGGAGGTGTCGACCGCCCTGCTCGAAGCGGCCGGCCTGCTTGTCGACATCGCCAACGACGGCGCCGAGGCCCTGGCCAAGGCCGCGACAACGCCTTACCGGGCGATCCTGATGGATGTCCAGATGCCGGTCATGAACGGCTTCGATGCGACGCGGGCGATCCGCGCGCTGCCCGGCCGGGAAGGGATACCGATCCTGGCGATGACGGCCAACGCCTTCGACGAGGACCGCAATCTCTGCCTCGACGCCGGGATGAACGACCACATTCCGAAGCCGGTCGACCCGCCCCGCCTGTTCGGCACCCTGCTCCGCTGGCTGGACGAAACGCCGGCGCCTTAGCGGCGCTGCCGGCCGCCAGGCCGCCGCATCACTTGACGTAACCCCAGCCCTGCAGCCGGCTGTAGGCGTACTCGGCCGCCTTGCCCTTCTGGGTGCGGCGCAGATACGCCGCGTACTGGTTGGCCGCATCCTGCTTGCGCCCCATCCCCTCCAGCGAGACGCCCTTGAGGAAGGTGACGCCGGCATCGCCCGGAATCAGGCGGTCGTAGCGGTCGAGATGCTCATACGCCTTGGCCGGGTCTTTCTGGGCAAGCGCCAGCACGCCGACCATCTTCTGGGCCTGCGCCTCCTGCGGGTATATCTTCGTTGCCGCCTGCGCATACTCCAGGGCCTGCGCATCCTTGTCCTGCGCGGACAGGCACTTGGCCATCAGGACATTGGCCGCGTAGTCGCGCGGCGTCGCCGCCAGGGCGCTGCGGAAACTTCCTTCGGCCTTGCCGAAATCCTTGCGCGACAAGGCGACTTCGCCTTTCTGGCAAGCCTCGATGGTCGGCTTGATGCGGCGCAGCGACGCCGTGCTGTCCATGAAGCGCTCGCGGCCGGTATCGCGCTGGTTGCTGGCGGCATACTTGCCTTCAGCCATCTGCCGCGCCGTGTCGCGCCGCTCGCTGCTCATCGGGTGCGTCGAGAACATGGTCTGCAGCATGCCCGGCGACGCCTTTTCCTGGTCGACCAGCAACTGCTGCAAGCCGACCATGCCGTTCGCCGGGTAGCCGGCGCGCACCATGTATTCCTGGCCCAGGGCATCGGCCTCGCGCTCGTTGTCGCGCGAATAGCTGGAAAGCAGCGCGCTGGCCCCGAGCTGGGTGCCGATGTCGGTCAGCCCGCCAAAGCCGGCCGCCGAACCGATGATGTTGATGCCGGTCGCCGCCACCGAGGCGACCATGGCCTGTCCCTGGCGCTGCGCGGCGTGGCGGGCATTGACGTGGCCCAGTTCGTGGCCGAGCAGGCCGGCCAGTTCGGCTTCGTTGTCGAGATCGACCAGGATGCCCCGGGTCACGCCCATGGCGCCCCCCGGGAAGGTGTAGGCATTGACGTAGTTGGCGTTGAGCACGCGATACGAATAGGGCATCTGCGGCCGGTGGGTCTTGCCGTCCAGCCGCCGCCCGACTTCGGTCAGGTACTGGTTGATCTGGGCATCCTGGACCGCGCCGAGATCCTGCGAGAACTGTTGCGGCGAGACTTTCTGGTCGACGGCCTTTTCCTCCTCCTCGCTCATGCCGACCAGGATGGAACCGCCGCCCACCGGCGAGGAGGCGCAGCCGGAGAGGGCGCTGGCACCGAGCAGCCAGAGCACCTGGCGGCGGCTGATGCGGTTGCGTTGCAGGCTGGTGGCGAGGTCGTCGTTGGCGTTCATGGGCATCCCGGATCATCTATCGGCAGATGATGCATTTTGCGGCAGAAACGCCCCCGGAAAAAGGGTCCGTGCGGCGGGCGTTATCGCGCCCTCCCCGGTTCAGCTCAGCGCAGCCACCTGAGCAAGGTCGCGTAGAGGAGGTCCGGCTCGACGGGCTTGCCGATGTGGTCGTTCATTCCCGCCCCCATGCAGACGCGGCGGTCCTCGTCGAAGGCATTGGCCGTCATCGCCAGGATGGGCAGGTTTTCCCGTCCGGGCAGCTCGCGGATGAGGCGTGTCGCCTCGATGCCGCCCATCACCGGCATCTGAATGTCCATCAGGACCAGGGCGTAGGCCTCGTCGTCGCGCACGCGCGCCACCGCTTCGGCGCCGTTGCCGGCCACGGTGACCGCCAGCCCGGCCATGCCCAGCAACTCGCCGGCCACCTCCTGGTTGATCTCGTCGTCTTCGACCAGCAGGATGCGACGCCCGGCATAACGACTGGCGATCTCCTGTTCCGGTGGGAGAGAGGCATGCTCGAGCAGGGGCGCGGAGGCGCCGCAGGCTGCCTCGACGCAGGCAAGACGGGCCGTCATCCAGAAACGGCTGCCGATGCCCGGCTCGCTGCTGACGCCGATATCGCCCCCCATCAGCCGGGCCAGATGGCCGTTGATCGCCAGTCCGAGGCCGGTGCCGCCGTATTTCCGGGTGATCGATTCGTCGGCCTGCGAGAAGGCCTTGAACAGGCGGGCCTGCTGATCCGCGCCGATGCCGATGCCCTGGTCCGCCACCTCCATGCGCAGCAGGACGTGGCTGCCCTCGGCGGCGTCGAGGCGCAGGGCGACGCGAATCTCCCCGCGCTCGGAGAACTTGACGGCATTCCCGACAAAGTTGAGCAGGGCCTGGCCGAGATGCACGGAATCGCCGCGCAACACCGTCGGCACCTCGTCGCCGATCGTCGTCCGGATCGACAGTCCCTTCTCGCGGACACGCTCGCCGACCATCTGCAGGATATCGGCGACCAGCTCGCGGGGCGAGAACTCGCGTTCCTCCAGCACCAGGCTTCCGGCCTCGATCTTCGACAGGTCGAGGATGTCGTTGATGACGCCGAGCAGGTGGTTGGCGGCGGCCGTGATCTTGTCCAGGCGTTCGCGCGCCTTGCCGTCGATGGTCTCCTTGTGCAGCAGGTAGGCCATGCCGAGGATGGCATTCATCGGCGTGCGGATCTCATGGCTCATGTTGGCCAGGAACAGGCTCTTGGCCCGGCTGGCGGCCTCGGCGGCATCCTTGGCCTCGGCCAGCTCGGCGGTGCGCGAGGCGACCAGCGCCTCGAGGCCGTGGCGGTAGGTTTCGAGCTCGAGCTCCTGGTTCTTGCGCAGCGTGATGTCGGTCGAAATGCCGCACAGCGCATAGATCGAACCGTCGGGGCGACGCAGCGGTATCTTGATCGACAGGAAGGCCTTGGTGATCCGGCCGTCCCCGGTGGTATTCACTTCCTCCTCGACCACCCGTTCGCCGCCTTCGATCACGCGCCGGTCGTTGCCGCGCAGGTTGTCCGCGGTCGTCCGATCGAAGAAGGCGTAGTCGTCCCGGCCGACGATCGTTTCCAGCGGTGCCCGGAACAAATCGCACACCCGGCCGTTGGCGTACTGGTAGGCGTAGTCCGTGCCCTTGATGTAGATGAAGGCCTCGACGCTGTCGAGAATGCTCGCCAGCTTGTCCTCACTGGCCCGCAAGGCTTCCTGCTGCGCCTCGTTCTGCTGGTGATAGGCGGAGAACAGGCGGTTCGACCAGCGCGAGAAGGCCACCGACGCGGCCACGCCGAGCGCCAGCGCGCCCAGCGCCGCAATCACCAGGTGCAGCAACTGCGAACCGTCGAGCAGCGATTGACGGCGCACCTCCTCGGCCGCCAGTTCGCTCACCTCGTCGTTGAAGATCGTCACCATGACGACCCAGTTCCACGGGCTGATCTTCTCGACCAGGGCCGTCTTCTGGCGGGCCTCGCCGCCCTCCTTGCGCCAGAACGGGTATTCGACGAAACGCCCCCCCGGGGTTCCGGCCTGGAAGAGCTTGAGCACGCTTTCCCGATGCGGCTCGGGAATGTCGCGAACGTTGACGCCCTCGAGCAAGGTATTGGCCGGCGACAACAGCACCTTGCCGTCACCGTCGATCACCACGAAGTAGCCATCGCGCCCGAAACGAAGGGCGCGCAGGCGGGCCAAGGCTTCCTGCTGCTGCATCTGCTCCCATTTGAAGAGGTAGTCGCCGGTTCCCAGCAACCAGTCGTAGGGCGCGAAGTGACGAACGTAGGAGAGCTTTTCCGACATCTTTTCCGGCTTGCCCGGCGCATACCAGCGATAGGCCGAGAATCCCTCGCCACGCGGTTTGCGGGCCGCGTCGATCAGGCCGCGCATGATGTAGTGCCCGGTATCGTCCCGGTTGTCGAGGCGCGTCTGCCCCTCCAGTTGCGGGGCGGTCGGCAGCAGGATGAACTGGCCGCTCATGTCGTCGACGAAGTAATAGCCGCGGCCATCGTAGAAACGCACCGGACGCAGGGCCTCGACGATCAGGCGCTTGACCTCGGCCGCCGGGCGACGCGCGGACTCCCGGGCATGGATCGCCTCGACGATCTGGAATGCGCTGTCCACCTGTTCCACCAGGCTGCGCTTCAGCACGTCCTCGGTACGCAGGCGGGTGTATTCGAGAAAGCTGATGGCGCTGTCCATCTCGCCCCGCAAGCGCCCCTTGATCTTCTCGGTGGCGGCCTGCTCGACCCGCGCCAGCGCAGCCTGCCGCTCGGCCAGTTGCTGCCAGCTGAAAAACGCCCCCAGCCCCAGGGTGATCAGCAGAACGATGACCAGCGTCCCGATCAGATGGGCACGCGGAACGTTTCTTTCATTCGCGATCAGTGGCGGCAAAACATGTCCATGGGTATTTTCGGTCTCCGCCGATTTTAACGCCGGGACAACACTTTGACAGCAGCTTCGTCTACGCACGCGCCCTCCCGGCACCATGAAAAACGGCGAGGTACATAGCCTCGCCGCCTTATTGACTCCTCCTCCCTTTCGGGTTCGGGTTTGCTGTTCTCCCTTTGAGGAATCCTTCCTGCAATAATTTTTTTACATACTGCGCCGGTACTGACCGCCGACTTCATACAGCGCGCTGCTGATCTGGCCGAGCGAGCAGACCTTGACGGCATCGACCAGTACGGCGAAGACGTTGCCGTCTTCAATGACCGTCTGCTTCAGCCTGGCCAGCATGTCGGCCGACTGGCCGGCGTTGCGGCCATGGAAGGCGCGCAGGCGGTTGATCTGCGACTGCTTTTCGTCGTCGGTCGAGCGGGCCAGTTCGATTTCCTGCTGCGCCATGCCCTTCGGATTCAGGAAGGTGTTCACGCCGATGATCGGGTACGAGCCGTCGTGCTTCTTGTGCTCGTAGTACATCGACTCTTCCTGGATCTTGCCGCGCTGGTAGCCGGTTTCCATGGCGCCGAGCACGCCGCCGCGGCTGGCGATGGCTTCGAACTCCTTGAGCACGGCTTCCTCGACCAGGTCGGTCAGTTCGTCGATGACGAAGGCGCCCTGGTTCGGGTTCTCGTTCCTGGCGACGCCCCACTCGCGGTTGATGATCAGCTGGATGGCCATGGCGCGGCGCACCGATTCCTCGGTCGGCGTCGTGATCGCCTCGTCGTAGGCGTTGGTGTGCAGCGAGTTGCAGTTGTCGTAGATGGCGATCAGCGCCTGCAGCGTGGTGCGGATGTCGTTGAAGTCCATCTCCTGGGCGTGCAGCGAGCGGCCGGAGGTCTGGATGTGGTACTTGAGCTTCTGGCTGCGCTCGTTGGCGCCGTACTTGTTCTTCATCGCCACCGCCCAGATGCGGCGGGCGACGCGGCCGATCACCGAGTATTCCGGGTCCATGCCGTTGCTGAAGAAGAAGCTCAGGTTGGGCGCGAAATCGTCGATGTGCATGCCGCGCGCCAGGTAGCTTTCGACATAGGTGAAGCCGTTGGACAGCGTGAAGGCGAGCTGCGAGATCGGGTTGGCGCCGGCTTCGGCGATGTGATAGCCGGAAATCGACACCGAGTAGAAGTTCTGTACCTGGTTATGGACGAAGAATTCCTGGATGTCGCCCATCATCTTGAGCGCGAATTCGGTGCTGAAGATGCAGGTGTTCTGGCCCTGGTCTTCCTTCAGGATGTCGGCCTGCACCGTG
>NZ_CAMFKO010000020.1 GCF_945957265.1 uncultured Dechloromonas sp.
CCGACAACTGCCGCATGCTCTATGGCGATGCCCAGCCCATGGCCGGGGAGATCATCCAGCACTTGAAGACAATGGGATAAAACATTCTCAAAATAGTTTAAAAGTAACAAACAAAGTACAATTCTATAATTCAGCCCACCGGAACCCCGTTCATGAAACGTATCGACGACCTGCTGATCTGGGTCTCAATTGCAACCTGCCTGGCACTCTGGTTGTGGTCGCTCATGGCGGGGCCGGTGACGGCTCATGCTTTTCTTGCGTTGGCCATTCTGCTGCTGACCACCACCGCACTATCCCTCCGCGAGCGGCGCAACTGGCAAACACGCCAAAAAGCGCACTTCCAGGACCTGAACAATGTCATGTCGGAATATCAAGTCCTTTCCGACGAAGCCATGGCCCACGCCGAGCTGCAATTCACGTCGCTGGAAACGGAAATGCGCGAAGCCAGGGAAGTCATCCGCGCTTCCGTGAACCGGATTTCCGGAAGCCTGACGGGCCTTGAATCGCAGTCGTCCAATCAACGGCAGGTACTGCGTTCGCTGATCGAGCAGATGCTGGAGGTCACCGACTCCGGCGCCCGGGATCACGAGGAAGTCAGCCTGCAGCGCTTCTTCGACGAAACCAACACCCTGATCACCGAATTCACCAGCAAGATGACGCACCTGAAGGAGACCAGCCAGGGCATCGCCAGCAGCTTCGACCAGATGCAGGCGCAGGTTACCCGGATTTCCGGCTCGCTCAACGACATCGCCGGCATTACCAAGCAGACCGACCTGCTGGCCCTCAACGCCGCAATCGAAGCCGCCCGTGCCGGCGAGGCCGGCCGCGGGTTTGCCGTGGTCGCCGACGAAGTCCGCAACCTGGCGGCGCGAACCGGCGAATTCAACGTCGACATTCGCAACGGGCTGAGCGAAATTCTCGACTCGCTGCGCGAGGTCGGCAACCGGATCAGCGACACGGCGAACATCGACATGAGCATTGCCGACAAATCGCGTGCCATGCTCAACGAACTGGGCGGCGAATTGCTGGAACTGACCGCCAAGGCACGCGAGCATTCGGCGCACATCACCGCGGTGACCGAACAGATGCACGGCCTCACCCAGGAAGGCGTGATGGCCATGCAGTTCGAGGATATCGTCAGCCAGATGATGGAACGCGTCGGCCAGCGCACGACAAACGTCGGCGAATACATGCACGCCTTCCTGGCCTTGCACCAGGACAACGAAAGCGATGGCCTGCAGCGCTTCCGAAAGCGCAGCCAGAAGCTGGTCGAACTGCTGGTCAATTCGCACGTCAAGAGCGATGCCCTGCGCTCGAGCAGCTCGGCCAGCAACGCCAAATCGAACAACGACGGGGAAATCGAGCTGTTCTGACCGTCCGGGCCAGCGCCACGCCGGCCCGCTGCTATCCGGAAGTCAAAGCCCGCGCAGGAACTCCGCCACGGCCCGTGCCTCGTCAACACTCAGGCGCTTGGCGATATCCTGCATCTGGGCGTTGTCGTTGGTCCGCTTGCGCTCCTCGAAGAGGCTCAGCTGGGTTTCGATGTACAGCGTGTGCTGCCCGGCGATACGGGGCAATTTGTCCGAACCGGCACCGTTCTCGCCGTGGCAATCGCGGCACGGCACCAGACCGTTGTCCGGGTTGCCCTGCCTATATAGCCGCTCGCCCACCGCCCGCATCTCGCCATAGGCCGACTTGCCGCGGCTCGGCTGCTGGTTGCTGAAGAAATGCGCCGCCGCCCGCATGTCGTCGTCGCTCATATCGGAGACCACCTTGCGCATGTCGTTGCTGTCGCGCTCACCCGACTTGAAGTTGCGCAACTGCTTAAGCAGGTAGGCCTCGTTCTGCCCGGCCAGCTTGGGATAGAGCGGGCTGGAACTGTCGCCGGTCGCACCGTGGCAGAGAAAACACTTGCCCATGACCTGCTCCTCGCCGCGCTGCATCAGCACCGGGTCCTCGGCTGCCTGCGCCGGCAGGACGCAAGCGGCCAGCAGCCAGGCCAGGAGGCGCATCAGGACTTGCCCGTGCTGCCGAAACCGCCCTCGCCGCGATGGCTGGCATCGAAATCGTCGACGATGTTGAAGCCCACCTGCAGCACCGGCACGACGATCAGCTGCGCAATGCGGTCGAGCGGATTGAGGGTGAATGCGGCATGGCCGCGATTCCACACCGAGACCATCAACTCGCCCTGGTAGTCGCTGTCGATCAGGCCAACCAGGTTGCCGAGCACGATGCCGTGCTTGTGGCCCAGGCCGGAGCGCGGCAGGATCATCGCGGCCAGGCCCGGATCGGCCAGGTGAATCGCCATGCCGGTCGGCACCAGCGTCGTCTGGCCCGGTTCGACATGCAGCGGCGCCGCGATGCAGGCGCGCAGATCGAGGCCGGCCGAGCCCGGGGTCGCGTAGTGCGGCGGGTTGTCGCGCAGGCGGTTGTCGAGAATCTTGACGTCGATACGGTGCATTACATTTTTCCTGTTAACAATTGGGCGACATGCGCCACCAGTTGGCGGGCAAGCACGGATTTGGGAGCCGGCGTCAGCGGGTGGGTACCGTGGTCGTCGAACAGCACCAGCCGGTTGTCGTCGCCGCCGAAGCCGTCCTGGATCAGGTTGCCGGCGATCAGCGGGATATTCTTCTTGCGCCGCTTGGTCTGCGCATACTCTTCCAGATTGCGGCTTTCCGCGGCGAAACCGACGCAGAACGGGCCGTTCTTCAGAGCGGCGACTTCGGCCAGGATATCCGGATTCTCGACCAGTTCGATCGGCGGAATGCCGCCGGTGTCCTTCTTCAGCTTGTGCTCGGCCGCGTTGGCCACGCGGTAGTCGGCCACCGCCGCGACGCCGATGAAGACATCCGCCCCGGCGGCGCGTTCCATCACCGCGGCATGCATGTCGAGGGCGCTCCTGACATTGATCCGTTCGACACCCTGCGGCGCCGCCAGGCCGACCGGCCCGGAGACCAGCGTCACGTCGGCGCCGGCCTGCCGCGCGGCACGGGCCAAGGCATAGCCCATGCGGCCGGACGACAGGTTGGTGATGCCGCGCACCGGATCGATGGCTTCGAAGGTCGGCCCGGCGGTGATCAAGACCTTGCGCCCGGCCAATACCTTGGGCGCGAAGAAGGCGATCACCGCTTCGACGATTTCGTCCGGCTCGAGCATTCGGCCGGCACCGACCTCGCCGCAGGCCTGCTCGCCGCTGGCCGGACCGAGCATCTGCACGCCGTCGGCCTGAAGCTGAGTCACATTGCGTTGCGTCGCCGGGTTTTCCCACATCTGGCGGTTCATCGCCGGCGCCACCAGCAAGGGACAGTCGCGCGCCAGGACCATGGTGGCCAGCAGATCGTCGGCCATGCCGTGAACGATGCGGGCCAGGAAATCGGCCGACGCCGGGGCAACCACGATCAGATCGGCGGCACGCGACAGGTCGATATGCGCCATGGCATTCGGCATGCGCGCATCCCACTGGTCGAGATAGACCGGCTTGCCGGACAGTGCCTGGAAGGTGGTCGCCGTGACGAAATGCGTCGCCCCCTCGGTCATCGCCACCTGGACTTCGGCCCCATGCTTGCCCAGCAGGCGAACCAGTTCGGCCGCCTTGTAGGCGGCGATGCCGCCGGTCACGCCGAGGACGATGCGCTTACCCTGTAATTCCATTGTCTTACCATTAGAATTGGACTCCGCACATTCTACCCTTGGAAAGAAAATGGCGATCACCGACTGGCCGGAAGGCGAACGACCGCGCGAAAGACTGCTCGCCCACGGCCCGGCGGCGCTGTCCGATGCCGAACTGCTGGCCATCTATTTACGCGTCGGGGTGCGCGGCAAAAGCGCCGTCGATCTGGCGCGCGACCTGCTGAACCGTTTCGACGGCCGGCTCGGCATCCTGGTCGAAGCCTCGCTGGACGAACTGGCCAGCGTGTCCGGCATCGGCATGGCCAAGGCCGCCCAGCTGAAGGCCAGCTTCGAACTGGCCCGCCGCGCGCTGTCGCAGGAAATGGGCAACCGCGACAACTTCACATCGCCGGGCAAGGTCCGCGACTGGCTGCGCCTGAAGCTCGCCCACCGCCCGCAGGAAATCTTCATGGCCCTGTGGCTGGATGCCCAGAACCGCCTGCTCAAAGCCGAGGAATTGTTTGCCGGTTCGCTGACCCAGACTTCCGTCTACCCGAGGGAAGTCGTCAAGGCCGCGCTATTTCATAATGCAGCCGCCGTCATCCTGGCGCATAATCACCCCTCCGGTGTCGCCGAACCCTCCAGGGCCGACGAGATGCTCACCCGCTCGTTGAAAGACGCCCTGGCCATGGTCGATGTCAAAGTCCTCGACCATTTCATCGTCGCCGGAACCACCCCGCCGCTGTCGTTCGCCGAGCGCGGCCTGTTATGAAAATGCAGAAACCCCTTGATCCCATTCGGGACTTTTGGTTATACTCACGGGCTTTCTTCTAGCGAATTCTGGAGCACCATCATGGCGCGAGTCTGCCAAGTAACGGGTAAAGCCCCGATGGTTGGGAACAACGTATCCCACGCCAACAACAAAACGAAGCGCCGCTTCCTGCCGAACCTGCAGTATCGTCGTTTCTGGGTCGAAACTGAAAACCGCTTCGTGCGTCTGCGCGTTTCCAACGCCGGCCTGCGCATCATCGACAAGAAGGGCATCGAAGTCGTTCTGGCCGATCTGCGTGCCCGCGGCGAAGTCTGATTAAGGAAGGATACGAAAAATGGCTAAAGGCGGTCGCGAAAAGATCAAGCTGGAATCCACAGCTGGTACCGGACACTTCTATACCACCTCCAAGAACAAGCGCACGACGCCTGAAAAACTGGAGTTCATGAAGTACGATCCGAAGGCCCGTAAGCACGTTGCTTACAAGGAAGTGAAGCTGAAGTAATTCAGCCGACTCCGGCATTCGACAAACCCGCCTTTCGGCGGGTTTTGTTTTTTTCAGTTCCGGAACTTGCTCCGGAAGAGCAAAGCGGCATACACCACGATGCCGGCAAAAATCACCACCGACCAGTTGGCCATCGACAGGCCGAGGAACTCCCAGTCCCGGCTGGTGCAGAAACCAGTGGCCAGGAACAGGGACGGCATCTGCATGCCCAGCCAATCGACCAGGCTCTCGATGGCGTTCGGGTCGGTAAAGCTGCATTCCGGCGC
The DNA here is from genome assembly GCF_945957265.1 of uncultured Dechloromonas sp. Lineage (GTDB taxonomy): Bacteria > Pseudomonadota > Gammaproteobacteria > Burkholderiales > Rhodocyclaceae > Azonexus. The sequence goes on from NZ_CAMFKO010000020.1 coordinate 5,153, forward strand.
CAGATGCGGATAAGCCTGCATCCAGGTCTGATAGGCCGCCACACCGAAACCCAGCCCCGCCAGGCCGACCGTCAGCGCCGACCAGAGCAGGCGCCCGGCTGGAAGCGCCCAACCGGCCAAGCCGATACAACCGATGACGATATAGAGCAGGCGCTGAAAAATGCAGAGGGGACATGGCGCCAGGCGCAACAGGTTCTGCAACTCCATTCCGACCGCGACCAGGCCAATACAACCGATCCCCAATGTCGCGAACCAAGCCCTGACGGGCACTTTTGACCAAATCATCCACAAGCTTCCCAATAGTTACCAGCGGACATTCTAAGCCAGGCCAAGGCGTATTCATCCCTCTTCGATAACGCGGACATTGCCCGGGCAGGCTGGACCAGGACCCGGCTGACCGTTAAGATTGGCGGATGAATACACGCATCCTCCTTGTCGAAGACGACGAACGGCTGGCAGAACTGACCGCCGAATACCTCACCAAGAACGACCTGCAGGTCGCCGTCGAGCCGCGCGGCGACGTCGCCGAAACGCGCATCCTGGCGGAACAGCCCGACCTGGTCATTCTCGACGTCATGCTCCCAGGCAAGGATGGTTTCGAAGTCTGTCGCGCCGTGCGCTCGCAGTACCGGGGCGTAATCCTGATGCTGACCGCCCGCGACGAGGACTTCGACCAGATTCTCGGCCTCGAGATGGGCGCCGACGACTACATCGCCAAACCGGTTCAGCCCCGCGTCCTGCTCGCCCGCATCAAGGCCCTGCTTCGCCGGCTGCCGGCGGCCGGCGAGACGCCCGCCGGCGAAGCCGACAACATGGTCTTCGGCCAGTTCCGGATCAGCCAGGCCACGCGCACCGCAACGCTGGCCGGCCAGTCGATCGACCTGACCACCGCCGAGTTCGACCTGCTGTGGCTGCTCGCCACGCACGCCGGCAACGTGCTGTCGCGCGACGACCTGCTGCAGGAACTGCGCGGGATCGGCTTCGACGGCCTGGACCGCTCCATCGATGCCCGCATCTCGCGGCTGCGCAAGAAGTTGAACGACGACCCGGAGAATCCGACCCGCATCAAGACCGTGCGCGGCAAGGGCTACCTGTTCAGCAAGCATGACTGGAACTGACACGCCGGCCGACGACAAGCCGGCCAAGGAACAAAACCAGGGGCTCGCCCGCTCGCTGTTCCGCGTCTCGCTGCCGCGCTGGCGGGGCAGCCGCTACAGCCTGTCGCGGCTGTTCTTCAATTTCTACCTGCTGGCCATGGGCTCCTTCGTGGCCATCGCCTTCACGGCCGATTTCGTCATCTCCACCGCCCAGCGCGGCATTACCGACGACTACGCCCGCCGCTTCATGCGCGGCACGATCACGCTGATCGAGGATGAGCTGTTCCGGCACCCCCGCCGCGAATGGCAAAAGAAGGTCGGCGAAATCGACGAGAAATTCTCCTACAACCTGGGCATCGTCGAACGCATCTCGCTCGACCGCACCCTGACGCCATTCCAGGTCAACAAGCTGGACGCCGGCGACATCGCCATCGACCACGACGGCGACATCATGTACCACCGCCTGGGAACATCCAGCCTCGTCCTGGTGGTCGGACCGCTCGCCTCCGGCCGGAACCCCGAACTGGCCGACCGCCTGCCGCTGGAACTTCGCCTCCGCCTCCTGACCTGGAGCCTGATCGGCGTCATTTTCGCGATCGCCCTGTGGTTCTGGATTCGCCCGGTCTGGCGCGATCTCGAAACCCTGCGCCAGACGGCCCGCGACCTGGGCGACGGCCATTTTGACGCCCGTTCGCCGGCCGCCAAGACCCAATTGTTCGCACCGCTCTCCGACACGATGAACAGCATGGCCGATCGCATTCGCCAGCTGCTGGCCACCCATAGGGAACTCTCCTGCGGCATCTCGCACGAACTGCGCACGCCCATCGCCCGCATGCGTTTTGCGCTGGAAATGCTCACCGAGACAGAGGAAAAGGAAGAGCGGGAACGCCTCTGGGCGATGATGGAGGCCGACCTCGACGAACTCGACCAGCTGATCGACACCAGCCTGACCTATGCCCGCTTCGAACGCGAGGCGCCGGAACCCCATTTCGCCAGCGTCAAGTTCAACGAGTGGCTGGCGGACGAAGTCGATTCCGTCCGCCTGCTCGGCCGCCAGCTTGAGGTTGCCGTGGATATCGCCGGACTACCCGACGACCTGCACGTCGACCTCGACCGCAAGGCCATGCCCTACGCCCTGCGCAACCTGCTGCGCAATGCCTTCAAATACGCCAGCAAGCGCATCTCGGTCAATGCCGAGCTGAGCGGCGACGAGATACGCATCCATGTCGACGACGACGGGATAGGCATCCCTCCCGAAGAACGCGAACACATCTTCTCCGCCTTCACGCGGCTTGATCGTTCGCGCGACCGCTCGACAGGGGGTTACGGCCTCGGCCTGGCCATTGCCCGCCGGGTACTCGAGTTGCATGGCGGGAACGCAACCGCCGATGCCTCGCCGCTTGGCGGCGCACGCTTCACGCTGAGCTGGAAAGCCCACCAGTAGGCCGTCTCCGGGCGGTTACAAAGCGTCACAGAAGATCAAAACCCGTTACCTCGACACAACGCTGGCGCAACAGACGACTGGCGCACGCCTCTCTAGAATGCGAGGCATGTCAGAAAACAAAGCCCGCCAAGAGGATGACGAGGAAATGATCAAAATGAATATCAAACAGTTTATCGAAGCGACCCGCCAGTACCTGTTCGCGCTGGTTCCCGCCCAACCCGCACTGGCCACGATTCCGCTCAAGAAAGCCCGTTGATGGCCTTTGCGGATCACCTGCCGATCAGCGAGTCGCTCGGCGTCTTCGTCGGTATCGCCGGTTACGACTGGCTCGCCGAAGGCCAGGCCGAACCGCTGAAGGCAGCCATCGCCGCCATCGCCGCCGGCGGCATCATCGCCATCGCCCGCGCGCTGCTGAAACACCGCAACAAACGCTGAACCGATTACCCTCCTCTCGAATACCCCCCGATTCGAGACCTCCCTGTTACCCCGCCTTCGTGGCGGGGTCTTTTTTTATCGGGTGCCGGCAGGCAATCAGAACTCCAGGCGCAGCGCCAGCCAATGGACGCGGTCGGCCAGGCGATTGATGGTCCGCCCCTGCTGCTGTTCGTTGATCATCTGCGAGACATAGGCGACCTCGCCACCCAGCTGTCCCAGGCGGAATCCCTTGGCCAGGCGCCAGTCGATCCGCTCGCTGGCATCGATCGGCACATTGTCGTTTCTCCGCCAGCGCATGGGAGATGCGCGGAAATACATGATCGACGCCGTGACATCGTAGGGCAGGCGCTGAACCAGCATCGCCGTCTGGGAATGCGTTGGCGCCGAATCACGCGTCTGGTTGATGATCTTCGGTCCGTTATTGAAGTCGTCCGCAACGCGGGATATGTCCGTGTAGTCCGCCGAAATGGTTACCAGCGCGTTGCCGTACATCAGCCGCGTCGCCTCGAAAGGACGCCAGTTCAATTGGTATTCGTAGCCCTGGATGCGAACATTGGCCAGATTGACCGCGCTGTCGGCCCGGCCGTTCGGATAGACCGCATAGTTGACGGCGTTCATCCGCAACGACTGAATCTCCCGGTCATCCGGGCTGCTGGCTGGCAGCGCCAGGGGCAGAATCTGAATGTAGTTGGGAATCCGTTCGCTGAATATCCGGACATCGGCCATTGCCCGATACTCCTTCAGCTCGGCCAGGTAGCCCAGTTCCAGCGTATCGATCTGCTCCGGCTTCACGCCTTGCGCATGAAAAAGAACGTCGGCGAGGCCGGTGTTGCCGACATCCCGCCTCTCCGAATGGCCCGAGGTCTCGTACAGACTGGGATTCCGATGCGCGCGCGAGGCGACCAGGCGCAAGGTATGCCCCGGCATGACGTGGAAGCTGGCGCTAATGCGCGGGTCGAACATCGCCCCGCTAATGCTGTCATGCTCGTAGCTCGCCCCCACGTTGAAAATCAGGGGATCGGCAGCCCGGTACTCCAGATTCCCGAAGACCCGATAGGCGAACCTGCTTTTCCAGCCATCCGAGCTGAATTGCTCGTAAGACTGCACGGCGGTGGACTTCAGGCCCGTGCCCCACATCATGCGCAAGTCCTTGCGCGGCGACAGCAGGTGCTCGAGTTCGAGTTCGTGCTGCTGCGAACGCCCGCCGGGATCGATCATCGGGAAGAAGGTTACCGACGCCGGCACCGCCAGATTGGTCGTGAAATTGATCCGTGTGCGGTACGGCGACTGCGCCCGGTCATCGCGATAACCGTAGCGCAGCTTGATCTCTTCAGTCGCCGACACGATGCGGCGCCACAGAATGCCGAAAGCCGCCGACGATTGCTCCATGTTGCGAACCGGATCGTTGGCATTGGCAGGACGCCCGAACTGTGACATGTCGCGGGCAAAGGTACCCGTCAGTTGCAGTTCATCCCGATCATTCAGCGGGATATCCGCCCGCAGGTCGAACAATTGCGACTGGCGGCTATCCGGAGAATAGGTCCATCTGCCGCTGTAGAAGCCGTACTGGAATCCGTCGTCCTGGAAGGAACGCGCGGTGAAGCGCAGGTTCGCCTCGCCGACACTGCCGCCCCAGCGCAAGATTTCGTCACGGATGCCGTTGTTGCCATGATTGGCCGACACCATCCAGCCCTTGGTCAGCGCCGGGTCCATGGTGATGATGTTGACCACCCCCATGAAGGCGTTCGAACCATAGGAAACGGTATTCGAGCCGCGAATGACCTCGATGCGCTCGATGTTCTCGAGGGCAACCGGCAACAGGTTCCAGTTAACACCCGACTTGAACAGCGGCGAATACTGCGAGCGCCCGTCGACCAGCACCTGCACGCGCGGCCCGTACTCCTCGCTGGAGAGCCCGTAGCTCAGCCCGTGATAGGCCACGATGGCGGAATCCTGATTGTGCGAGGTGACCTGGAACCCCGGCACCAGGCGCAGCAGATCCTCCACCGTGCGCATGCCGGACGCACGGATCATCTCCTGATCGATGACCGTGACCGACGCCGGTGTTTCGGACAGCTGCTGCGGCAGACGGCTGACCGACGCGACGACGGGCAGGCTGGAAAAGAAGACGTCTTCCTCCGCAGCCGCCGGACATGACGCCAACGCCCCGAGCAGCGCGGACAGGCATGCGGAACGAGAAAAGGGAAAGCGAGTCGTTGTATTCACGGCATCCATTCGACGGGCGGCCTGCAACATACCCCAAGAACTCGCAGGGTCGTTCTGCCTAATTATTGATTCAAAACCCTGAGACGGGAGGCGATTTTAACAAAAACTGACATCTGGCGACCTAGGGAAAAGACTAGGTAAGCCCTTGTTATGCCGAATTAATAAGGCGTACTTCGCGCTGCGGGAAGGGGATGGCGATGCCGTTTTCCTTGAACGCCCGCCAGATGGCGAAATTGACGTCGGACACGATATTGCCCTTGCCCTCTTCGGGGTCGCTGATCCAGAACCCGAGCTCGAGATTGATCGCGCTGTCGGCGAACTGGGTCAGGAAAACCTTGGGCGGCGGGTCGCTCAAAGCCCGCGGATGGGACTGTGCCGCCTCTGCCATCAGACGGCAGGCGAGGTCGAGGTCGCTGTCGTAGGCGACGCCGACGCTGGTCGCCAGACGGATGCGGGTATTGGAATAGGTCTGGTTCTGGACGATCGACCCGATCAGCGTTTCGTTGGGCACGATGAATTCGGTGCCGCCGGGATGCTTGAGCACCGTATAACGCGTGGTGATCTGCGTCACCTCGCCGCTGTCGCTGCCGACCTGGACGATATTGCCGATGCGGATGGAGCGGTCGAGCAGGATGATGAAGCCGGAAACGTAGTTGCTGGCGATCTTCTGCAGGCCGAAACCGAGGCCGACGCCGAGCGCCCCGGTGAATACCGACAGGGCGGTCATGTCGATGCCGACCAGCGCCAGGCTGGTCAGGATGGCGACCACCGTCAACACGGCCTTGGCGACGCGAACGCCGACGATACGCAGGTTCACATCCAGCGACTGGATGCGCATCAGCTTCGCCTCGATCAGGCCGGCGACCCAGAGCGCGAAGACGACCGTCAGGAAAACGGTGGCAATGCCGCGCAGGACGGTCCACAGGTCGATTTGCTGCTTGCCGACATGAAACTGCACGCTCTCCATCGCCTCGATGACGAAGGGTGCCAGATCGGTGATGTACAGCGCCAGCCACCCCCACACCGTGGCGGCGATGATGCGCTCCCAGGCCGTCAGCCAGGTGGCGCGCGGAAAGGCCTGGCGCAGCACGAAGATGACGCCGCGCACCAGGGCCATGGAGCCGAGCAGCGGCATTGCCAGCTTGAGCAGGTTGAGATGCATGAAGGAGCCGAGGGTGCTCAGCGCAACCCCGGTCAGCAGCATGCCGGTCAGCGGGAAAGCCAGGCGGGCGCCGACATCGGTCAGGCGTCCCTCGCCTTCCGTATGGCGGCTCCGCCACCAGCGCGCGATCAGCAATGCCGAACCGATGCAGGCGAGCAGTGTGACGACCTGCCAGACGAAGCTCGGGTCGCGGACATCGGCGAGCAGGTCGTTGATCAGGCGCAGCGCCTGGCTTTTTTCGCTCATGCCTTGCGCTCCAGTGCGGCGGCAAAGAAGCCGTCGGTATTGTGCTTGTGCGGCAACAGGCGCAGCAATTCACCCTCGTAGGCGATGCCCTGCTTGGCGAGCAGGCCGGAGGCCGGCAACAGGGAGAAATCGGGATGTTTTTCGAGGAAGGCCGCGACGATGGCATCGTTCTCGGCCGTCAGCAGGCTGCAGGTGGCATAGACCAGCCGGCCGCCCGGGCGCACCAGGGTCGCCGCCGCATCGAGAATCGAGGCCTGCTTGGCTGTCAGTTCGGCCACCGAGGTCTCGCTCTGCCGCCACTTCAAGTCCGGATTGCGGCGCAGGGTGCCGAGCCCCGAACAGGGGGCATCGACCAGCACGCGGTCGGCCTTGCCGGCCAGGCGCTTGATCTTCTGGTCGCGCTCGTGCTCGATGCGGCCCGGATGGACGTTGGACAGGCCCGAGCGGGCCAGGCGCGGCTTGAGGTTGGCCAGGCGCTTGTCGGACACATCGAAGGCGTAGAGCCGGCCGGTGTTGCGCATCAGGGCGCCGAGCAGCAGCGTCTTGCCGCCGGCGCCGGCGCAGAAATCGACCACCATCTCGCCGCGCTTCGGTTCCAGCAGGAAACCGAGTAGCTGGCTGCCCTCGTCCTGAACCTCGAAGGCGCCTTCCAGAAACAGCGGGTGCCTGGCCAGCGCCGGCTTGTCGCGCAGGCGAATGGCCAGCGGCGACAAGTCGCCCGGCAGCGCGGCAATGCCGTCGGTCGCCAGTTTTTCCAGCACCGTCTCGCGGTCCGCCTTCAGCGTATTGACGCGCAGGTCGAGCGGGGCCGACTGGTTGATGGCACGCGCCAGCGCCAACACCTCGTCGGCGCCGAACTGCGCGAACAGGCGCTCGTACAGCCAGTCGGGCAGGTCGCAACGCACGGCCGGCGGCAGGTCGGCCTCGGGCATCGCCTTGGCGGCGGCCAGCCATTCTTCCTCGTTGGCCTTGAGCACCGGCGCCAGTTCGCGCTGGCTCCAGCCGCGCACCAGGGCCAGCGTGGCGAGCAGGCGGCGGCGGTCGGAAAGCTGCCCGGCGCAACGCGCCTCGACACTCCGCCCGCGGCGCAGCACGGCAAAAACGGTTTCGGCCACGAAGGCCCGATCGGCATGGCCGAGCTGACGATGCTCCCGGAAATAGCGCGAAACCACGGCATCGGCCGGGTGATCGAAGCGCAGCAACTGGCCGAGAACGGCTTCGGCGTGGGCAAAAAGGGCTGGGGTGAAGCGGGCTTTCATGGCGTTCCTAATTCGGTGGCGATCTGTTCGAAAACGTCGCCTTTCTTGTCGGTAAAACGTATTTTAACCGGCAAACGATGATGATCGAGCGCCAGCCAGATTTCGGTGACGCTGTCGGTCATGGCGCGCAGGTGCAGGGTGCGGAAGCGGCCGGCCGGCGTCTCGACCTCCTCCTCGCCCAGCGAATCGAGGGCATAGCGCTCGTATTTCTTGCCGGTGACCACGCCGACCGAGGCGCCGGACTCCGGCTGACGAAGGTAGGCGAGGTGATAATTGAGCGACAGGATGTCCTGCGTGCCCGGCGCCACCGGCCGCACCTGGCCATCGCGCGACAGCTGGACCTGCGCGGCAGGCCAGTCGAAATCGGCGTTCTCGTTGGCATCCTTGCCGTTTTTCCTGGTCACGTAGCGCTCGGGCTGCAAGCCGCCGGCCACCAGCTTGCCGTGGCTTTCGTTCTCGAAGCGCAGCGTCTTGAACAGGGCCACCAGGCCGCTGGTTTCGGTCATGCCGTAGAGATGGTAATGGCCGTCCTCGGTGAATTCCCAGCGGTGCTCGGCGCGACCGACCGGGAAGCCTTGGCTGCCCATCAGGATGGCGAAGCGGATGACGCCGCTGGCCGGCAGCAGGGGCTTGACCGGCTCCGCCGGCGGGGTGGCCGGTTTCTCCGTCACCACGTCCGCCGGGAGCGGAACATCCGGCTTGGCGGGCGCCGGCGGAACGGCCGGCGCCGCCGGGCTCGGCCTGGCGCTGGCCAGCGGCACCGGCTTGCCCTTGGGCTTGGGCTTCGCTACCGGTTTCGGTGCGGCAGGCGGCGGCACCGAGGGCGGTGGCTGCAGTTCGGCGCGCAGGGCGACGGGTTCTTCCGTCGCGCCGCCGAACAGTTCGACATCGGTCCCGAACAGGGCGGCGGCATGGATACCCAGCGAAGCCGCCAGCGCCAGGACGATGGCGATCGGCATGGCTGCCTAGCGCAGCACCGGCGAGATGAAGGCGCCGCCGTCGGACAGATCGGCGGCGATGCGGACCCGGCCGCCGTCGAGGCTCAGCCGGCCCTCGGCAAACCAGCGCACGGCCTGCGGGTAGATCAGGTGCTCCTGGCGCAGGATGCGGGCCGACAGGGCGTCTTCGTCATCGCTGTCGAGCACCGGAACGGCCGCCTGGACGATGACCGGACCGTGATCGAGCGTCGGCGTCACGAAATGCACGGTGCAGCCGTGGATGCGTACCCCCTCTTCCAACGCCCGCCGGTGCGTGTGCAAACCGGGGAAGGACGGCAGCAGCGAGGGGTGGATGTTCATCAGCCGGCCCTCGTAATGGCGCACGAAACCTTCGCTGAGGATGCGCATGAAGCCGGCGAGGACGACCAGGTCCGGCGCGAAGCCGTCGATGCACTCGGCCAGGGCGGCGTCGAAGGCCTCGCGGCCGGCGAAGGCCTTGTGGTCGATGTAATGGGTGGCGATACCGGCCTTCGCCGCCGTCTCCAGCCCCTTGGCATCGAGCCGGTTGCTGATCACGGCAGCGATGTTGACAGGCAGATCGCCGGCGTCGCGGGCGGCGATCAAGGCCTCCATGTTGCTGCCGCGACCGGAAATCAGGATGACGATATTCTTCATTTCAAAAAACTCACCGGGAGGAAAATGGTGCTGACCGCGGTCTGGGTCAGCCGGGAAAGGCCGCGGCCGTTGCGGTCGGCGACGATCTTGGCCATGAAGTCGAGCAGGCCCATGACCCGCCCGAACTCGCGCTCGAAGGACAGGTTGCGGTTGGCCGGGTCGAGCTCGTTGGAAAGCAGGAACAACTCGCCGGCGGCGTTGCGGTCGCGGCCGAGTTTCCACACGGCGACGTCCATGTTGCGCGCCGAGTTGTAGAGCTTCGTTTCATTGAGGCTGTCGAGGATGTAGAACTCCTCCTTGTGCTCGTAGGCGGCGTCGACCATGGTCAGCAAGCCGAATACCAGCGCCGCGACGCGGTCGCCGGCATAGGCCTCGGTGAAGGCCAGCGACGCGGCCTGGCCCTCGCGCAAGCCGCCCAGCTCCGGCCAACGCTGGGTGTGGCGATGGCGCAGGCGATCCAGTGCCGCCTCGCGGCTGGGCTGGCCGGCTTTCCGCCACTCTTTCGGATTGCGCCTGTAGAGCTTGTCGGCAATCAGCATCAGGCTATCGACCACCTCGGCGCGATTGGTATCGGCAATGCGATCCACCTCGGTCTTGGCCAGGTATTTGACGTCGACCGTCGTGTCGGTACGACCGTCCTTGCCCAGCCGGGTCGAGCAGGCCGCCGCCAGGATCAGGGCCAGCAGGACGGCCAGGCCGCGCATCAGGCTTCCTTGCTCTTCAGATAGCCCCAGCCGATGGGGATCAGGGAGGAAACGATGATGCCGACAATGATCAACGACAGGTTGGCCTTGACCCACGGGATGTTGCCCAGCCAGTAACCAGCCATGCACAGCGACACCACCCAACCCAGCGCGCCGATCAGGTTGAACAGCGTGAAGCGGGCGTAGCTCATGGCGCCGATGCCGGCGACGAAAGGCGCGAAGGTCCGGAACAGCGGCAGGAAGCGGGAAATGATCAGGGTCTTGCCGCCGTGTTTTTCGTAAAAGGCGTGCGTCTTGACCAGCGCGTCGCGGTTGAAGAAGCGGGAGTTCTCCCAGTGGAAGACCTTGGGCCCGAGAAAGCGCCCGATCTGGTAATTGAGCGTATTGCCGAGCACCGCCGCGACGATGAGCACCGCCATCAGGGTGAACACGTCCATCCCGCCCTCGCCCAGGGCGGCCAGCGCGCCGGCCACGAAGAGCAGCGAATCGCCGGGCAGGAAGGGCGTCACGACAAAGCCGGTCTCGGCGAAGACGATGAAGAACAGGATGCCGTAGATCCACAGTCCGTACTGCTGAACCAGGACGGCCAGGTGCTTGTCGAGATGCAGGACGATGTCGATGAATTGAGTCAGGAATTCCATGCGGTCGGAACAATGATGGCGGGTGGCGCATTTTACCCCAAGCCACCCCGCCAACCGCGAAGCGGTGCCCTCCTGCTCGCAGCCTTGCAGGCATTGGCGCCACGCCACAGGCATGCGCATAATCCGTACTGCCCAAACGGTCCGCAACCGGCCAAAAACACGCCCATTTCAGCCAACGATCATGCGCCACCCAGCCGTACTGCTGATTCTTTCCCTTGTCGCCACACCATCCTTGGCCAAGGTCATCGAATTCGAGCAAATTCAGTCATACCCGGTACACCAACGACCAGGCAGCAAGCTGCTCGCCGCCCTGAACAACACCTCGCCCATCCGCGAAAACGGCCGGATTTATCACGGCAATACGGCTTGGGACATACGCTGGAGCTTCCGCTGGGACCGCAATGCCTCGGGCCTGTGCCAGATACTCGATGTGACGACGAAGCTGTCGGTCACCATCACCTTGCCCGACCTCAAATCAGGCACGGCAGCCAGCCAGGCCGAATTCCAGAAATACCTGCGCGCCCTGCAATTCCACGAGGAAGGGCACAAGAAAATCGCCCAGGAAGCGGCAGCCGCAGCCGACCGAGCGCTCAGCACGCTACCGCCAATGGCCAGTTGCCGTGCGCTGGCCGACGAGGCGCAACGCCAGGGCAGCGCCATCCTCGACAACGCCCGAAAAGCCGGCTATGACTACGACGCCACCACGCGGCACGGCCACACGCAAGGGGCTTGCCTCGACTGCTGATTCGCCCCTGGGAATAGCCGCCGCACCGGGCATTCTGGGATAATTCGCCGATGCCGACCATCGCCCGCCTCCCCGACCTCCTGATCAGCCAGATTGCGGCTGGCGAAGTGGTCGAAAGACCCGCTTCCGTCCTCAAGGAACTTCTCGAAAACAGCCTGGATGCCGGCAGCAAGGCCATTCAGGTCCATCTGGAGGAAGGCGGCGTCAAGCTGATCCGCATCACCGACGACGGTTGCGGCATCGCCAGGGACGAGCTGGCGCTGGCCCTGACCCGGCATGCGACCTCCAAGATTACCAGCCTCGACGACCTGGAACGGGTCGGCACCCTGGGTTTTCGCGGCGAGGCGCTGGCCTCGGTGGCCTCGGTCGCCCGCCTCAGCCTGACCAGCCGGGAACGCGGCGCCGGCCACGCCTGGAAGCTGCGCGGCGAAACGGATGCCGTGCCGGAACCGGCGGCGCTGATGGCCGGCACCGTGGTCGAGATGCGCGACCTGTATTACAACACCCCGGCCCGGCGCAAGTTCCTGAAGTCCGAAAGCACCGAGTTCGCGCACTGCGCCGACGCCGTTCGCCGCCTGGCCCTGACCCGGCCGGACGTGGCGATCAGCCTGACCCACAACGGTCGCAGCCTGTTCCAGCTGGCCCCGGCCGATGCCGGGCGGCGCATCGCCGACATCCTCGGCGACGGGTTCATCGGTGCTGCCCGCCCCATCGACGCAGCCGCCGGCCCGCTGACGCTGACCGGCTTCGCCATCGACCCGACCCGCGCCACCGATGCCAAGGACGGCCAGACCGTCTTCGTCAACGGCCGTTTCGTGCGCGACAAGATCATCGGCCACGCCCTGCGCGAGGCCTATCGCGACGTGCTGCACGGCAGCCGCCAGCCGGCCGTCTGCCTGTTCCTGAACATCGACCCGGCGCTGGTGGACGTCAACGTGCATCCGGCCAAGACCGAAGTCCGCTTCCGCGACTCGCGCGCCGTGCATCAGTTCGTCTTCCATGCCGTGCAACGCGTGCTGGCGGCGCCTGTTCAGGCCGCGACGGCGCCGTCGCTGGCCCCCGCCCCCGCCTACGACGCCCCGCCGGCCGCGGTGACAACGCCGATGCCGCGCCCGGCCTGGACGCCGCCATCGGCATCGCCCGACGCCACACCGCGCCAGGCCAGCCTCGGCGTCGCCGAACCGGCCGCCGCTGCCTACCTGGCCTTTGCCCGCGCCGCACAAGGCGTCGGCCAGGCAACGACCGCACGCCCTGAAGCGGCGCCACAATTCCAGCCGGCCAGCGGCCTGCCCGAGGACGGACCGCCGCTCGGCTACGCGCTGGCGCAACTGCACGGCATCTACGTCCTGGCCCAGAATGCCCGCGGCCTGATCCTGATCGACATGCACGCCGCGCATGAGCGCATCCTGTACGAAAAGCTGAAAGCGGCCTTCGACAACCGCCAGATCGCCACCCAGAACCTGCTGATCCCGGCCGTCTTCTCGGCCGACCCGCTCGACATCGCGGCCGTCGACGAACATGCCGAGGCGCTGCGCGACCTCGGTTTCGACATCGCCCCGCTCGGCCCCAACCAGCTCGGCGTGCGCAGCGTGCCGGCCCTGCTGCAGTCCGGCGATCCGGCCGCCCTGGCGCGCTCGCTGATCGGCGAATTGCGCGAACACGGCATCACCCAGCTGGCGACCGCCCGCCGCAACGAACTGCTGGCCACCATGGCCTGCCACGGCGCCGTGCGCGCCCGCCGTCAGCTCACCGTCCCCGAAATGAACGCCCTGCTCCGCCAGATGGAGGAAACCGAGCGTGCCGGCCAGTGCAACCACGGCCGCCCGACCTGGACGGAACTGACGCTCGATCAGCTCGACAGGCTCTTCCTGCGCGGCCAGTAAGCGCCGCGCCCCTGCGAAAAATAGAAGTTGATATATTTATTACTTTAGTTATAGTGGAGCGTATCCTAAAAACAACCGTTCACTGAACGCGCCCGGCCCGAGGAGAACGCCATGACCATCGCCAAAAAAATTGCCATTCTGGTGCTGCTGGGGGTTCTCGCCCTCGCCCTGCAAGGCAGCTTCGCCCTGTGGCAACTCGCCAAGATCAACGATGGCGTCGTTGAGACCGAGGAAAACCTGCTGCCCAGCATCGTCACCCTGGACAAGGCGCAGATCGCCTTTCTGCGTGCCCGCCCCCCGCTGCTCTCGCACCTGCTGGAAAACGACCCGGCCAAGAAGACGGGATTCGAACAGCGATTCGATGAGCGCATGAGCCAGATGCACCAGGAACTGAAGGGCTACGGAAAGCTGATCATCGACGAGAAGGACAAGGCGCTGTACGACGCCGACCTGAAGCTGGCGGAGCAGTTTGAAGCCGGTGCGCGCAAGGTCCTGGCGGTGTCGCGCGACGGGCATCGCGACGAGGCGAACCGGCTGCTGGGTGACCTGCGGCCCGCCATCGACGGCCTAAGCAAGGCGCTGGGCGACCACGCAGTCTACAACGAGGAACTGGCCAGCCAGCATGCCAAGGAGACGGCGGCGGACTATCGCGCGTCACGCAGCGTGGTGATTGCGCTGATCGTTGGCAGCGCCTGTGCGCTCGGCATCATCGGCTTCCTGACCCTGCGCCAGATCAGGCAGTCGCTGGACAGCATGGTCGGGCTGTTCGGCCGGGTGCAGAAGGAGCTGGATTTCACACTGCGCCTGGAAGCCAACGGCAAGGACGAAGTTTCCCAGGCCGGCCGTGCCTTCAATGAATTGCTGAACGGCCTGCAAACCAACCTGCAGCAGCTCTCCAGCCATGCCGGGGACGTGCACCAGGCGGCCAGCCGCGTCTCCAACGCGGCCCACGAAATGTCGCTGGCCTCGGGCCAGCAAAGCGAATCGGCGGCAGCCATGGCGGCGGCGATCGAAGAACTCACCGTCAGCGTCAGCCATGTCGCCGACCGCGCCGGCGAGACGCGCAACCTGTCGGCCGAGGCAGGACGCCTGGCCAACGAGGGCGAAGGGGTTATCGACGAGACCGTCAATGTGATCAACAGCATCGCCAGCACCGTGGGCGACGCCTCCAGCCAGATCGTCAATCTGGAGCAGCAGAGCGAAAAGATCAGCAACGTCGTCTCGGTCATCAAGGAAATCGCCGACCAGACCAACCTGCTGGCCCTGAACGCCGCCATCGAAGCCGCGCGCGCCGGCGAACAGGGACGCGGCTTCGCCGTGGTGGCCGACGAGGTGCGCAAACTGGCCGAGCGCACCGGCAAGTCCACCCAGGAAATCACCAGCACCATCCAGGACATGCAGAGCGGCGCGCTGGCAGCGGTCAACAGCATCCAGAGCGTCGAAAGCACGGTCAAGGAAGGGGTGGAACAAGCCTCCCAGGCCAGCACGGCGATGCAGAAAATCGGCGACGGCTCGCAGCAGACGCTGGCGATGGTGGGCGACATCACCGAATCGATGCGCGAGCAGAGCACGGCCAGCACGGCCATTGCCCAGCAGGTGGAGCGCATCGCCCAGATGACGGAAGAAAACAGCGCCGCCGCCGAGGAAACCTCGGAAAACGCCCAGCAGCTGGCGATGCTGGCGCAACAGATGCAGGGCATCGTGGCGGCCTACCGGGTCTGACCCGGCAAGGGCAGGCCCGGCCGAAGGGGGCGCCCGGGCCGGGCGCTGCGGCGAGGCGCGGGGCGCTTCCCGGCCGCCCGCCCCGGCGTGTTAGCATTCGCCGCCATGACTTCCCGCCGCCATCCTCCCGCCATCCTGATCATGGGCCCGACCGCCTCGGGCAAGACAGCCGTCTCGATGGCGCTGGCCGACCGTTTTCCGGTCGAGCTGATCAGCGTCGATTCGGCGCAGGTCTTCATCGACATGGATGTCGGCACGGCCAAGCCGGACCGCGCGACGCTGGCCCGCTACCCGCATCGCCTGATCGACCTGATAACGCCGGAGGAGCGCTACTCGGCCGCCCGTTTTCGCCATGACGCGCTCGCCGCGATGGCCGACATCACCGCGGCCGGCAAGGTCCCGCTGCTGGTCGGCGGCACCATGCTCTACTTCAAGACCTTGCTCCACGGGCTGGCCGAACTGCCGCAGGCCGATGCCGCCTTGCGTGCCGCCATCGACGCCGACGCGTCGATCCACGGCTGGCCGGCGATGCATGCCAGGCTCGCCGCCATCGACCCGGAAACGGCGGCCCGCCTGCACCCGACCGACAGCCAGCGCCTGCAGCGTGCCCTCGAAATCTGCACCCTGAGCGGCCGCAAGATGTCGGAGCTGCTCGCCGAAAGCGAAAGTCAGCAACCGCCCTACGAGTTTCTGTCCATCGGCCTGCTGCCGTCCGAGCGCAGCGTGCTGCACGAGCGCATCGCGCAGCGCTTCGACGACATGCTGCGCGCCGGGCTGGATGAAGAAGTTCGCCGGCTGCGCGAAAAATACGAACTCGACCTCGGGCTGCCGTCGATGCGCTGCGTCGGCTACCGCCAGGTCTGGGAAGCGCAGGACGGCCTGATGCCCGCCAACGAGATGCGCGACCGCGGCGTCTTCGCCACCCGGCAACTGGCCAAGCGGCAGATCACCTGGCTGACCAACTCCTTCGCAGCCGAGCACTTCGACTGCCTCGATCCTGCGATGCCCGAACGCATCGCCGCACGCACCGACGCCTTCCTCAGTTCCTGAGCAACACCTTCAGATCGTCAGCCAATCCTTCGAGCTGGCCGACGATCTCCAGCGAGGCATCCTGGGTGCCGACGACGCGCAGCATGAACTCGTTGGCCATGCTGCTGATCATTTCCTCCTGGCGCTCCATCAGGCCGAGATGGATGTAGGCCTTGGTCAGCGTTTCCTGGAACTCGATCATGACCTGCGTCAGCTCGAAACAGTTGCGCCGGTAATTGTTCTGCACGCCGTCGAGCGTCGCGTACAGCCTCGGCAGCGCACCCTCGATGCCGGCCCGCCGCTGGCTGGCGAGCACCTCGGTCTCGATGGCTCGCAAGCGGGCATCGGCGCCCTCGGCCAGCAAGGCCCCGTTGTCGCGGATGCGGCCGCAACGGTCCGGGTCGTCCAGCGGCATGTTGTTGACCAGCAAGGTCACGCCGCCGTAGTTGAAGACGCAGCGCGACTTGAACTGGAAGATCCGCCCGCTGTCCCGGACATGGTTGAGCACCGAAACCTCCAGCGGCAGGTTGCGCCCGTTGGCGCTGAGCGTCAGCACCGCGTCGCCCATGCGCATCTGGAGCGCCGACTGCAGATCGTACTGGCGCATGGCGTCGAGCAAGGCAAGCGTCAGCTCCTCCAGCGAGTCGCAGGCGAAGGATTTGCTGAGGAACTGCAGCACGACGCCCAGTTCGCCCATGCTGACCATGGCCGTCATCGCCGTGCGCTGGGCATAGCCCGCCTGCTCGCGGAGCGCCTTTTTCTCGGCCAGAATCCGGCCTGCGACGTGGATCTTGCTCAACAATTCGGCCGGCTCGAAGGGTTTCTGGATGAAGTCCTCGCCGCCCGCCTCGTAGCCGAGCAGGCGCGTTTCCAGGTCGTCGCTGGCGGAAACGAAAACCACCGGGATGTCCTGCGTATCCCAGTCGTCCTTGAGATGGCGACACAAGGCGAAACCGTCCATCACCGGCATCGTCACGTCGAGCAGGAAAAGATCCGGGCGCGACGCGGGCAAGGCCTCGAGGCAAGCCGCCGCCGACGCAAAAGTGTGCACCAGGCAGACGCCATCCAGTGTCGCGCTCAGCACCTCAAGCATCAGGGGGTCATCGTCGACAACAAATACACGCAGATCGGTATCCATCTCGCCCTCCTTACAGTCGAACGTCATTATTGCACATTTGCCACAATTGCAATATGCGATTCGAAAATAAGCTGCCGTTCGGCGATCAGTTCGAACCGAAGGGGAGAAAATCCGGCAGGCGCTGTAGCGGTTCGCCGCATCCGGCGCAGGGGAGATCAGGCTCGAAAGCGGACTGGCAGGCGTGCTCCGGCGGCAGGCCATCGCGCTTGAGCGGCGCGACCCGGACGAAGACGACGCCGGCCCGCAGCATGCCCAGGTATTCCGCCACGGCGTGCGACACATCGATGACCCGCTGGCGGTGGCGGGCATGCATCCGGTCGTTGACCTTGACGATGGCGCAGCGGTCGTTGTCGACCCGGCGCACGGCAACCAGCGAGCCGAGGGGAAAACGGTTGCTGGCGGCGGTGAATTCCTGGCGGTCGAAACGCTCGCCGGTCGACGTCCGGCGGCCCTGGAAAGCCTTGCCGTAGAAACTGGCCTGGCCATGCAGGCCCGGACCTTCGCCGTCGATGATGTCGGCCGGCCCGAAATCGCTGGCCGGCAAGGCGGCCGGCTTGCGTACCGCCTTCTTGGCCTGCCGGGCTGCCGCCGGCTTGGCCGATTGCTTCTTGCCCGCCGCCCACACGGCCGACGGGGCTTGGCACAACAGCAGGCTGCAGGTGAAAGCCGCAGCCCACCGCGTGATGTCAGAGCACCACGGTCTGCGCTTCGTCACCCTGGCGCGCCCGAATGACACCGATGTTGTACACCGCTTCGCCCTGCGCCTTCAGCTCGGCCATGGCGGCTTCCGCGTCGGCGGCCGCGACGACGACGACCAGGCCGATGCCGCAGTTGAAGGTGCGGTGCATTTCCTTCTCGTCCACGTTGCCTTCCTTCTGCATCCAGTCGAACAGCTTGGGACGCGGCCAGGCGGCCTTCTGGATTTCGGCGACGGTGTTTTCCGGCAGCACGCGCGGCACGTTTTCGAGCAGGCCGCCACCGGTGATGTGGGCCATGCCCTTGATCGCCACCTTTTCCAGGGTCGCCAGCACCTGCTTGACGTAGATGCGGGTCGGCGCCATGACCACGTCGGCCAGGGTACGGTCGCCGTCGAACGGGGCGTTCATGTCGGGATTGGAGCGCTCGATGATCTTGCGGACCAGCGAGTAGCCGTTGGAATGGGCGCCGGACGAGGCCAGACCGAGGACGACGTCGCCCGGCTGGATGTTCTTGCCGTCGATGGCCTTGGACTTCTCGACGACGCCGACGGCGAAGCCGGCCAGGTCGTATTCGCCGGCCGGGTACATGCCCGGCATCTCGGCGGTCTCGCCGCCGATCAGCGCGCAGCCGGCCAGTTCGCAGCCCTTGGCGATGCCGCCGACGACGGATGCGGCGGTATCGACATCGAGCTTGCCGCAGGCGAAGTAGTCGAGGAAGAACAGCGACTCGGCGCCGAGCACCAGGATGTCGTTGACGCTCATGGCGACCAGATCCTGGCCGACCGTGTCGTGGCGGTTCAGCTCGAAGGCCAGCTTGAGCTTGGTGCCGACGCCGTCGGTGCCGGAGACCAGCACCGGCTCCTTGTAGCGCTTGGGCACTTCGAACAGCGCGCCGAAGCCGCCGATGCCGCCCAGCACGCCGTCGCGCAGGGTCTTCCTGGCCAGCGGCTTGATGCGGTCGACGAGGGCGTCACCGGCATCGATATCGACGCCGGCATCACGGTAGGAGAGGGAGGTATTCTGGGTCATGGTCGTTCCGGGCCAGGCGCGGC
Organism: uncultured Dechloromonas sp.; assembly: GCF_945957265.1. Classification (GTDB taxonomy): domain Bacteria; phylum Pseudomonadota; class Gammaproteobacteria; order Burkholderiales; family Rhodocyclaceae; genus Azonexus. Next base: position 24,247 of record NZ_CAMFKO010000020.1, read on the forward strand.
GGGTGCCGCTTGAATAAAAAGGCGATTTTACCCGAATCCTACCGTCTTCCTAATTGCTTCCATCGATGCTTGCGATGCCAGCCGCCACCCGAAACCGGGCAATCGCTTGCGTGATCACGAGCGCGACAGGCTCCCCCCAGCAGAAACCGGCCGGTTCCCCTTCACCCATATTGCGCCGCCCACGGAAATATCGACTTACCCATACTTTGCAAAAAAACCGCAGCTGTTTGTGTTTATGCCGAATACACATGTCTTTCGCCTAATTGATATTCATATGATTTCTGGATAAAGTGCTGCCGCTCTGCACAGTACCGTACAGAGATATCCAATTTACGAGGGAGTGATAAATGATGCTGAAAAAAATGGCGTTGGCGTGCGCGGTAACAGCGTTGATTACCGGTTGTGCATCGGTACCGATGGAAAGCAAGGAAGCCTCAAACAAGGCGAAGCTCTTTGAAGTACCGTCGCAAGGCAAAGCTGGCGTGTATGTGTATCGCGGAAGCGGCGTTGGCGCTGCGCTTAAAAAAGACATTCTGATCGACGGCAAGTGCCTGGGCGAAACCGCACCAAACGTTTTTTTCTATGATGAAGTAGCCGGCAATCAGGAGCACACCATCGCTACCGAGTCCGAGTTCTCCCCCAACGAGATCAAGCTCGCCATGCAGAGCGGCCTTAACTACTTCATTCGACAGTACATCAAAATGGGCGCTTTTGTTGGCGGTGCAGACTTGGAAGTCGTCAGCGAAACCGACGGAAAAAATGCAATCCGCGACTTGGAAATGGCCAAAAAAGGCACCTGCGGAGATTAAGGCATCCTGTTACGGTACTAAGCAGACAAACCACGGTAGTTGCTTAGTACCGTTACGACAACGGGAGTGTGCGGATGCTTGCGACCAGGAGCGATTAATCAACGCCTGTTTGCGGCAACTCCAAACTTTTCGCTTGAAGCCAGGACCGACAGGGGCACCGCGTAAACACTCCTGCATGCAGCGGCTGCAATCCCACCTGCAACGCAGCGATCAATATCGATCAAACCCCAGGCGTCTTGGCAATCGCCGAATGCGCCGTTAGCGAGCCGGCATGGCATATGGCCGGCCGCTCCTTGCATTATCATTTGCCTCATCATGAACATCCTGATCGTCGACGACGAACCCGCCATTTCCGACACGCTGGCCTACACGCTGCGGGCCGACGGGTTTGCGGTCGATAGCTGCACGCTGGGCGGGGCGGCGCTGGCCCGGCTGGCGGCCGGCGGCATCGACCTGGTGGTGCTCGATGTCGGCCTGCCGGACATGACCGGTTTCGACGTCTGCCGGGCGCTGCGGCGGACTTCCGACGTTCCGGTGCTGTTCCTGACCGCCCGCTCCGACGAGGTGGACCGCATCGTCGGCCTCGAACTGGGCGGCGACGACTACGTGCCCAAGCCTTTCAGCCCGCGCGAGGTGGCCTCGCGGATTCGCGCCATCCTGCGCCGCCTGCATCCGGAACCGCGGCTGCCAAGCGCCACGGAAACGCCAGCCCCCTCGCGTTTCGCCATCGACCGCGACGGCCTGCGCGTCGCCTTCCACGGCACCTGGCTCAATCTCACCCGCTACGAATACCTGCTGCTGGCGCTGCTGCTCGAACGCCCGGGGCGCATCCTGAGCCGCCAGCAGATCATGGAAAGCGTCTGGCAGGATGGCGGCGAAAGCCTGGAACGCACCGTCGACACGCACGTCAAGACCCTGCGCGGCAAGCTGCGCGCCGTGCGCGACGAAGAGACCGTCCTCACCCATCGTGGCCTCGGCTACAGCCTCACGGCGGATTGAACGCCGCCCCCGCACAGGATTCGCCATGATCGTCGAACGCATTTTCATCAGCCGCCAAGCCGGCGGCACGCAAGTGACATGCGAAAGCATCCGGGTCGAACGCGACATGGGCATCGTCGGCGACCGCCATTTCGGCCGCAACGACTGGGCCGGCCAGAACCTGACGCTGGTCGAGGCCGAGGAAATCGCCGCTTTCTGCGCCGAAACCGGGCGCCCGGACAACCTGGCGATCACCCGCCGCAACCTGGTCACCCGGGGCGTTCGCCTCAACGACCTGGTCGGCAAGACCTTCACCATCGGCAGCGCGACGCTGCGCGGCGTCGAAACCTGCGAACCCTGCGGCGACCTCGGGCGCGCCCTGGCCGACGACAGGCTGTCGGCGGCCGCCGTCGTCAAGCGCTGGGTGGGTCGCGGCGGTCTGCGGGCGACGGTCGTCGTCGACGGCGAGATCGGCGTCGGCGCCGCGATCTCGGTCGCCGCCTGAGCGCCCATGAACATCTCCATCCGCCTCTTCTTCGGTTATTTCCTGATCGTCGGCCTGGCGGCGTGGTTCGTCCTCAACACCGTCAATCGCGAGACCGAGCCGGGCATCCGCCAGGCCACCGAGGAAACGCTGGTCGACACCGCCCATGTGCTGGCCGAGATGGCGGCGCTGGAACTGTCCGCCGGCCGCATCGCGCACGGCCCCTTCGCCGACGCGGTACGCGCCGCCATCCGGCGCAGCCCGCGGGCCGACATCTCCGGCGTGCACAAGGAAAGCATCGACTTCCGCATCGTCGTCACCGACCCCCGCGGCATCGTCGTCTACGACTCGAAGCAGGCCGCCCTGGGCGAGGATTTCTCGCAATGGCGCGACATCGCCCGCGTCCTGCGCGGCGAATACGGCGCCCGCCAGACGCGTGAAGATCCGTACGACCCGACCTCCACCGTCATGCACGTCGCCGCCCCCATCGTCTGGCAGGGGGAGCTGATCGGCGCGCTGTCACTGGCCAAGCCGATGGCTTCGGTGGCCCCCTATGCCGAGCGCGCCGCCCGCCGGGTCAAGGAATCCGGCCTGCTGCTGCTCGCCGCCAGCGCCGCCATCGGCCTCTTCTTCACCGGCTGGCTGGGCTGGTCCATCCACCGCCTGCGCACCTATGCCCGGGCGGTCAGCGAAGGGCGCAAGGCGGAAGTGCCCACCGGCGGCGGCCGGCAGCTTTCCGAACTGGCCGGGGCGCTGGCCGCGATGCGCGAAAAGCTCGAAGGCAAGCAGTACGTCGAACGCTACGTGCAGAACCTGGCGCACGAGATGAAAAGCCCTCTCACCGCCGTCATCGGCGCCGCCGAAATCCTCGAGGGCGACCCGCCGGAAACCGACCGCCACCGTTTCGCCGCGAGCATCGCCGAGCAGTCGCGCCGCCTGCAGGCGATCATCGAGCGCATGCTGCTGCTCGCCCGGGTCGAGCAGTTACAGTCGCCGGAAGGCCTCCGCCTGCTGGCGCCGGACGAACTCCTGGCGCAGTGCATCGCCCTCCGCCGGCAGGCGCTGAACGGCCGCCGCCTGACCTGCGCCACGCAATTCACCGGCCAAGCCAGGATACGCGGCGACGCCTTCCTGCTGCAGCAAGCCGTGCTCAACCTGCTCGACAACGCCATCGAATTTTCGCCGGAAGGCGGGCAGATCGACATCTCGGCCAGCGACGCCGACGGCACAGTGAGCCTGAGCATCCGCGACCACGGCGACGGCGCGCCCGACTACGCGCTGCCGCAACTGTTCGCGCGTTTCTATTCGCTGCCCCGCCCGGCCACCGGCCGCAAGAGCACCGGCCTCGGGCTGGCCCTGGTGCGCGAAGTGGCGCGCCTGCACGGCGGCGATGCCCATTTCGAGAACCACCCGCAGGGTGGCGGCCTGGCCACGCTGCGCCTGCCAGCCGCCTGACCCGGCGCCGCCTTCGGCCCGCCGCTACTTCCTGCCCGACTGCTTGATGGCGTACATGCGGAGATCGGCCACTTCCAGAAGATGTTCTGGCTCGATCCCGTCTTCCGGCACGCTGGCGCAGCCGATGCTGGCCTTCAACGGATAGGGCTGGTTTTCGAAGACGAACGGCTGGGCGATCTCGGCATGGATTCGTCGAATGGCCGCATCCAGGCCATCCGGGTTTTCGAGCGGGCTCAATATGATGCCGAACTCGTCGCCGCCGAGCCTGGCGGCCGTATCGGTATTCCGGGTCGCTTTTTTCAGGCGATCCGAGAAGGCCACGATCACCGCGTCGCCGATCCGGTGGCCATGTGCGTCGTTGATCTGCTTCAAGCCGTCCATGTCGATCATCAGCACGCCCGACCGGCGCCGCTCCCTGTCCACGCGGGCAACGACATTGCGCAGGCGGTCCATGAACAGCGCCCGATTGGCCAGGCCGGTCATCGCGTCGCGCGTTGCCTTGATGAAGAGACTGTCGCTGTCGTACTTGGCCGAAAAATACATGGCCGCAGCCACCACTTCCGAAAGCATGCCCAGCAAGCTCATATCGGCGGCACCGAACTTGTCGGGACTGACCGACATGGCCTTGAGGACGCCGACCGTCACCCCGTCGTGCTTGAGCGGCATGACGATCATGGCGCGCAGGCCGACCTTCATGCAGGCCTCGCGATCGACCCGCGGATCGATGTCGGCATCGGCACAGGAGAGCATTTCGCCGGTCGCCACGCACGCCCCGGAGAGACTGCCGCCCATGCTCAGCCGAAGCCCCAGCTGGCCGTTGCAGATGCCCGCCGTGGCCCGGTAAACCATTTCGCCGTCTTCGGCCAGTTCGATCGCGGCGCCATCGGCATCGATCAGGGGCAGAGTCTGCTCGACGACGTACTGCATGACCCCGCCCAAATCCAGGCCGAGCTTGGCAATCTCGGTCTGGATACCGATTACCTGGATCAACTTCGCTTGTGTCGGCATCATCCTCTCCCCGATCGCCATGGCGCGCGAAGGTGCGCGGAGGCCATCCCATTTCGCCGTCGTTTTCCTCAATTTACTGAAGCGACGACGCCCGATCAAGCCCGAGCCATGGCCGGCTGCGCCCCGCATGCCGGCGGGATGGCGGTTCAGGCGCCGGAATGCCCCGCCAGGCAGGCAAGGCGGCGGGCAGGACAGGGCGCCGCCGGGCAATCCGGGCATCCTCGTCGCCTGCTCTGCTAAAATCGCGGGTTCGAATTTTTGGCACCGGGTGGTGCCTGTCCCGTGGAGAAAACGCAATGTACCAGTCCCCCCTGCTTCAGGACCTGCACGACCGTGGCCTGATCGCCCAGTTGACCGACGCCGCGACGCTCGACCAACTGCTCGGCAAGGAGACGGTCACGCTGTATTGCGGCTTCGACCCGACGGCGGACAGCCTGCACCTCGGCCACCTGGTGCCGGTGCTCATCCTCAAGCGCTTCCAGGAAGCCGGGCACAAGCCCATCGCGCTGGTCGGCGGCGCCACCGGCATGATCGGCGACCCGAGCTTCAAGGCCACCGAGCGCAAGCTGAACACGCCGGACGTGATCGCCTCGTGGGTCGGCAAGATCCGCGACCAGGTGGCGCCCTTCCTCAGCTTCGAAGGCGCCAACCCGGCCATCATGGCCAACAACTACGACTGGTTCAGCGGCATGAACTGCCTGGAGTTCCTGCGCGACATCGGCAAGCACTTCTCGGTCAATGCCATGATCAAGAAGGAATCGGTGCAGCAGCGCCTGGTCCGCGAAGACCAGGGCATTTCCTACACCGAATTCTCGTACAGCCTGCTCCAGGGCTACGACTTCGCCGAACTGTACAAGCGCCACGGCTGCATCCTGCAGGTCGGCGGCTCGGACCAGTGGGGCAACATCGTCGCCGGCACCGACCTCACCCGCCGCCTGCACCACACCCAGGCCTACGGCCTGACCGTGCCGCTGATCACCAAGGCCGACGGCACCAAGTTCGGCAAGACCGAATCCGGCGCCGTCTGGCTCGACCCGAAGAAGACCTCGCCCTACGCCTTCTACCAGTTCTGGCTGAACACCTCGGACGCCGACGTCTACAAGTTCCTCAAGTTCTTCACCTTCCTGCCGCTCGCCCGCATCAACGACATCGAAGCCACCGACAAGGCCAGCGGCGGCAAGCCGGAAGCCCAGCGCATCCTGGCCGAGGAGGCCACCCGCCTGGTGCACGGCGAAGTCGCGCTGATGGCCGCCCGGCGCATCACCGAAGCGCTGTTCTCCGGCCAGCTCGCCGACCTGACCGAAAGCGACCTCGAACAGCTGGCCCAGGACGGCATGCCCGGCGTCGCGCTCGATGCCGCCAACGGCAGCCTGATCGACGCGCTGGTCGCCGCCGGCCTGGCCAAGTCGAAATCGGAAGCCCGCAGCTTCATCCAGGGCGGCAGCGTCGCCATCAACGGCGCCAAGGCCGAGGCCCTGGACCACCAGATCGCCGGCGACGAGCGTCTCTACGGCCGCTTCACCATCCTGCGCCGCGGCAAGAAGAACTACGGCCTGGTCAGCTGGCAGTAAGCTGCCGCACGAAGCCCGAACAGGGCGTTCAAACAAAAACCCCGGCGCCTCCTTGCGGAGGGCCGGGGTTCGTTTTTGGGACGTTCCCGCTCAGTGGCAGGCTTGGCTCGCCTGGTCCGGGGCTTCGACGACCCGGACTTCGCTGGCCGGATAGAGGTCATGGGCCAGGTCGATCCATTCCTCGACCAGCTCGCCTTTTTCCTTGACGCCATCGACCAGCTGAAACCAGCTGCCATTGGGGGGTTTCACTTCGATCGCAACGGACATTTCCCACCCCGCCTTTCGAAATTGTTGGTATGGCTTGCATGCTAGCGAAGCCCGGAAAAATCGTCTGTGAGAAAAGTCACGGGGACGATTTCATGACGAAAATGCACCGCCGCCACCTCGAAAAAATAACTAGACGACCGGTCTAATTCATGCCAGACTGCCTCCCATGAACACGCGTCACGACAACACCCGCCAGCACATTCTCGAAACCGGCCATCGCATCATCGCGGGCAAGGGTTTCGCGAGCGTCGGGCTGAATGAAATCCTGACCACGGCCGGCGTGCCCAAGGGCTCGTTCTATCATTACTTCGCCTCCAAGGAACAATACGGGCAGTCGCTGCTGGAGGAGTATTTCGACCACTACCTGGCCGACCTCGACACCCTGTTCGCCGCCGAAGCGGCTTCCGGCCACGAGCGCCTGATGGGCTACTGGCAGCGCTGGCAGGGCAAGCAGGCCGACGCCTGCGCCGAGCAGAAATGCCTGGTCGTCAAGCTGGCCGGCGAAGTGGCCGACCTTTCCGACGCCATGCGCATCACCCTGCGCGACGGCACCGAGCAGATCGTCAAGCGCATCGCCCGCGTCATCGAAAGGGGCGTTGCCGACGGCTCGATCCCGCCGCTCGACCCGCACATGACGGCCCAGACGCTTTACCAGATGTGGCTCGGCGCCAGCCTGCTCGGCAAGCTGCACCGCGATACCGCCGCGCTGGAGAACGCCATGGCCTTCACCCGCCAATTACTCACACGCTAACGCCCCCAAGCCCGAACGGTCGCCGCGGCGGCCATTTTTTGAACCCGATCACTAGACGACCGGTCTATTTAACCCACCCCCAGAGGAGCACCGCATGACCACCCTGTTCGATCCGATCCAGATGGGCGACATCGCCCTCGCCAACCGCATCGTGATGGCCCCGCTGACGCGCAACCGCGCCATCGAAGGCAACAAGCCCGGCCCGCTCACTGTCGAGTACTACCGCCAGCGCGCCTCGGCCGGCCTGATCATCGCCGAGGCCAGCCCGATCAGCCCGACCGCCCAGGGCTACCTCGATACCCCGGGCATCTGGTCGGCCGAGCAGGTCGCCGCCTGGCAGGCCGTGACCGCCGCCGTCCATGGCGAAGGCGGCAAGATCGTGCTGCAGCTCTGGCACGTCGGCCGCATCTCGCACACCTCGCTGCTGCCGGCCGGCGAAACGCCGGTGTCGTCGACCGACAAGGCCGCCGAGGCGGCCACCTTCACCCGCGACGGCTTCATCCCCGTTTCCAGGCCGCGCGCCCTGCGCGACGACGAAATCCCGACGCTGATCGAGGACTACCGCAAGGCCGCCCGCAACGCCATCGCCGCCGGCTTCGACGGCGTCGAGATCCACGCCGCCAACACCTACCTGATCGAGCAGTTCCTGCGCGACAGCATCAACGACCGCAGCGGCCCGTACGGCGGCAGCATCGCCAACCGCGCCCGCCTGCTGCTCGAGATCACGCGCGCCATTGCCGACGAGATCGGCGCCGGCCGCACCGGCATCCGCCTCAGCCCGCTGACCACCTTCACCGCCCCGCTCGACAGCAATCCGCAGGCGCTCTACGGCTACGTCGTCGACCAGCTCGCCCCGCTCGGCCTTGCCTACCTGCACATGATCGAGGGCGACACCGGCCGCACCCGCACCCCGGATGGCACCACGGTCGACTACGCCGCGCTGCGTCGCGCCTTCGGCGGCCCCTGGATGATCAACAACTGTTACAGCCGCGATCTGGGGCTGCCGGCGGTGGCCGACGCGCAGGCCGACCTGGTCGCCTTCGGCCGCAGCTTCATCAGCAACCCCGACCTCGTCCGCCGCCTGCGCGACGGCGCGCCATTGAACGAATTGCGCGCCGACAAGCTCTACGGTGGAGGCGCCGAAGGCTATACCGACTACCCCGCACTGGCCGTCTAAAAACGACAAACCCCAGGCCGCGCCCCGGAAAACCCGGGCGCGGCCAACCGAGAACTGCATGAACTCCTACCGCCGCTGGCTGCCCGCCATCGCCCTCACCGTCCTTTCCCTGACCTGGGGCTACACCTGGGTGCTCGCCAAGCAGGGCCTGGCCTACGCTCCGCCCTTTGCCTTCGCCGCCGAGCGTTGCGTCGGCGGCGCACTGGCCTTGCTTATCGCCCTCAAGCTGACCGGCCGACGACTGACGCTGGCCGCCCCCGTCCAGACCATCGGCATCGGCCTGACCCAGGTAGCCGGCTTCATGATCTTCCAGACCTGGGCGCTGGTCGAAGGCGGCCCGGGCAAAACGGCCGTGCTCATCTTCACCATGCCGATCTGGACCCTGCTGCTGGCCTGGCCGCTGCTCGGCGAGCGGGTGCGCGGCAAGCAGTGGCTGGCGGCGGCCAGCACGCTGACCGGCCTGCTGCTCATCATCGAGCCGTGGGACATGCACGCCAGCCTGTTCAGCAAGTTCCTCGGCCTGATGGCCGCCCTGTGCTGGGCCAGCGGCACCATCCTGATCAAGCGCCTGCGCGCCGTGACGCCGGTCGACCTGCTGACCCTCACCGCCTGGCAGATGATCCTCGGCGCCGTGCCGCTGATCCTGATCGCCCTCGTCGTGCCCGAACCGGCCACCCACTGGACGCCCGCCTACGCCGGCATCCTGCTCTTCATGTCGGTGTGCAGCACGGCGATGTGCTGGTGGCTGTGGATCTACATCCTCGACCGCGTACCGGCCTGGGAGGCCAGCCTGTCGGTGCTCGGCACGCCGGTCGTCGCCATCCTGTCGTCGCGGCTGACCTTCGGCGAATCGTTCAAGGGCACCGAGATCGCCGGCATCCTGCTCATCGGCGGCGGCCTCGCCCTGCTCTCGCTGCTCGGCTGGGCGGCCAGCCGGCGCAATCCGGCGCTCAGCGCACAGAAGGAAAGCGCATGAACCCGCTCGCCGATCTCAAGCTCTCGATGCTCGACCTCGTCGCCGTCCGCGAAGGCGGCACGGTGGCCGACGCGCTGGCCATCTCGCTGCGCACTGCCCGCCATGTCGAGGCGCTCGGCTACACCCGCTACTGGCTGGCCGAACACCACAACATGCCGGGCGTCGCCAGCTCGGCCACCGCCGTGCTGGTCGGCCACATCGCCGGCAACACGCAGCGCATCCGCGTCGGCTCGGGCGGCATCATGCTGCCCAACCACGCCCCGCTGGTCGTCGCCGAAGCCTTCGGCACGCTGGCCGAACTCTACCCCGGCCGCATCGACCTCGGCCTCGGCCGCGCCCCCGGCACCGACGCAGTGACCATGCGCGCCCTGCGCCGCGACCGCATCGAAAGCGAAGCCGACTTCCCGCGCGACGTCGCCGAACTGCAGCGCCTGCTCGGCCCGCGCCTGCCCGACCAGCAGGTCGTCGCCGTGCCCGGCGCCGGCACCGACGTGCCCATCTGGCTGCTCGGCTCCAGCCTGTTCTCGGCCCGTCTGGCGGCCGAACGCGGCCTGCCCTACGCCTTCGCCTCGCACTTCGCGCCGGCCCTGCTGCTGCAGGCCATCGAGCTGTACCGGCGCAACTTCAAGCCGTCGGCCAAGCTGGCCCAGCCGTACGTGATCATCGGCGTGCCGGTCATCGCCGCGCCGACCGACGACGAAGCGGCCTATCTCGCCACCAGCACCTTCCAGCGCGTGCTCGGCATCCTGCGCGGCGACCGCCGCCCGCTGCCGCCCCCGGTCGCCGGCTACGTCGAATCGCTGCACCCGCAGGAACGCGCCGGCATCGCCGATTTCCTCGGCGCCGCCGTGATCGGCAGCCCGGACACCGTGCGCGACGGCCTGCGCGACCTGCACGCCGCTACCGGCGCCGACGAAATGATGTTCGTCAGCGACGTCTTCGACCCCGAGCTGCGCCTGCGCTCGCTGGACATCGCCACCCGCGCCTGCTGGCCGGCCTGAAAGCAGGCCGCCCGATGCCCGAAGCCCCGGACGCCCAACACCGCCGCGCCGTCATGCTGCTCTCCGTCGCCGCCTTCGCCAGCGCGGCGGCGGCCCGCCTGTGCGACCCGCTGCTGCCCGACCTCGCCCGCAGCTTCGCGACCACCCCGAGCGCCGCCGCCTCGGTCATCTCCTCGTTCGCCATCGCCTACGGCCTGACCCAGGCCCTGTTTGGCCCGCTTGGCGACCGCCTCGGCAAGTACCGGCTGATCGCCCTGACCACCCTGCTCAGCACGCTCGGCGCCCTCGGCTCGGCCCTCGCCTGGTCGCTCGACGCGCTAGTCGTTGCGCGCATCCTGCTCGGCGCCACGGCCGCCGGCATCATCCCGCTGGCCATGGCCTGGATCGGCGACACCGTGCATTACGAGCAACGGCAGGCGACGCTGGCCCGCTTCATGGGCGGGCAGATCCTCGGCGCCATCGGCGGCCAGTTCATCGGCGGCCTCTTCGCCGACACCCTCGGCTGGCGCTGGGCCTTCGCCTTCCTGGCCTCGCTGTACCTGGTCATCGGCGCCATCGTCCTGCTCGAATCGCGGGCCAATCCGAGCACCCATCACCGCCATGCCGACACGCCGCGCCAGGGTATCGTCGGGCAGGCGGCGCAGGTTTTCGCCCAACCGTGGGCGCGGGTCATCCTGAGCATCGTCTTCCTCGAAGGCATGCTGGTCTTCGGTGCGCTGGCCTTCGTGCCCTCCTACCTGCACGAGCGCTTCGGCCTCAGCCTGACCATGGCCGGCGCCGCCATGGCCTTCTTCGGCATCGGCGGCCTGACCTACATCCTCGCCGCCCGGCATTTCGTCCGCCGCCTCGGCGAAGTCGGGCTGGCCACCGGCGGCGGCATCCTCATCGCCCTCGGCTGGGTGATGCTGGCCCAGGGTGAAAGCTGGCTGTGGGCGCTGCCCGCCAGCTATTTCGTCGGCCTCGGTTTCTACATGCTGCACAACACCCTGCAGACCAACGCTACCCAGATGGCCCCCGCCGTGCGCGGTACCGCCGTCTCGCTGTTCGCCTCCAGCTTCTTCCTCGGCCAGTCGCTGGGCGTCATGCTCGCCGCGAGCATCCTGAGCGCATCAGGCATCGTTCCCATGCTGCTGATCGCCGCCGTCGGCACGCCGCTGGTCGGGGGCACGCTGGCCTGGCTGCTGGCGAGGCATCACCGCAAGCAGCCGGCCTGACGCCACCTCGCCTGAAAATTTCAGCCCGGGCGGGAGAAATGCCGATAATACGCAGCATCGTCCGCAATCCAAGCGGCTAGCGAAACAAGGGAACAAGGCGATGGGCAAACCCGCGAAACAACCGATCTGGCTGGCCGAACCGGAAGGGCAAGATTACCCGGCCGCCGCCTCCTACCTGAGCCTGATCTTCGATCCGCAGCTGGTGGCGACGCAGGTCGCGGCGCTCCAGAAGGCGGCCATGACCTCGTTCAAGGCAAAGGACATCTTTCGCGCTTCCCAACTCCCCCTGCTCGGGATCAGCAACGCGCACGTCGAGAAGAACCACGCCAAGATCGAGACCGGCACACCGCTTTCGCCGCTATTGCTGGTCAGGTATCCGACACACGGCAAAGTCATCGTCGCCGACGGCTACCACCGCATGTGCGCGGTCTATACCTACGACGAAGATGCGCTGATTCCGTGCAAAATTGTGTGATCGCAACACGAACGCCCCGCCGCAACGAAGCCAAAGCCCATGCAGCAATATCTGTCCCCAAGCCAATACATCGACTTTGAAAACCGGGAGCTTCTTGCCGTTGCCCGCAGCCTGGCGCAGGCAGCCATCTCCGAACACGACCTGGTGCGCCGATGCTTTGAGTTCGTGCGCGACGAAGTGCGCCACAGCGCCGATTACAAGCTCAACCCGATAACCTGCAAGGCATCCGACGCGCTACGCCACCGGACCGGCTATTGCTACGCGAAGAGCCATCTGCTGGCGGCCCTGCTGAGAGCCAATGGCGTTCCCGCCGGCCTCTGCTATCAACGCCTTTCGGTCGGCGAAAGCGGCGCCCCGTACTGCCTGCACGGGCTCAATGCCGTATTTCTCAAGGAACTCGGATGGTTTCGCATCGATGCGCGGGGGAACAAGCCCGGGGTCAATGCACAGTTTTCTCCTCCGCACGAGGCGCTGGCTTTCCCCATCAAGGATAGCCAGGAACGCGACTTGCCGGAAATCTGGCCCGAACCGCTCGCCATCGTCGTCGATGCCCTCGAGCGCTATCGGACCTACGACGAGGTTCTTGCCAACCTGCCGGACATCGCGCTCGCGCTCTGAAACTCTTGCCAAGCCCGGGCCAGCCCCGCTTCACCCCCGCTTCACAATCCTTCACCGGGACTTCCGAACCCGTTCACAGCCGCCGCCCACACTGACTCCCAATTCAACCCAGGGAGCCAGAAATGGACAAGAAACTGCTCTTCAAGATGGCGGCGATATTCTTCATGTCGCTGGTGTTATTGGTGCCGCTCGGCCTGATCGAGGGCCAGATCCGCGAGCGTAGCCAGCGCCAGAACGAGGTCCAGGCGAGCATCGCCAACAGCGCGGCCGGCGAGCAGGTGCTGGTGGCGCCGGTGATCGCCGTCTCGTACCGCGAACAGGTCGATGTCGCCATGCCCAAGGAGGGCAACCCGGAACAGACCACGGTGCGTACCCGCATCGTCGAGCGCACCCTGCTCCTGCCGCCGGAAAAGCTGGACATGATCGGCGAGACCGCGGTGGAGACGCGCAACCGGGGCATCTACCAGGCGCGGCTGTTCCGCCTCGGGCTCGGCACCAGCGGGCGCTTCGTGCTCAAGCCGCTGGCCGAACTGCCGAGCGGCGGGCGTATCGTGTCGGCCCGCGCCCGGCTGCTGCTCGGCATCGCCGACCCGCGTGGGGTCAATAACGATCCGCAAGTCACGATCAACGGCAAGGTGCATCGCTTCGCCTCGGCGAGCGGCAAGAACGAGCCGGCTGCGGCCAGCGACGGTACGCCCACCCAGGGATTGCCGGCCAACCGGCTGGCCATTGACCTCGGCCCGCTCGACCTGCAGCGCGAGAGCCGCTTTGACTTCAGCTTCCCGCTGCAACTGACCGGCACCACCCGCCTGGCGATTGCGCCGACCGGCGAGGCCAACCATATCGAGCTGAAATCGGCCTGGCCGCACCCCAACTTCGGCGGCCGCTTCCTGCCCACGGCGCGCACCGTTGGCAAGGACGGCTTTGCCGCCCACTGGGACATCTCGCACCTGGCGCGCAATTTCGAGGCAACGCAGAAGCCGGGCAGCGGCGAGGTGCTGAGCATCGATTTCGTCGACCCGGTGAATGTCTATCTGCAGTCGGAGCGCGCCGTGAAGTACGGCGTGCTGTTCATCGTGCTGACCTTCGCCGGCTTCTTCCTGACCGAGATCCTGCGCCGGGCGCCGATCCACCCCATGCAATACCTGCTGGTCGGGCTGGCGCTGGCCATTTTCTTCCTGCTCCTCATCGCGCTCTCCGAACACCTCAGTTTCGTGCTCGCCTACGGCCTGTCGGCGGCGGCCTGCATCGGGCTGATCGCCTTCTACCTCGCCGGGGCGCTGGGCGGCATGCGCCAGGGCTTCGCTTTCGGCACCGGGCTGACCGGCCTGTACGGCGTGCTCTACGGCGTGCTGCTCTCCGAGGACAACTCGCTGCTCATGGGCAGCCTGCTGCTCTTCCTCGCCCTCGGCGCCACCATGCTCGCCACCCGCCGCGTCGACTGGTATCGCCTGAGCGGCCAGATCGGCGGCCCGGAACAGGCATGAGCGCCGCCGCCCGACTGGCAGGCTGGCTGCTGCCGCCGCTGCTGTTGCTCCACGCCTGGCACCTCAAGCATCCGCTGCTGTACTGGCTGCGCGACTGGGAAACCAGCCTGCTGCTCGGCGCCGCGCTGGCCGGCCTGTTGTGGCGGCGGCACCTGCCGCGCCGCATGGCCTGGGTGCTGCTCGCGGTGCTGGCCGTGACCCTGTGGCGCGAAGCCGAGTACCGCGCCCAGCGCGACGCGGTACTCGACGCCGGCGAAGCCATGCAGGCGGTCGGCCGGCATTTCGTCGTCGGCTATACCGACTTTGAGGAGGTAAAGCTGCTCGCCGCGCGCGGCCTGATCGGCGGCATCTACCTTGCCCGACGCAACCTGCGCGGCCGCGAGCTGACCGACGTGGCGGCCGAGATCGAAGCCCTGCAGGCCATCCGCCGACGCGCCGAACTGCCGCCGCTGATCGTCGCCGGCGACCAGGAAGGCGGGCCGGTGTCGCACCTGTCGCCGCTGCTCGAGGCCATGCCGCCGCTGGCCAGCCTGGCCGGCCGGGGAGATGCGGCGGCATATCGCTACGGCTTGCAGCAGGCGGCCGGACTGGCTGCGCTCGGCGTCAATCTCAACTTCGGCCCGGTGGTCGACCTGCGGCCGCCCGGCGCCGACAATCCGCACGACCGCCTGACCCGCCTCGGCGCCCGCGCCATTGCCGACGACCCGGCCACCGTCAGCGCCGTGGCCGGCGGCTATATCGACGGCCTCAACGCAGGCGGCGTGCGGGCCACGATCAAGCACTTCCCCGGCCTCGCCCGGGTACGTGCCGACACCCACCTGTTCGCCGCCCGCCTCGACGACGCGCCGGCCGAGCTGGCCGCCGACTGGCAGCCCTTCCGCACGCTCGCCGGCCACCCCGGCACGGCGATGATGCTCGGCCACGTCGTGCTGGCCGCCATCGACCCGGAGCGTGCCGCCTCGCACTCCGCCGCCGTGGTCGACGGCCTGCTGCGCGGCGACTGGGGCTACGACGGCGTGCTGGTCACCGACGACCTCAACATGGGCGCCGTGTTCGATCTCGGCATCGGCCGGGTGGCCGCCGAGGCGCTCGCCGCCGGCGTCGACCTGGTGCTGGTGTCCTACGATCCGCGCCAGGCCTACCGGGCCATCCACGCTGCGGCGCACGCCTTGCAGCGGGGCGGAATCAGCCGCCACCGGCTACGGGACAGCGCCCGACGCCTGGACGAATTCGCCGTTCGAACGCCATCGCCTGCGCTCCGGACGAGCAATGCTAAACTCATCGAAACGGGGCCGTTGCGCATGCAGGAGGCCCCGGCCGATTCCTGATCCGCAACCATGAACCCGCCCGGTGACCGCATGAAGCAGATCCCCTTGTCCGGCACGCCGCTGCTGACCGGCACAGACCCTGAGACGAAGCGGCGCGAGATTCTCGCCTGCTTCCACGCCACCTTCGACCGCTACGAGCAGCTGTTCGAGGTGCTGCGCGGCGACGAGGCCTACTACCGCAAGCCGATCGCGCTGCGCCACCCGCTGATCTTCTATCTCGGCCATACGGCGACCTTCTTCATCAACAAGCTGCTGCTCGCCGGCCTGCTCGAACAGCGCATCAACCCCAATTTTGAGTCGATGTTCGCCATCGGCGTCGACGAGATGAGCTGGGACGACCTCAACGACGTGCGCTACGACTGGCCCGGCGTGGAGGCCGTGCGCGACTACCGCCGGCAGGCCCGGGCCACCATCGCCCGGGTGATCGAGAGCGTGCCGCTGAGCCTGCCCATCGGCTGGGACGATCCGCTGTGGATCGTGCTGATGGGCATCGAGCACGAGCGCATCCACCTCGAAACCTCGTCGGTACTGATCCGCCAGCACGAACTCAAATACGTGCAGCCGCACCCGGCGTGGACGCCATGCCGCGAAAGCGATGCGGCGCCGGCCAATGCGCTGGTCGACATCCCGGCCGCCAGCTTCCGCCTCGGCCGCGACCGCAGCGAGCCGCTGATCTACGGCTGGGACAACGAGTTCGGCCGGCACACGGCGACCACCGCCGCCTTCCAGGCCAGCCGCCACCTGGTCAGCAACGGCGAATTCCTCGCCTTCGTCGAGGCCGGCGGCTATGCCGACGAGTCGCTGTGGCAGGCGGAAGGCGCGGCATGGAAGGAGTTCGCCCATGCCCGCCACCCGACTTTCTGGGTGCGCGCCGGGGTGCAGTGGAAGCTGCGCCTGATGCTCGAGGAAGTGCCGATACCGTGGGACTGGCCGGTGGAAACCAACTACCACGAGGCCAAGGCCTTCTGCCGCTGGAAGGCCCGCGAGACCGGCCAGCCGGTGCGTCTGCCCAGCGAGGACGAATGGCAAGCCCTGCGCCACTTCGCCGGCGTCCACGACCTGCCCGGCGACACCGCGCCTGCGGCCAACAGCGAACTGCGCCACTGGGCGTCGAGCTGCCCGGTGACGCGCTTCGCCCACGGGCCGCTGTTCGACGTCGTCGGCAACGTCTGGCAATGGCTGGAAACGCCGACCTACCCGTTCGATGGCTTCGCCGTGCACCCGATCTACGACGACTTCACGACGCCGACCTTCGACGACCGCCACAACCTGATCAAGGGCGGCTCGTGGATTTCCTGCGGCAACCAGGCCGCGCCGCTGTCGCGCTACGCCTTCCGCCGGCATTTCTTCCAGCACGCCGGCTTCCGCTACGTGGTGGCCGGCGCGCCGCCCGCCCAGCCGACCTCGCATTACGAAACCGACCGCCTGGTCTCGGAATACATCGAGTTCCACTACGGCGACGAATATTTCGGCGTCGCCAACTTCCCGCGCACCCTGGCCCACATGGCCATCGCCGCGATGGGCGACCGGCCGGCCGGCAAGGCGCTCGACCTCGGCTGCGCCACCGGCCGGGCGAGCTTCGAGCTGGCCCGCCATTTCGACCGCGTCACCGGCCTCGACTTCTCGGCCCGCTTCATCGGCATCGGCAGCCAGCTGGCCGAACAGGGCACGCTGCGCTACACGCTGGCCGAGGAAGGCGAGCTGGTCGCCTACAAGGAATGCTCGCTGGCCGGACTGGGCCTCGCCGAACTGGCGCCCAAGGTCGAGTTCTTCCAGGGCGACGCCTGCAACCTGAAGCCGATCTTCGGCGGCTACGACCTGATCCTCGCCGCCAACCTGATCGACCGCCTGTACAGCCCGGCGAAATTCCTGGAAAACGTGCATCAGCGCCTGAACACGGGCGGCCTGCTGATGCTCGCCTCGCCCTACACCTGGCTGGAGGAGCACACCAAGCGCGCCGAATGGATCGGCGGCTTCAAGAAGGACGGCGAGAACTTCACTACGCTCGATGGCCTGAAAGCCCTGCTCGGTCGGCATTTCCGGCTGGTCGGCGGCCCCCTGGCGGTGCCCTTCGTGATCCGCGAGACGAAACGCAAATTCCAGCACACGCTGTCCGAAGTCACGCTCTGGGAGCGCATCTGAGTCGGCATTCGGCGTGAGGGGGGAACGGCCCAATGCTAAAATCCGCAACCACCCACTCGCCAACCGATTTCGCTCGATGCGCCAGCTCACTCTCGACCTGCTGCCGGAAAGTCCGCCCTCGCTGGACAATTTCGTCCCCGGCGCCAACGCCGAGACGGTCGCCGCGCTGACCGAATGGCTGGCCGGCAGTCGTCCGGACACATCGTTCTGCCTCTACGGCGAAGCCGGCTGCGGTCGCTCGCACCTGTTGCTGGCGAGCGGCTTCGCCTATGTCGACACGGCGCTCAATCCGTCGCTGACCGGGGTCGGCGCCAGCGAAGCGCTGGCCGTGGATAACGTCGACCAGCTCGATGCCGACGGGCAGATCGCCCTCTTCGCGCTGTTCAACCAGATGAAGATGGACGGCGGCCTGCTGCTCACCGCCGCGCCCCAGCCCCCGGCGCACCTGGCGCTGCGCGAGGACCTGCGCACCCGCCTCGGTTCCGGCCTGATCTACCGCCTGCAACCGCTGTCCGACGCCGAAAAGGCGGCGGCCATCGCCACCCTGGCCAGGGAGCGGGCGCTCAAGCTGTCGCCGGAGACGATCGGCTACCTGCTGCGCCACGTCTCGCGCGACATGCGCACGCTGGCCATGCTGGTCGTCGCCCTCGACCAATACACCCTCGAACAAAAACGCCCGGTCACGCTGCCCCTGCTGCGCGAACTGCTTTCCCTGGAACACGACGCATGAACCTCGCCCTTTTCGACCTCGACAACACCCTTCTCGCCGGCGACTCCGATTTCGAGTGGGCGCAATTCCTGATTTCCAAGGGCGTCGTCGACCGCGAACTGCAGGAAGCGAAGAACATCCGGTTCTACGAGCAGTACAAGGCCGGCACGCTCGACATCTACGAATTCCTCGCCTTCCAGCTCGCCCCGCTGGCCCGCCACGGCCGCGCCGAACTCGACGCCTGGCACCGCGAATACGTCGACCGCCACATCCGCCCGATCATGACCGTCAAGGCCCGCACCCTGGTCCTCGAACACCTGGCCGCCGGCGACCTGTGCGCCATCGTCACCGCCACCAACAGTTTCGTCACCGGGCCGATCGCCCGCGAATTCGGCATCCCGCACCTGATCGGCACCATCCCGGAAGTCGACGTGCAAACCGGCGCCTTCACCGGCCAGCCGACCGGCACGCCATCCTTCCAGGGCGGCAAGATCACCCGCGTCGACAGCTGGCTGGAATCGCTGGGCCTGTGGTGGGGCGCCTTCGACAACAGCTATTTCTACAGCGACTCGCACAACGACCTGCCGCTGATGCAGAAGGTGAAGACCCCGATCGCCGTCGATCCCGACGACAAGCTGCGCGCCCATGCCGCGGCCAGCGGCTGGGCCGTCCTGAGCCTGCGCTGAGACCATGCTGCGCATCCCTTTCCTGAGCCCGGAAGCGCCTTACGCGACCATCGCGCTGGCGCTGCTGCTGATGGTCATCCTCCGTCCGCTCAGGGCGATGCGCCCGTCGCTGATCAACACCAGCGTCTTCTTCCTCGCCTGCCTGATCGGCGACCTGCTGGCCGGGCTGGTTTCCGGCGGCTCGACCAGCCGGACAGCAGCCGGCTGGCTGCGTCAGCTGGCGGTCTTCGGCGAAGGCCTGGCGGTCATCCGCTTCGCCGGCCTGGCCTTCTTCAATGTCGCCCTGCCCCGCGTCAACCTGCGGATTTCGGGCATCCTCGGCGACATCCTGGTCATCGTCGGCTACGTCGGCTGGGCCTTCTTCCGCCTCAACCTCGCCGGCGTCGAACTCAGCCACCTGTTCGCCACCTCGGCCATCCTCACCGCCGTGCTGGCCATTTCGATGCAGGACACGCTGGGCAACCTGCTCGGCGGCGTCGCCCTGCAGATGGACAATTCGCTGGAAATCGGCGACTGGATACGCATCGACGACCTGTCCGGCCAGGTCACCGACATCCAGTGGCGCTTCACCGCCCTGCTCACCCGCAATGGCGAAAAGGTCGTCGTACCCAACAGCCAGCTGATGAAGGGGCGCTACTACGTGCTCTGCGACAAGCACCAGAGCCTGCCCGGCTGGCGCCGCAGCATCGGCTTCAACGTCGATCTCGCCATCCCGCCCGGCAAGATCATCGACCTGGTCCAGACCGACATCGCCGACGCCAACATCCCCAACATCGCGCTCCAGCCCGCGCCGAATTGCGTGCTGATGGATTTCGGCCCCGGCTACGCCCATTACGTGCTGCGCTACTGGCTGCTCAACCCGAAGCTCGACGACCCGACGGACTCCGACGTCCGGGTGCACATCCTGGCCACCCTGCAGCGCAACGGCGTTCGCCTGGCCACCGACGACCACACCATCCACCTCGTCGAGGAAGGCGCCAAGCATCGCAAGGAAGTGGAAAGCCGCGAGCTGCTGCGCCGCCTGCAGGCGATCGACGGCATCGAGTTGTTCACCCGCCTCTCCGACACCGAAAAACGCCACCTCGCCGAACACCTGGTCAAGGCGCCGTTCGCCCGTGGCGACATCATTACCCGCCAGGGAGCCATCGCCCACTGGCTGTACATCATGGTCAGCGGCGAGGCCGAAGCCTGGTGGCAGCCGCCGGAAGGCGCCCGCCGCCTGCTCGAAACGCGCGGCCCGGGCAGCGTCTTCGGCGAAATCGGCCTGATGACCGGCGCGCCGCGCCGGGCCACCGTGGTCGCCAGCACCAACGTCGAGGCCTACCGCCTGGACAAGGCCGGCTTCCAGTCCATCATCGAGCAACGCCCGGAGCTGGCCGACATGCTGTCGAGCATCCTCGAACGCCGCCTGCAGCGCTTCGCCGAACTCGAACAGGGCTACACCCAGGGGCAGAACGAACTGGTCCGCAACACCCCGGGCAGCGCCGATATCGGCCGCAAGATTCGCGACTTCTTCGGACTCAATTGACGGCGCCTCGGCAAAATCCGTGAATAATCACCGACTTCCGGTAAAATCCCATCTTTTTGCAGCGCCTGCGCGCCGCCTGAACGGTAATACGTGATCCGCAAACTCATTTCCCGCGTCTTCAGCGGCAAGAAACCTACCGCCAACCGCCACGAACCGGCCGTCATCCCCGTCGCCAAGCACGGCATCACCCGCGACCGCATCAGCAGCGGCAGCCGGCGCGTCTGCGAGACGCTGCAGGGCCACGGCCACAAGGCCTACGTCGTCGGCGGCGCCGTGCGCGACCTGCTGATCGGCGCCGAGCCCAAGGACTTCGACGTCGCCACCGACGCCACGCCCGAGGAAGTGCGCCGCTACTTCCGCCGCTCGCGCATCATCGGCCGCCGCTTCCAGATCGTACACGTCATGATGGGCCAGGAAACGCTGGAGGTGACCACCTTCCGCGGCGCCCTCGGCGACGATGCGAAGAAGGACGAGCACGGCCGCGTGCTGCACGACAACGTCTTCGGCTCGCAGGCCGAGGATGCCGCCCGCCGCGACTTCACCGCCAACGCGCTGTACTACGACCCAGCCACCGAGGCGGTGATCGACTACCACCACGGCGTCGGCGATCTCAAGCAGCAGACGCTGCGCATGATCGGCGAGCCGCGCGCCCGCTACCGCGAAGACCCGGTGCGCATGCTGCGCGCCGTCCGCCTCGCCGCCAAGCTCGGCCTCTCCATTGACCCGGAAGCGCGCAAGCCGATCCGCGAAATGGCCGAACTGCTCGAAAACGTGCCGCCGGCCCGCCTGTTCGACGAAATGCTCAAGCTGCTGACCTCGGGCCACTCGGTCAAGTGCCTGACCCAGCTGCGCGACGAGGGCCTGCACCACGGCCTGCTGCCGCTGCTCGACGTCATCCTCGAACAGCCGCTCGGCGAAAAGTTCGTCATGCTGTCGCTGGCCAATACCGACGAGCGCGTACGGCGCGGCAAGGGCACCTCGCCCGGCTTCCTGTTCGCCACCCTGCTCTGGCACGAGGTGCTGGCGCACTGGGAAAAGCTCAAGGCCAAGGGCGAGCCGAAGATTCCGGCACTGTACACGGCGATGGACTCCGTCCTCGACGTGCAGGGCGAAAAGCTCGCCATCACCCGCCGCATCGCCGGCGACATCAAGGACATCTGGGCCCTGCAGCCGCGCTTCGAACAGCGCGCCGGCAAGCGCCCCTACGCCCTGCTCGAACAGCCGCGCTTCCGCGCCGGCTACGACTTCCTGGTGCTGCGCGCCCAGGCCGGCGAACTCGACATGGAAATCGCCGACTGGTGGACGCGCTTCCAGAACGCCGAGGGCGACAAGCGCGCCGACATGCTGCTGCCGGAACAGGCCGGCGACAAGAAGAAGCGCCGTCGCCGCAAGAAACCGGCCGGCGGCTCCGGCCCCGCCGCCAGCGCATGAACACCGCCTACGTCGCGCTCGGGGCCAACCTCGGCGACCCGGCCAGCACGGTGCGCGCGGCCTTCGCCGCGCTGGCCAACCTGCCGGACAGCCGCATCGTCCATAGCTCCTCGCTGTACCGGACGGCGCCCGTCGGCATCGCCGACCAGCCGGAATTCGTCAATGCCGTGGCCGAGCTCGAAACCGGCCTGGCGCCCGAAGCCCTGCTCGACGCCCTGCTCGAGATCGAACAGCGCTTCGGCCGCATCCGCGCCGAGCGCAACGGCCCGCGCACGCTGGACCTCGACCTGCTGCTCTACAACGACCAGTACCTCGACCTGCCGCGCCTGACCCTGCCGCACCCGCGCCTGCACCTGAGGGCCTTCGTGCTCCAGCCGCTGGCCGAAATCGCCCCCGACCTGAAAATCCCCGGGCGCGGCACCGTCGCCGCCTGGCTGCCGGCCGTCGCCAACCAGGGCATCGTCAAGCTGTGAACCTGTTAGGCCTGCACATCCCCGTGCTGTGGCAGACGGTGATTCTGCTGGCCTTGTCGAACGTCTTCATGACCTTCGCCTGGTACTCGCATCTCAAGAACCTCAACGACCGGCCGTGGTGGATCGCCGCGCTTCTTTCCTGGGGCATTGCGCTGTTCGAGTATCTCCTCCAGGTGCCGGCCAACCGCATCGGCAATACCGAGCTCGACCTCGGCCAGCTCAAGATCCTGCAGGAAGTCATCACCCTCGCCGTGTTCGTGCCCTTCGTCGTCTTTTACATGAATCAGCCGCTCAAGCTTGACTACCTGTGGGCGGCTCTGTGTATCCTAGGCGCCGTCTACTTCGTCTTCAGGACCTGAATGTCTACTCAAGTCGTCACCCGCCGCCTGACCCAGGGCGATCTCGCCAAGCTCTACGCAGCCGGCGAGAAGGTCGTCATGTTCACCGCCTACGACGCCAGCTTCGCGCGCCTGCTCGACGGTGCCGGCGTCGAGTCCCTGCTCATCGGCGACTCGCTGGGCAACGTGATCCAGGGCCATGACACCACGCTACCGGTCACTGTGGCCGACATCGCGTATCACACCGCCGCCGTCAAGCGCGGCTCGGACCGCGCCTTCATCATCGCCGACATGCCTTTCGGCAGCTACCAGGAATCGCCGGAACAGGCTTTCCGCAACGCCGCCGCGCTGATGGCCGCCGGCGCCCAGATGGTCAAGCTGGAAGGCGGCGGCGACATGGCGAAGACCGTCAAATTCCTGGTCGACCGCGGCATTCCCGTCTGCGGCCACCTCGGCCTGACACCGCAGTCGGTGCACGTCATGGGCGGCTACAAGGTGCAGGGCAAGGGCGAAGCCGCCGCCCAGCGCCTGCGGGACGATGCGCTGGCATTGCAGGAAGCCGGGGCGACGATGATCGTCCTCGAAGCCATTCCCGCCGTGCTCGCCGCCGAAGTCACGGCCATGCTGCACATCATCACCATCGGCATCGGCGCCGGCAAGAACTGCTCGGGCCAGGTGCTGGTCGTGCATGACGCCTTCGACATCCCGCCCGGCAAGAAAGCCAAGTTCGTCCGCAACTTCATGGACGGCGCCAGCTCCGTGCATGACGCCGCCTGTCGTGCCGTGGCCGCCGTCAAGGGTGGCAGCTACCCCGGCCCGGAACACACCTACGCGGCCTGATCCGGAACGGCCGGGCGCCAGACCCGGCCTTCCCACGCAAGAGACTCCAACCATGCACATCCATTCCGCCATCGCCGACCTGCGTTCGGCCTTGAAGAACCGCGGCCGCATCGTCTTCGTGCCGACCATGGGCAACCTCCACGCCGGCCACATCAGCCTGATGGAGCAGGCCCGCGCCCACGGCGACACGGTGGTCGCCTCGATCTTCGTCAACCGCCTGCAATTCGGCCCGAACGAGGATTTCGACAAGTACCCGCGAACGTTTGCCGACGACTGCGCCAAGCTGGCCGCCGCCGGCGTCGACGTGCTGTTCGCGCCGACCGAGGCCGATCTCTACCCCGAGCCGCAGGAATATGTCGTCGAACCGCCGGCCATCCAGAACGTGCTCGACGGCGAGTTCCGCCCCGGCCACTTCCGCGGCGTCGCCACCGTGGTCACCAAGCTGTTCAACATCGTCCGGCCGGATGCCGCGCTGTTCGGCAAGAAGGACTACCAGCAGCTGATGGTCATCCGCAACATGACCCGCCAGCTGGCCATGCCGATCGCCATCGTCGGCGGCGAAACGGTCCGCGCTGCCGACGGGCTGGCGCTATCGTCGCGCAACGGCTACCTGAGCGAAACCGAACGCGCCGAGGCGCCGCGCCTGTATCGCCTGCTCAACGAAATCCGCGATGCGATCCGCCAGGGCGAGGCCGATACGCTCAAACTGGAAGAAAAGGCGATTGCCGAGCTCAATGCCGCCGGCTGGAAAACCGACTATGTTGCGATCCGGCAACAGGCCGACCTGGCTATGCCGAAAGGCGTAAACGCCCCACTGGTGGTGCTTGCCGCCAGCCGCCTGGGAACGACGCGACTCATTGATAACATTGAGATTTGACCCGGCAGCAAAATCCATAATTACAGCCCGTTGACAGAGGGGATATTGTCGCTACAATGCGCTTCCCCCAACCTTCTGGATGAGTGAAACCATGCAGAGAACAATGCTGAAATCCAAGCTGCACCGCGTGACTGCAACCCACGCCGACCTGCACTACGAGGGTTCCTGCGCCATCGATGAAGACCTGCTCGAGGCAGCCAACATCAAGGAATACGAACAGATCGACATCTGGAACGTAAATAACGGCGAGCGTTTCACGACCTATGCCATCCGCGCCGAACGCGGATCGGGCGTCATCTCGGTCAACGGCTCGGCTGCCCGCCGCGCCGCCCCGGGCGACATCCTGATCATCGCCACTTTCGCCGTGTACAACGAAGTCGAGCTGGCCAAGCATGAACCCGACCTGATCTACGTCGATTCGCAGAATCGCATCGTGCGTCGCGGGCACAAGATTCCGGTCCAGGCCGCCGCCTGATCGCGAATTAATTCACGCCCCGAAAAAACCCGCCGCATGGCGGGTTTTTCTTTTCTGTACAATGCCCTGCAAAAATTCACACACCAAAGTTGGAGACAAACAATGGGCGTTGTTTTCGCAAAGACCCAGAAAGGGCATGACGAAATCGCCACGAAGGCCGGAGGGCTGTCGCCGCGCGTGCGACGAATCCTGATCTTCGTCGATGGGAAGCGTTCGGTCGAGGAGCTGCGCGGCATGATCCTCGCCGACGACCTGCAGCACACGCTGGGCATGCTCGAGGAAGAAGGCTACATCGAGTTCCACGACCTGAAGGGAGTGCCGCCGGCTGCCGCTTCGCCGCTTCCGGCCAAGCTGCCTTCGATCACGGCCTTCGGCGACCTGCCGGCCGAGCCGGACCCGGTTCGCCTGCAGATGGCGCGCAATTTCATGACCAACACGCTCAATGCCTTCGTCGGTTCGCTGGGCACCAGCGGCCTGCTCGACCGCATCGACAAGAGCGGCGGGCACCAGGAACTGCGCAACCTGTACGACGAGTGGTATCACGCCATCGTGATGTCGCGCGACGGCAAGCGCGAAGCCGAGTCGCTGCGCAGCAAGCTGCTCAACGTCATCTAGCCCGGGGCAGCCAGCCCAAAAAGAAAGGCAGCCGAGGCTGCCTTTCCGTGTTTGCTCAGCCTTCCGCCGTATCGGCGGCCTTCGGCTTGCGCGGGCGCGCCGGTCGCTTGGCCTTGGCAGGCTTGGCGTCGCCGGCGGCTGCCTCGGCGGGCGGTGCGGATTCGACGACGGCTTCGGCGACCTCCGACGACGCGCTCTTGCGCGGACGACGGCCGCCGCGGCTCGGCTTGCTTTCCGCCTCGGGCGCAGCGGCCTCGGCTGCGGGCGTCACCTCGGCTGCCGGAGCGGCCTCGACAACGCTCGCCACTTCCTTGCCCCGACCGCCGCGACCGCGCCGCGCATCGCGACGCGGCTTGGTGTCGGCGGCATCGCCCGCCGCTGCCGCGACGGCGGCCGGCGCCGCTTCGACGACCGGCTCGGGCTCGGCCACGGGAGCCGTTTCAGCCACTGCTTCGCTGGCCGGCACGCGTTCGCGATCCCGGCCGTTGCGCCCGCGGCGACCGCCACGGCGGCGCTGGCTGCTTGAGGCCTCGGACTCCGCTGCCGCCATCTCGCCTGGCGCGGCAAGCGGTTCGCCAACAACGGCGACCGCCGCCTCGGCGACAACCGCCTCGACCGGCGCTTCGCCCTCGACGACCAGCGCCGGCCGTGACGGCGCACGGAAGACGAAAGCCCCCTTGTCGTCGCGGCCGAAGCCGAGCAGGCCGCGGCTCGCCGCCTCTTCCAGCAGGTTGCCGAAGCTGCGGAAACCGTAATAGCTTTCGTTGAAACCCGGGTTGCGGCGCTTGACCACTTCCTTGAGCACGGAGGCCCAGATGCGTTCGCTCTCGCCGCGATCGGCAATGAGATCGCCAAAGGTGGTGGAAACGATATCGACGGCCTTGGCCTTGCGCTCCTCCTGCTTCTCGCTGCGGCGGGCTTCCTCTTCCGGCGAACGCTTCTCGCGCTCGCGGCGCTGGCCGCCCCGATGCGCCTCGCGGTCGCGGACCAGGTCGTCGTAATAGATGAATTCGTCGCAGTTGGTGATCAGCAGGTCGGAACAGCTCTGCTTGACGCCGACGCCGATCACTTTCTTGGCGTTCTCGCGCAGCTTGGAAACGAGCGGCGAGAAATCGGAATCGCCGGAAATGATCACGAAGGTGTCGACGTGCGACTTGGTGTAGCACAGGTCGAGGGCATCGACGACCATGCGGATGTCGGCCGAGTTCTTGCCCGACTGGCGGACGTGCGGGATTTCGATCAGTTCGAAATTGGCCTCGTGCATCGCGGCCTTGAAGCCCTTGTAGCGCTCCCAGTCGCAATAGGCCTTCTTGACGACGATGCTGCCCTTGGCGAGCAGGCGCTCGAGAACGGGGCGGATATCGAATTTTTCGTACTGTGCGTCGCGCACGCCGAGGGCGATGTTCTCGAAGTCACAGAAGAGCGCCATGCTGGCGGTGTCGTTGGATGCGGCCATGAAATGCTTTCAGCTGTAGGAGGCCGGAGTATACCGCCTCGCCACGCCGCCGGCTGCGTGGAAGCCCCTTCCACGATGCGGGACAAGAGCCCATGCCGATGGCAAGCATCGGGCGTATGATGAAGTTGCTGCAACGCAGCACCCGCAGCGTCGCAGCAAGCCGGCGGAGAACCGGCACCGTCTCAGGGGTTTCGCATGAACAGCATGCTCACCATCGACGGCAACGAAGCCGTCGCCAACGTGGCCTACCGCGTTTCCAAAGTGATCGCCATTTATCCGATCACGCCCTCGTCCGGCATGGGCGAACTGTCCGACGAATGGGCCGCCCAGGGCCGCAGGAACCTGTGGGGCACCGTCCCCGCCGTCGTCGAGCTGCAATCCGAAGGCGGCGCCGCCGGGGCCGTCCATGGCGCGCTGCAGGCCGGCGCCCTGGCCACCACCTTCACGGCGTCGCAAGGCCTGCTGCTGATGATCCCCAACATGTACAAGATCGCCGGCGAACTGACGCCGACCGTATTCCATGTCGCCGCCCGCGCCGTCGCCACGCATGCGCTGTCCATCTTCGGCGACCATTCCGACGCGATGGCGACGCGCGGCACCGGCTTCGCGCTGCTCGCCTCGAACTCGGTGCAGGAAGCACAGGACATGGCGGCCATTGCCTCGGCCGCGACGCTGGCCGGGCGCATCCCGGTGCTGCATTTCTTCGACGGCTTCCGCACCTCGCACGAAGTCGCCAAGATCGCGCCGCTGGCCGACGATACCCTCAAGGCCCTGTTCGACCCGGCGCAGATCGACGCCCAGCGCCGCCGCGCCCTGTCGCCGGAACACCCGGTGCTGCGGGGCACGGCACAGAACCCGGACACCTTCTTCCAGTGCCGCGAGGCGCAGAACCCGTGGTTCGATGCCTTCCCCGGCATCGTGCAGCGGATCATGGAGCGCTTCGCCGGGCTGACCGGGCGCGCCTACCGGCTGTTCGATTATGCCGGCGCGCCGGATGCCGGGCGCGTCATCGTGATGATGGGCTCCGGCGCCGAAACCGTGCAGGAAACCGTGGACGACCTGAATCTCCGCGGCGAGAAGGTCGGCCTGCTCAAGGTCCGCCTGTATCGGCCGTGGGCGCCGGCAGCACTGCTCGCCGCCCTGCCCCCGACCGTGCGCACCGTCGCCGTGCTCGACCGCTGCAAGGAAGCCGGCGCCGACGGCGAACCGCTGTTCAAGGACGTACTGGTCGCGCTGGCCGAGGACGCGGCAGGCGCGACGCCCCGCTTCCCCGCCATGCCGCGCGTGATCGGCGGCCGCTACGGGCTGGGCTCCAAGGAATTCACGCCGGCCATGGTCGTTTCCGTTTTCGCCGCCTGCGCCGAGGCATCGCCGCAGCGCCGCTTCACGGTCGGCATCCGCGACGATGTCACCCGGCTGTCGCTGCCCTTCGATCCCAGCTTCCGCACCGCGGCCGCCGGCGCCCATTTCGCCGCCGTCTTCTACGGCCTCGGTTCGGATGGCACGGTGTCGGCGAACAAGAATTCGATCAAGATCATCGGCGACGAAACCGCTCTCCATGCCCAGGGCTATTTCGTCTACGACTCCAAGAAGTCCGGTGCGATGACCGTGTCGCACCTGCGCTTCGGCCCGCAGCCGATCCGCTCGGCCTACCTGACCGGCGACGGCGATGCGCGCTTCGTCGCCTGCCACCAGCCGCACTTTCTCGACAGCCACGACCTGCTGGCGCACGCCGCGCCGGAAGCCGTCTTCCTGCTCAACACCGAGGTGCCGCCCGAGCAGGCCTGGCATCGCCTGCCGGCACGCGTCCAGCGGCAGATGATCGCCAGGAACATCCGCTTCTACGTCATCGACGCCTACCGGGTGGCGCATGAAGCCGACATGGGCCGACGCATCAACACCGTGATGCAGACCTGTTTCTTCGCCATTTCCGGCATCCTGCCCCGGGAGCAGGCCATCGCCGCGATCAAGCGCGCCGTCGACAAGACCTACGGCCGCAAGGGCCGGCGCATCGCCGAATTCAACTACCGCGCCATCGACCGGACGCTGGCCTGCCTGCATCGCGTGGCGCTTCCCGAAACGGCCTCGGCCCTTGAGCCGCCCAGCCCGCCGACGGCCGCCGACGACTTCGTCCGGCGCGTCACCTTGCCGCTGATCGCCGGCCATGGCGACCGGCTGCCCGTTTCGCTGTTCCCGGTCGATGGCACCTGGCCGACCGGTACGGCGCGCCATGAAAAGCGCAACCTGGCGCTGGAAATTCCGGTCTGGGACGAAAAACTGTGCACGCAATGTGGCAAGTGCGTCTTCGTCTGCCCGCATTCGGCGATCCGCGCCAAGGTTTTCACGCCAGCCCAGGCCGCCGGCGCGCCGCCCACCTTCAAGCACGCGCCGGCGCGCAGCAAGGACTACCCGGCCGGCACGCAGATGAGCTACCAGGTGGCGCCCGAGGACTGCACCGGCTGCACGCTGTGCGTCGAGGCCTGCCCGATCCGCGACAAGTCGGACATCTCGCACAAGGCCCTCGACATGGCCGCCCAGCCGCCCCTGCGCGCCGCCGAGGCGGCGAACTGGGAGTTCTTCCTGACCCTGCCCGACCTCGAGCGGCAGCACGCCAAGCGCACCGCCCTGCCCGGGGCCATGCTGCTGCAGCCGCTGTTCGAGTTCTCCGGCGCCTGCGTCGGCTGCGGCGAGACCCCGTACATCCGGCTGGCCACGCAGCTGTTCGGCGACCGCATGCTGGTCGCCAACGCCACCGGCTGTTCGTCGATCTACGGCGGCAACCTGCCGACCACGCCGTATGGCAAGGATGCCGACGGTCGCGGCCCGGCCTGGAGCAATTCTCTCTTCGAAGACAACGCCGAGTTCGGCCTCGGCATGCGCCTGGCCACCGACCAGCTGGCCGACGCGGCGCGCACGCAGCTGCAGGCCCTGGCGGCGCAACTCGATCCGGCGCTGGTCAGCGGGCTGCTCGAAGCGGAGCAGCGCAGCGACGCCGGCATCCAGGCGCAGCGCGAACGGGTGGCCGAGCTGCTCGCCGCGCTGCAGGCCATCGCCACGTCCGAAGCGGCCCAGCTGGCGGCGCTGGCGGAATACCTGGTCCGGCGCAGCGTGTGGATCGTCGGCGGCGACGGCTGGGCCTACGATATCGGCTTCGGCGGCCTCGACCACGTGCTGGCCTCGGGGCAGGACGTCAATATCCTGGTCCTCGACACCGAGGTCTATTCCAACACCGGCGGCCAGAATTCCAAGGCCACGCCGCTCGGCGCCGTCGCCAAGTTCGCCGCCGGCGGCAAGCCGAACCGCAAGAAGGACCTGGCGCGCATCGCCATGGACTACGAAAACGTCTTCGTCGCCCAGGTCGCCTACGGCGCCAAGGATGTGCATACGCTGAAGGCCTTCCTCGACGCCGAAAGCTATCCCGGCGTCTCGATCATCATCGCCTACAGCCCGTGCATCGCGCATGGCGTCGATCTGTCCTGCAACCTGCGCCAGCAGGATCTGGCGGTCAAGTCCGGCCACTGGCCCCTGCTCCGCTACGACCCGCGCCGGCGCGAACAGGGCCTCAACCCGCTGACCGTGGATAGTGCCGCGCCGTCGATCCCTTATCGCGACTTCGCCCGGCACGAGGCCCGCTTCACGGTGCTGGAGCGCTTGCGCCCGGAAGCGGCCGGACGCTTGATGGATGAAGCCGAAACGGCGGCCCGCCACCGCCATCGGGAATACACCGACCTCGCCGCACTGGCCCTGCCCGGCGCCGAAACGCCTGCCGCAGAGGAGAACAGCAATGCCTGACCTGAGCACCCGCTACCTCGGCCTGTCCCTGAAGAACCCGATCGTCCCGTCATCCACCCCGCTCACCCGCGACGCCGATGCGCCGCTCCACCTCGAAGACGCGGGCGCCGCCGCCATCGTCATGCACTCGCTGTTCGAGGAGGATGTGCGCAACGACGAAAGGATGATCGAGCGCTTCCTGATCCATCCCGAATCCTTCGGCGAAGCGAGCGGCCACTTGCCCGGCCGCCGCGACTACGAAAGCAAGCTCGACCGCTACCTGGCACAGGTCGGCTACCTCAAGGAACGCCTGGAGATTCCCGTCGTCGCCAGCCTGAACGGCGATTCGCTGTCCGGCTGGGTGGGACTCGGCCGCGAACTGGAGGCGGCCGGCGCCGACGCGCTGGAGCTCAATGCCTGGCACCTGCCGGGAACGGTGTTCGAGACCGCCGGCGGGATCGAAGATCGCTACATCGCCTTGCTCACCGAGTTGAAGGCCGCCGTCCGGATACCCGTCTGCCTCAAGCTGTCCCCCTTCTTCTCGGCCCTGCCCAATTTCGTCCGCCGCGCCGAAAAGGCCGGGGCCGCCGGCGTCTCGCTGTTCAACCGCTTCTTCCAGCCGGACATCGACCTGGCCAGCCTGACGGTGGTCGACCGGGTCCAGCTCTCGAGCTCGGCCGACGGCCTGCTGGCCATGCGCTGGATCGCCATCCTGCGCGGCCAGACGCCGATCACGCTGGCCGCGTCGGGCGGCATCCACAACACGGCCGACGCGCTGAAGATGCTGCTCGCCGGCGCCGATGTCACGCACGTGGCGAGCGGCCTGCTGCTCAACGGCCCGCCCTTGATCTCGCAGATGCTGCAGGACATGGAACGCTGGCTCGCCGAGCACGAATACGGCTCGCTCGAACAGCTCAAGGGGTCGATGAGCCAGCGCAAGCACCCCAATCCCTCGGCCTATGCCCGGAGCGCCTACCTGAATGCCATCGACAGCTTCACGCCACCCGCCGGAGTCCGCTACTGAGCAGGATTTCGACACATTCTTGCCGCATTTTTAGCAGGCATCAAAGCCGCACCCCACTCCCCCAACCTACCATCGACCCGCCAAACAATTTCCGAAAGGGGGAAAGACAATGAGTGGCGCTTTCACTAAGTCGATGGCGCGGAACATTTTCTACGGGGGGACGATTTTCTTCTTCCTGTTGTTCCTTGCGCTGTCATTCGATACTCATTCGCAACTGCCGAAGCGCGACATGCGGGCCAACATCACGCCGCAAATCGCCGAAGGCAAGAAGCTGTGGGAAGTCAATAACTGCATCGGTTGCCACACCCTGATGGGTGAAGGTGCCTACTTCGCTCCGGAACTGGGCAACGTCGTCGTCCGCTACGGCGACGAAGGCGTCAAGGCGTTCATCCAGAGCCGTCCGAAAGAAGGCATCCCGGGTCGCCGCAGCATGCCGCAGTTCAACTTCACCGACGAGCAACTGAATGCCATCGTGGCCTTCCTGAAGCACGTCAATTCGATCAACGACGCAAACTGGCCGCCTAACAGCCAGGGCTGATCGACAGGAGAACTGAACATGCAATTCAAATCCCAAGCGGTTGCAAAACCCTATTTCATCGCGGCAATCGGCCTGTTCGTCGGTCAGATCCTGTTCGGCCTGATCCTCGGCCTGCAGTATGTGCTCGGCGACTTCCTGTTCCCCGCCATTCCGTTCAACGTGGCCCGCATGGTCCACACCAACCTGCTCATCGTGTGGCTGCTGTTCGGCTTCATGGGCGGCGCGTACTACATGATCCCGGAAGAATCCGAGACCGAACTGTTCAGCCCGAAACTGGCGCTGATCCTGTTCTGGACCTTCCTGATCGCCGGCGCGCTGACCATCGTCGGCTACCTGGCGGTTCCGTACGCCACGCTGGCTGAACTGACCGGCAACAACATCCTCGAGACCATGGGTCGCGAGTTCCTCGAACAGCCGCTGCCGACCAAACTCGGCATCGTCGTCGTCGCGCTCGGCTTCCTGTTCAACATCACCATGACGGTGCTGAAGGGCAAGAAGACCTCGATCTCGATCGTGCTGCTGCTCGGCCTGTGGGGTCTCGCCGTCTTCTTCCTGTTCTCCTTCTACAACCCGGTGAACGTCGTTCTCGACAAGTTCTTCTGGTGGTGGACGGTGCACCTCTGGGTGGAAGGCGTATGGGAACTGATCCTCGGTTCGTTCCTGGCCTTCGTGCTGATCAAGACGACCGGTGTTGACCGTGAAGTGATCGAAAAGTGGCTGTACGTCATCGTCACCCTGACGCTGATCACCGGCATCATCGGTACGGGTCACCACTACTTCTGGATCGGTACGCCGGAATACTGGCAGTGGTGGGGTTCCATCTTCTCCGCTCTGGAACCGATCCCGTTCTTCGCCATGACCGTCTTCGCCTTCAACATGGTGAACCGTCGTCGTCGCGAGCACCCGAACAAGGCCGCCGTCCTGTGGGCCCTGGGTACCGGTGTGATGGCCTTCCTGGGCGCCGGCGTGTGGGGCTTCCTGCACACCCTGGCTCCGGTCAACTACTACACCCACGGCACGCAGATCACCGCCGCTCACGGCCACATGGCTTTCTATGGCGCCTACGCCATGGTCAACCTGATGATGATCTCCTACGCCATGCCCATCCTGCGCGGCCGTGCTGCCAACAGCAACAAGTCGCAAGTGCTGGAAATGTGGTCGTTCTGGCTGATGACGGTCGCCATCGTGTTCATCACGCTGTTCCTGACCGCCGCCGGTATCCTCCAGGTGTGGCTGCAGCGCGTTTCCGACGCTCCGCTGCCGTTCATGGTGGCCCAGGACAAGATCGCCCTGTTCTACTGGATGCGTGAATGGGCCGGCGCTGCCTTCCTGATCGGCCTGATCATCTACATCGCCAGCTTCTTCGTGGGCGGCGACGAGAAGGAAGCCGCGTAAGCGACGATTCCTCCCGGTAGCACCCAAAGGCGCGGCTCTTCGGACCGCGCCTTTTTTATTTGGGGCAGATCAAGGTTTGGGAACCGGCAAAATCCTACGATGGCAACCATGCCTGAACCCATTCTCATTCCATCCGCCGAAGCGCCGCCCGCCCGCCGCCTGCCCGGCGACCTGGCCATCTGGTTCTTCATCCTGGCCGAGATGCTCGCCTTTGCCGTGTTCTTTTCCGCCTATGCCTTTGCCCGGGCCAGCCACGTCGAGGAATTCAACCTCTACCAGCAGACGCTGGACCGCAACCTCGGCGCGCTGAACACCTTTCTGCTGATCACCGGCTCGTGGTTCGTCGTGCTGGCCGTACAGGCTGCCCACCAGGACAAGGGGCCGGCCATCGCCCGCAACATCCTGCTCGGCTGGCTGTGCGGCGGCGGCTTCCTGGTCGTCAAGGTCATCGAATACTCGGCCAAGTTCGGGGCCGGCATCTCGATGTCGACCAACACCTTCTACATGTTCTACATCTCGCTGACCTTCTTCCACTTCATGCACGTCATCCTCGGCATGGTCATCCTGACCGTGCTCTGGGTGCAGGCGCGCAAGGGCGTCTACGGCAGCCACGACGCGCACGGGCTGGAAAGCGGCGCCGCCTACTGGCACATGGTCGACCTGCTGTGGATCGTGCTCTTCCCGCTCGTTTATGTGATGCGCTGACCATGGAACTGCTCAAGAACCCCGCCCATCGCGCCTGGATCGTCCTGATGATCGCCACCGTCATCACCTGGTACCTCGGTGAAGTCGGTGCCGCCGGCACCACGTCCATCGTCGCCATGCTGGTCATCGCCTTCGTCAAGGGCCGGCTGGTCATCCTCGACTTCATGGAACTGCGCGAAGCCCCGCGGATGTGGCGCATCCTGCTCGAGGGCTGGCTTATACTCGTCTCCAGCCTGATTCTGCTTGCTTACTGGATTTCCCTCAAATGACCGAACTGCCCTTCTACGAACCTTCCGGCAACGAAATTTCCCTGTTCGAACACGCCTTCAACCAGCGCCTGCCGCTGCTGATCAAGGGGCCGACCGGCTGCGGCAAGACCCGCTTCGTCGCCCACATGGCGGCGCGCCTGAAGCTGCCGCTGTACACCGTGGCCTGCCACGACGACCTGACCGCCGCCGACCTCGTCGGCCGCCACCTGATTTCCGACAAGGGCACCTACTGGTGCGACGGCCCGCTGACCCGCGCCGTGCGCGAAGGCGGCATCTGCTATCTCGACGAAGTGGTCGAGGCGCGCAAGGACACCACCGTCGTGCTGCACCCGCTGGCCGACGACCGCCGCATCCTGCCCATCGACCGCACCGGCGAGACGCTGGAAGCGCCGCCCAACTTCATGCTCGTCGTGTCGTACAACCCCGGCTACCAGAACCTGCTCAAGGGCCTGAAGCCCTCGACCCGCCAGCGTTTCGTGTCGATGAGCTTCGACTTCCCGAGCGCCGAGCGCGAAACCTCGATCCTGATCGGCGAAACCGGCTGCGACGCCGATCTGGCCAAGCGCCTGGTCGGCATCGCCAAGGCCTTCCGCGCCCTCAAGGACCGCGATCTGGAGGAAGTGGCCAGTACCCGCCTGCTGGTCTATGCCGCAACCCTGATCAAGTCCGGCTTCGACGTCTCCGCCGCCTGCCGCGCCGCGCTGGTCGAAACGCTGACCGACGAGCCGGAAACGGTCGAGGCGCTGATGGAAATCGTCAATGCCACGTTCGGACGCTGACACCGGTTTCGACGAAAAGATTCCCGGCCAGAACCTGGCCGTGATCGCCGAGGCGCTGTTCCTCGGCAACCTGCTCGTCGCGCCCGGCGTCTGCTTTGCCATCCTGCTCTGGCTGTGGCAGCGCAACAAGGGCGATGCCCCGCGGCTCGCCCGCCAGCATCTCAAGCAGGCCACCTACGTCAGCCTGTGGGGCGGTTTGCTGATCGTCACGCTGAGCACCCTGTTCATCGCCCTCGGCGGCCTGCATCAGGAATGGACCTGGGTGGCCGTCATCCTGTACTTCACCTGCATCCATTCGACGCTGGTCCTGTTCGGCATGTTCGCGCTGGTCAAGGCACTGGCCGGGCAAGTCTGGCGCTTCCCGCTGATCGGCCCGGCCATCGACCGCGATCCGGCATGAAGAAGCCGGCCTTGCAACGCGCCCGCCTGCTGGCGCAGATGGGCTTTTTCACGCTGTTCACGGTGACGCCGATCTTCGACCTGTTCCGCTACGACCTGACGGAAAAGCACGCCTATTTCCTGACCATGCCGTGGCACCTGGGCATCGACGAGCTGATCGCCGGCACCGGCGATCCGAAAACGGCCGCCATCAACATCATCCTTTTCCTGTTCCTGCCGGTGCTCGGCACGCTCGCCCTGATCATCGGCGTCGCCTGGAAATGGGGCCGCCTGTATTGCGGCTGGCTGTGCCCGCACTTTTCCGTGGTCGAAACCATCAATCGCCTGATGCTGTTCGCCACCGGCAAGCATTCGGTCTGGGACAAGAAACAGGTGCCGCCCTGGGAGCCGGATGGCACGCCGATGCCGCGCGACTGGCGTTACTGGTTTGCCGTCGTCCCGGCCGCCGTCGGCTTCGCCTTCGCCTGGGCCGTCGTCGGCCTGACCTACCTGATGCCGCCCTTCCAGGTCTATGGCGGCCTGCTCGACTTCACGCTGCTGCGCGGCGAGGTGATCTTCCTGTGCGCGGCGACCACGGTGCTCAGCCTCGAATTCCTCTTCGCCCGCCACCTGTTCTGCCGCTACGGCTGCGCCATCGGCATTTTCCAGAGCTTCGCGTGGATCGTGAACAAGAAGGCGATGGTCGTCGGCTTCGAGCGCAAGCGCCTGACCGACTGCGCCAGCTGCCTCGATGGCCACGGCCGCTACGGCGCTAGCCGTTTCGGCACCCCCAATGCCTCGCTCGCCGAAGCCCTCGCTGCCTCCGGGGTCGCATCCACGGGGCCTCGCCCCGTGGAACCTGCTCCGCCCTCCGGCAGCGCCTGCGACGCCGTCTGCCCGATGCGCCTGAAGCCGCGCAACGTCAAGCGCTGGATGTTCGCCTGCACGCAATGCGGCCAGTGCATCTCGGCCTGCGCGACGACCAACCGGGACAACCCGAACGGCCAGCTCCTGCGCTGGGTCAGCGGCGGTGCCGCACAACGCAACGAGGCTGGTTTTTCAGCCTTATCAAATACCGACGAAGACGCCGGAGGCAAAATCTAACCCATGGAAGAATTCATCGGAAAAATCTGGCACAACTGGGTCACCAAGGCCGCAGGCGGCCACTACCCGCAAGCCGCGGTCAAGCTGGTCGACGTCGAGAAGACGGCGGGCATCCTGTTCCGCGCCTTCGGCGGCGACCCCGGCCTCAAGGTGGCCGCCGCCACGGCCGAGCAGCACGGCGCCCGCCGGCGCTGGCTGGAGCGCCTGGCCGGCAGCAACGAAAAAGTCTCGCCGGCCCGCCGCGATGCCGAAACCCTGCGCCTGCCGCCGGAGATCGCCGCCTTCCCCGAGAAATCACTGAACCGCGATCTCTACCTGTGGCTGTCGGCCATCGCGGCCTGCGACATCGCCCCGGGCAAGCCCTGGTTCCAGCGCAACCAGATAGCCGCCCAGACCACGCTGCAGCGCTACCCCGGGCTGCGCCAGCGCTACGAACGGCTGGTCGAGGCGCATCTCGCCAGCCGCATTCCGGCCGCCGAGATGCAGCCCGACGAGGCGGCGCAGGAGGACGCGTTGCGCCAGGCCTTGCGCGAGCCGGGCAGCATCGACGGCCTGCCGCCCCTGAATTCCAGGAAATCGCGGCCGCCGCAACCGGTGCTGCTCTGGCTGGTCGCCGCCGAGGAGCGGAGCGCCGGGCGGGTTGCCGACCCCGGCGAGGAACTGCCGCCGGAGGGCAGCGGCAATACCGAGGCGACGAAGGAAGCGCACAAGGCCGAGCAGGTCGAGACGCCCGACAACAAGAACCCCATGCTCGCCATGTTCCGCGCCGAGAGCCTGCCGACCTGGGCCGAGTACGTGCGCGTCAACCGCGCCTTCGACGAAGACGAGGACCCGAACGCCAAGGATGCCGCCAAGGATCTCGACCGGCTGTCGCTGATCCGCGACGGCCAAACCGCCAAGTCGCGCGTCAAGTTCGACCTCGACCTGCCCTCGGCCGCCGAGGACGACACGCCGATCGGCCCGGGCATCGCGTTGCCGGAGTGGGACTATCGCAAGTCGCTGATGCTGGAAAAGCACTGCCTGCTGCAGCCGATGATCGCCCGCGATGCCGAACCGGCCGCCCTGCCGCAGGAACTGGCCGCCACCGCGAAGAAGCTGCGCGGCCAGTTCGCCGCCCTCGCCCCGCAACGGCGCTGGCTGAAGGGGCAGCCCGACGGCCCGGAGCTCGACGTCGACGCCTGCGTGCGCAACCATGCCGACCGCGCCTCGGGGCACACCCCGGAAAGCGGCGGCTATCTCGCCCAGGCCCGTTGCGAACGCGACCTGGCCTGCCTGCTGCTCGCCGACCTGTCGATGTCGACCGATGCCCCGATCTCGGACAGTCACCGCATCGTCGACGTGATCCGCGATTCGCTGCTGCTTTTCTCCGAAGCGCTGACCGCCACCGGCGACCGCTTCGGCATCTACGGCTTTTCCTCGCTGCGCCGCCAGAACATCCGCTTCCACCTGCTCAAGGACTTCGGCAAGCGCTACGATGCCGCGGCACGCGGGCGCATCCTGGCCATCAAGCCGGGCTATTACACCCGGATGGGGGCCGCCATCCGCCAATCGGCCAGCATCCTGGCCGAACAGCCGGCCAGCCGGCGCCTGCTGCTGATCATCACCGACGGCAAGCCCAACGATCTCGACCTGTACGACTCACGCTACGGGATAGAAGACACCCGGCTGGCCGTCCACGAAGCGCGCGCCATGGGGCTGACGCCTTTCTGCGTCACCATCGACCGCGAAGCCGGTGCCTACCTGCCCTATCTGTTCGGCCCGGCCGGATTCTGCGTCATCCGCAAGCCGGAGGAACTGCCGCGGCGACTCCCCCTGCTCTACGTGCAGCTGACCCGACATTAATAGTTCCTAATAGGTATTGCCAAAGAACTAGCTCGGTGCCACCATCGGCCGTCCTCGTTCAGGCACGATTCATCATGCATGGAAATCACCCCATCAACATCGAAGCTCTACTGACCCACGTACCGCTTTTCAACAGCCTGGCGCCTGAGGAAATCTCGCGGATCGCCAAGAGCACGCGCGAAATCCACGCCAGCAAGGGAGATATTCTTTTCCACAAGGGCGACCCCTGCTCGGGCTTCCATCTGCTGGTCTATGGTCAGATCAAGCTGGCCTTCACGTCGCAGCAGGGCAGCGAAAAGGTCGTCGAAATCCTGACCCAGGGACAGAGTTTCGGCGAAGCCATCATGTTCATGGACAAGCCCTACATCGTCTTCGCCCAGGCCCTGACCGACTCGCTGCTGCTGCACGTGTCCAAGGCGGCCGTGTATGAAGAACTGCAGCGCGACCACAATCTCTGCCGCAAGATGCTGGCCGGCATGGCCATGCGCCTGCACCAGCTGATGACCGACGTCGAGTCGTATTCGCTGCACTCCGGCAAGCAGCGGATCATCGGCTACCTCCTCCGCGAGCTTCCCGAAGCAGACCACGAAGGCATCAATGTCGCCGTCACCCTGCCGACCAACAAGGGCGTCATCGCCTCCCGCCTCAACCTGACCCAGGAACACTTCTCGCGCATCCTGCACGAACTGACCGAACTCGGCCTGATCGTCGTCGAGGGCCGGAAGATCCACATTCCGAGCGTGGTCAAGCTGCGCAAGCACGAAGGCTGACCGCAAGGTCGGCACTGGCCGTGCCAACCGGGGGCAACCGCATGGCTGCCCCCGATCGCAATGACTGAACCCGTTTAGTCGACGATCAAGGTACCGTTCTTAATCAAGGTCTTGAGCAGGGTCGCCTCGTCGCCGGCCGCAACCCCGGTCGCCGAATAGAGGTTCACACCGTCCAGCACGATTCGCTGATCCTCGGCACCGGACGCATACGTACCGCCAGAGAAGCCACCCGTCTTGCTGATCCGCAACTCCGTGTTGCCACCGCTGACATTGACGTCGATATAGGTCAGCAGATCGTCGATTTCGACCGAGCTGACCCCGCTACCCGAGTTCGAAGAGGTTGTACGCTCGCCGACCAGAAGATCTCGCAGGTCGAGCACATCACCCCCTCCCGTCGGCGCACCGGAGCCGTTATCGACGTTGCTGTAGCCGCCGCCGTAATTGAAATCGGT
Source organism: uncultured Dechloromonas sp. (assembly GCF_945957265.1). Classification (GTDB taxonomy): domain Bacteria; phylum Pseudomonadota; class Gammaproteobacteria; order Burkholderiales; family Rhodocyclaceae; genus Azonexus. The sequence goes on from NZ_CAMFKO010000020.1 coordinate 64,443, forward strand.
GACATGGTCGACCGCCGGCGCTCCCGGCGCGCCGCTATCGGCAAGACGCCAGGCAAAGGTGTCGGCGCCCGAACCACCGGTCAGCGTGTCGTCGCCGCCGCCACCGATGATGTAGTCATTGCCCGCGCCACCTGAAATGGTGTTGGAACTGGCATTCCCTTCGATGCGGTTGGCGGCAGAATTGCCGGTCAGATTGATCGCTCCGCCATCGAAGGCGGTCAGGTTCTCGAAATTGGCGGCCAGCGTATAGTTGGTTCCGGCATTGGCCGCGACGTAGGTCGAATCGAGCTGGATCGTATCGATCCCCTGCGAGACCAATTCGGTCAGGGTATCCCCCGTATCGGACAAACGGTAGACGTCGTCGCCGAGACCGCCGATCAGCGTGTCGCTGCCCGGGCCGCCAATCAGCAGGTCATTGCCGTCGCCACCTTGCAGATTGTCGTTGCCGGCGCCGCCATCAAGCTGGTCTGCCCCGCCATTGCCGATCAGCGTGTCGTTGCCGCCGTTGCCGGTCAGGAAGTCGCGGCCGGCACCGCCCGTCAGGGTGTTGTTCGTAGCGTCGCCATCAAGGATGGCCCCGGTACGCAACATCCACTGGCTGGTTGCCGTGTCGTAGACCAGATCCTGAATCCGGGGATCGGTGATGGTCGGTGCGGTCTCGTTGGTAAACATCGCGGTATTGGAAAGCGACATCGTCTCCCAAGTCCCGGAACTGCTCGCCTTGTATTCGATACGCAGGCGGGCATTGCCGCCCTGCTCCCAGTAAAGCAACTCCAGTTCCTGGAGGCCGCCAGCCAGGTTACCCAGTTGCACGCTGTTGAAAACACGTGTCGTCGGTCCCTGATTGCCATCGTATTCGATCAGGGTCTGCCCCGCCACTTGCAGCCGGAAACCGTCATCGGCCGTGACCCGGAAGTCGTACGACCCGGGCTGAACGTAGAACTTCCCGGAAAGGCGAATTGCAGCATCGGTGGTCTGCCCAAGGCCGGACGTTCCGTTGGTATTGAGCGCGCCGGTCTGCACAACCCCCGTTCCCAAATCCTGATCCAGGAAGTTGCTGAGCGCACGGGTAGTCGAATTCGCGTTATTGTCCTTGGCCAACAAGCCGCTCCCCGCCGCAACGGCCTGATTGGAGCCCAACGACGAGTTCACGGTGGGATTGAAGCCGTAATCCAGAGCCCGCGCCCTGAAGGAAACATCAGCCACGTTGCTGGCCGCGCTGCCCGCCGTTCCCACGATATTGCCGCCACCACCCGCCACGTTCCGGCCGTCAATGATCTGGTACAGATCCTCAACGGCATTGAGGTTGCCTGCCTCGGAATGCAGCCCGAAGGTTGCGGTACCGTCGTCGCCATGGCTCCGCGTTCCGGCTCCAACGGTTCCGTTGTAGCCGTAATACTCCCCGTTCAGGCCGGAAGCGGCGCCAGTTAGCGGGGTTACGGTCGGCGGCGGCGCGACAATGTCGAGCGCACCATTGACGTTGATGCTCAAGGTCGCAAGATCGCTTCCCCCCTGGCCATCGCTAATCGTGTAGGTAAAGACATCCTGCACGACCTGTCCCGCCATCAGGTTCTGAACCGCCACACTGCTGTTGTTCAGGACGTAGTCGTAACTACCGTCGGAGCGCAAGGTCAGCGTACCGTAAGTTCCCACCAAGGCAGCGCCAACGCTGCCTGCCGTGCCACTACCACCTTCCGAACCGGTTCGAATGGCGACCACGTTCAGCAAATCGCCTTCCGGATCGCTGTCCCGACCGGATGCCGCCAGCGCGCTCTGAATGACGCCATTCGCCGCATTCACATTGAGCGTGGTGACGCCATCCTCGGTCACCGTATTGGTATCGTTTTGCGCGACCGGCGCATCGTTGACCGGCGTCAGCGTGATGTTAAGCGTCGAGGTCGCCGTGTTGGCGCCGTCGGTGACGGTATAAGTCACCTGGGGCACGGAACCGTTGTAGTTGAGCGATGGCGTGAAGGTATAGCCGCCATCGGTATTGACCACCAGCGAACCGACACCCGGCAGGTTGACCGCGCTGGTACCGGCCGGATAAGTCACGCCATTGACCACGAACTGGGTCACGCTCAGCGTGTTGCCATCGGCGTCGGTATCGTTGCTCAACACGTTGCCGGTGACCACGGTGTCTTCCGGTGCGGTCCGGTTATCGATGACGGCAACCGGCGGCGAATCGTTGTCGACGATCGTAGCGGTGCCCGTCGCCGAAGCATTCAGGGTCGTACCGGCTGTTCGCGTCGCGGTCAGGGTAAACGTTTCATTCGCCTCGTCGAGAATGTCATTCACGATGGGCACGCGAACCAGGATGCTGGTCGAACCGGCCGCAATCGTCGCCGAGGTACCGGTCGTCCAGGTCGCCCCGCCGTTGGTCGAATACTGCAGCGCTGTCGTGTAATCCGCCGGGGCGGTCGCCGTGCCGTTGGCCAGGCTCAGGCTGACCGTTGTCGGCGCCGCACTGGCGTTCGACAGGCTGACCGTGAAGACGGCATACGGATCGCTTTCCGGATGCGACACGCTATTCACGGCCAGCGTCGGCCGGTCGTCGTTGTTGCCGCCAAGGCCAGTGCCGTAGTCGGCGATGGTGGTGGAGACGCTGCCGGTGGCGATGGTGGCGTTGCTCGGGGAAGTGAGATTGACGACGTAGGTTTCGTTGCCTTCGAACACCGTGTCGTTGGTGACGGCAACGGTGATGGTCTTGGTCGTTTCGCCCGGGGCGAAGGTCAGTATGCCGCTGTTGGCGGTGTAGTCGCTACCGGCCAGGGCCGTGCCGTTGGCGGTGCTGTAGCTGACGCTGACCGACGAGGCGCTCGGATTGGACAGGGTCACGGTGTAGGTGACCGTGCCCACCGCTTCGTTGACCAGGTCCGGACCAGCGATGCTCAGCGTCGGGGTGCCATCGTTGTCGGTGATGGTGCCGGTGCCGACGACCGGTGCAGCGT
>NZ_CAMFKO010000021.1 GCF_945957265.1 uncultured Dechloromonas sp.
TCGAGATCGACGTAGGAGTCGGCGATGATCGGGATTTCGCGCTCGGTCAGCGGCAGCTTGACCATCTTGCCGATCATGGCCTTGTAGCGTTCATCTTCCGGATGGACCATCACGGCGGTGTCGCCGAGCATGGTTTCCGGACGGGTGGTGGCAACGACCAGGCTGCCCGAACCGTCGGCCAGCGGGTAGCGGATGTGCCACATGAAGCCGTCTTCTTCTTCCTGCACGACTTCGAGGTCGGACACGGCGGTGTGCAGCTTCGGGTCCCAGTTGACCAGGCGCTTGCCGCGGTAGATCAGGCCTTCCTTGTACAGGCGGACGAAGGATTCGGTGACCACCTTGTTGAGGCCGGCGTCCATCGTGAAGCGCTCGCGCGTCCAGTCCGGGCTGGTGCCCATGCGGCGCATCTGCTTGGTGATGGTGTTGCCGGAGTATTCCTTCCATTCCCAGACCTTTTCCAGGAACTTGTCGCGGCCGAGGTCATGGCGCGAAATGCCCTGGGCGTCCAGCTGGCGCTCGACGACGATCTGCGTCGCGATGCCGGCATGGTCGGTGCCCGGCTGCCACAGCGTGTTGTGGCCGCGCATCCGGTAGTAGCGGGTCAGCGCGTCCATGATCGTCTGGTTGAAGCCGTGGCCCATGTGCAGCGTGCCGGTGACGTTGGGCGGCGGCAGCAGGATGCAGAAGTTATCGGTCTTGCCGCCATCGGCGCCGGCAGCGAAATAATTTTGGCCTTCCCACTCGGGGTACCAGCGGCGTTCGATATCGGCCGGCTCAAAAGCTTTGGCGAGTTCCATGGACTTGTCGGAAAAGGGGAAAACCGGAAATTATACCGGAGCGTCGCCCCGGCTTCGCCGCGATTTCAGTCGCGCTGGGGCGAGGCGGCGATCATGGCCTGCTCGGCCAGAAAGTCGCGCAGGGTCGATTCGATGATGCGGGGCAGTTCGGCGGCCAGGCGCTGTTCGACGCGGCGGGCCAGTTCGCTGGCCAGTTGCTCGTGCAGTTCGGCATTGGCCGGCGTGGCCAGGGGAATGATTTCTTCCTGCGCCGCCGGTGGTTCGCTTGAGGCGAAGGGCGGTGCCTCGACGACGACGGCGTCCGTCGCCACAAGGTCGGCATCCGGCACGGGCACTGTGCCGGGGAGGGCGGCTTCCTCCAGTTCGGAGGCTGCCTCCTCGATCAGCACCGGAATGTCATCCTCGTCGTCGATGGCATCGGTCAAGGTCGGCACGTCGTCGAATTCGGCCTCGGGTTGGCGCTTGCGGTGCATCAGGGCGTCGGCGCGGGCGAGGATGGGGCTGGGCACGGGGATTCCTTAGCGGTCGCTGAGGTCGAAATAACGGACTTCGTAACCGCGATCCTTGTAGAACTTGACGCGGTCGCGCGCGGCGCTGCGGTCGTCTTCGTCCTGGCCGACCACCTCGATCAGGCTTTCGAAGCGCGAAAAGCCCGGCGGGATATCCCGGCTCAGGTTCATCAGGCGTTCATCCTGCGCGATGCTGTCGAGGCTGTCGGTGATCAGGATCGGCGTTTCGGCAGCGAGCGGCGAGTCGGCCCGGCAGTGGGGCACGAAGCCGAGGGCCGAATGTGTCCACAGCATGCGGTCGATGCTGCCGACGACCTCGGGTTCGGTGGCGTACACCAGCATCGGTTTTTTCTTGGCATAGGCGCCGCTCAGCAAGGCGCAGGCGGCGGCGATGCGGTCGCTGGCACCGTGGTAGAAGAAAACCTGGGTCAATTGAGCTTGCCCGCGCGTTGCAGGAGGTAATGCGTCAGCAGCGGAACCGGCCGTCCGGTGGCGCCCTTGTCGGCGCCCGATTTCCAGGCGGTGCCAGCGATATCGAGGTGCGCCCAGTCGAATTTCCTGGTGAATCGCGACAGGAAGCAGGCGGCCGAAATGGCGCCGCCGTAGCGCCCGCCGATGTTGGCCATGTCGGCGAACGGGCTCTTCAGCAGCTCCTGGTACTCGTCCCACAGCGGCATGTGCCAGGCCCGGTCGTTGGCTTCCTCGCCGGCGTCCTGCAGGTCGCGCGCCAGGCCATCCTTGTTGGCGAACAGGCCGGTGGCGACGCCGCCCAGGGCAACGACGCAGGCGCCGGTCAGCGTCGCGACATCGATCAGCGTATCCGGGTCGAAGCGTTCGGCGTAGGTCAGCGCGTCGCACAGGATCAGGCGGCCCTCGGCGTCGGTATTGAGGATTTCGATGGTCTGGCCGGACATCGAGGTGACGATGTCGCCGGGGCGGGTCGCGTTGCCGCCGGGCATGTTCTCGGTGGCCGGCACGATCACCGTCAGGTTGATCGGCAGGGCCATGCGGGCGACGGCCTGCAGGGTGCCGAGCACGCTGGCGGCGCCACACATGTCGTATTTCATCTCGTCCATGTCGGCGCCGGGCTTCAGCGAAATGCCGCCGGTGTCGAAGGTGACGCCCTTGCCGACCAGCACGATCGGCTTGTCGCTGGCCTTGGCACCCTTGTAGCCCAGCACGATCAGCTTGGGCGGCTGGTGCGAGCCGCGGGCGACGGCGAGCAGCGAGTGCATGCCGAGCTTTTCCATGTCGTCGCGCTCGAGGATTTCGCAGTCGAGCTTGAATGCCTTGGCCATGGTCCGGGCCTGTTCGGCCAGATAGGTGGGATGGCAGATATTGGGCGGCAGGTTGCCGAGCGTTTTGGTCAAGGCGATGCCTTCGGCAATGGCCAGGCCCTGGTGCATGCCTTCCTCGGCAGGCGCCAGTTCGTTGCGGCGCTCGACGCTGATGGTCAGCTTGCGCAGGGGGCGGCGGATTTCTTCCTTCTTGCTCTTGAACTGGTCGAATTTGTAGGTGGCGTCCAGCGCAGCGATCACCGTCTGGCGGACGCGCCAAGTGATGCTGTGCTTCCTGACCTGCAGTTCGGTCAGGAACAGCGTGGCGTCGAAGGCGCCGGTTTCGTTGAGGACCTTGACGGCGGTGCGGATGGCGTTGGCGAATTCCTTTTCGCGGAATTCCTTTTCCTTGCCCAGTCCGACAAGCAGGATGCGGTCGCAGAGGGTGGATGGCACGTTGTGCAGCAGCAGGGTGCTGCCGGCCTTGCCTTCCATGTCGCCGCGGCGGACGATGTCGGCGATGTATCCGCCGGACGCGTTGTCGAGCAGTTCCGCCGGGAGGGTCAGTTTCCTCGATTCGAAAACGCCGACGACCACGCAGGCGCTGCGCTGTTTTTCCGGGCTTCCGCTTTTTATGCTAAATTCCACAAGCTGCTCCTGATCAAGGAAATATCAGTATTTGAGGGATTATCCTCGCATTTTTTCGGTTTCGTCAAAGCATGATATTCGAGCGCGCCGCCCGGCGCGAATTTGCCCAGGCAGCTGCCGGCATCAGCGTTGCGCTGCTGGCCATTCTGACCTCGACCCATTTGATTCGTTTGCTCAAGGAAGCAGCGGGCGGACGCATTGCGCCGGAAGCGGTAGCATCGCTGCTGGGTTTCTCGGCGCTGAATTTCATGCCCATTTTGCTGTCGCTGACGCTTTTCGTATCCATTTTGCTCAGTTTGTCCCGCGTCTATCGGGATTCCGAGATGGTGGTCTGGTTTTCTTCCGGCTTGCCGCTGACCGGCTGGATAGCGCCGGTGCTGCGTTTCGCGATACCGATCATTGTGGCGATCGCCGCCGTTTCCGGTTTTCTTGCGCCGTGGGCCAATTCCAGTTCGGCCGAGTATCGCGAGCGCCTTTCCGCGCGCAGCGAGCTCTCGCAGGTGTCGCCCGGCGCTTTCCGGGAGGTCAAGAAAGGGCAGCGGGTATTCTTCGTGGAGGGGGTGGGCGACGACGGCAGCAATGTCGGCAACGTCTTCGTGGCTTCCTATCAGGAGGGCAGGTTCGGCGTGATCGTGTCGGACTCGGGCTTTCAGGAAACGGCCGGCAACGGCGACCGTTTTGTCGTGCTGGAGCGCGGTCGCCGTTACGAGGTGGAGCCGGGTAGCCCGGCGTTCAAGGTCATGGAGTTCGAACGCTACCGGGCGCGCGTCGAGGACGGCGAGCCCGCCTCGTCCTCGCTGTCGCCGAAGGGAATGCCGATTACCCAGCTGATTCTCGAGGACAGCAACGTCGCTCGCGGAGAGCTGCTGTGGCGGATCGGCTTGCCGGTTTCGGCCCTGATCCTGTGCCTGCTTGCCATTCCTCTTTCCTATGTGAATCCGCGGGCCGGGCGCTCGGCCAACATGTTGATCGCGATCCTCATCTACGCCATCTACAACAACCTGCTGTCGGTGAGCCAGGCCTGGGTGGCGCAGGGCAAGCTGTCCTTCTGGGTGGGCGTCTGGGCGGCCCACGTCGTGATGCTCTTGCCGCTGGTGGCGCTTTTCTACAAGCGGATCGTCGTGCGCATGCCCTGGCAGCGCTGGGGGCATTGATGTTTCGTCTTAATCTCTACCAGCGCTACCTGATCCGCGAGACATTTGCGTCCATCTTCCTGGTGCTCGCCGCTTTTCTGGCGCTATTCGCCTTCTTTAACTTCATCGACGAACTGCGCAGCGTCGGCAAGGTCGGGTATACGGTGTTTCATGCCGCCTTGTTCGTGGCGCTGGGCATGCCCGGCCTGATCTACGAGTTGATTCCCATCGCCACGCTGATCGGGGCGCTGTATGCCTTGTCCACGCTGGCGCGCCATTCGGAAATCACCGTTCTGCGGGCCTCCGGGCTGGCCACCGGCGACTTGCTGAAAACGCTGTTCAGGGCAGCCTTGCTGCTGGCCCTGCTGACTTTCGTCGTGGGCGAAGCCCTGGTTCCCTTCAGCGAGCGGCTGGGGCGGGAGATCAGGGCCAAGGCGATGAGTACCGTGATTGCCCAGAGCGGCTTCGATAGCGGGTTGTGGGTCAAGGATGGGCGCAGTTTCATCAACATTCGCAGTGCGATGCCCGATGCGCCCCTGCAGGGCCTGCGCATCTACAAGTTCAGCCATGAAAACCAGCTCGAGTCGGTGACCGATGCGCGTCAGGCGGAGTTTCAGGCGCCGGATCGATGGATTTTGCAGGATGTCGTCAAAACCGTTCTGGAGGGAGATCAGGCACGGGTTGAAAGCAGTCCCGGCAGCGAGTGGCGCTCCAACGTCACGCCGAACCTGTTGGCGGCGCTGATGGTCTCTCCCGAGCGCATGTCGCTGATCGGCCTGGTGAACTACACCCGCCACCTCAGCGACAACAAGCAAAAGACGGAGCGTTACCAGATCGCGCTGTGGAAGAAGTTGCTCTATCCGCTGGCTGCCTTGGTCATGGTGGCGCTTGCGCTGCCGTTCGGGTATTCGCACAACCGGGTGGGCGGAGTCAGCCTGAAGATATTCGCCGGCGTCATGCTCGGCATCCTCTTCTATGCCTTGAACGGCCTGTCGTCCAACCTGGGGGCGATCAACTCGTGGTCGCCGTTGTTTAGCGCGACGGCGCCGTCGGCCCTGTTCCTGCTCGTCGCCATGGGCATGCTGTGGTGGGTGGAGCGTCGCTGATCAGCCGGCGCTGGCGATGATCCGGGTGCCGGCGATGCGGTCGTGCAGGAAGCGCTTGTCCTTGTCCAGCAGGGCCCAGATGATGCCGATTCCCAGAAACAGGATGCTGGGCCAGGCGGCGAGGTAGCGCAGTACGGCTTGCAGCGGGCGCAGCGGACCGCCGTTTTCGTCGACCAGGCGCATTTTCCAGGTTTTCATGGGCAGCGTCTGACCTCCGTTGAGCCAGCACCAGACAAAATAGGCCATCAGCAGAAACAGGACGTGAATCCAGAGTCCCTTGGCGCCGACCGTCCAGCCAAAACCCGACAGTACGACCTGCGGGAGCAGGAAGCCGATCAGCAGGATGGAAAAAACGACCAGTCCTTCATACAGCATGCAGACGAGGCGTCGCTGCAGGCTGGGTTGCTCGGCCGTCATGGGTTTTGCGCGCCGGTGGCGGCCGCTTCAGTGCCGGCCGGTGCGGCGGGCGGGGCCAGCAGTTTCGACGAACGGCCGGACTCGCGGACGCGCTGCCGCTCCTCGGGGCTGAGGTTCGAGTAAGCCTCCCACTTCTGTTTGACGACCTGTTTCTGTTCGCTTGGGAGCTGGTTGAAATCCTTGTAGGTGTCGCGCACCTTGTTGCGCTCGGAAGGCGACAGCGCGGCCCATTCCCGCATGCGATCCTGCATGCGTTGCTGCTCGTCGGGCTTCATCGCGGGGTAGCGCTCGGCAATGCCCAGCCACTTCTTCTTGCGGATGTTCTCCATGCTGTCCCAATTCCTGGACAGCGGTGCAAGCGTGCTTTTCTGCTGGGCGTTGAGCTGGCTCCATCCCGGTTGTGGCGGCGTGCCGATAATGGCCGTTGTCGGCGGTTCGGCGGCGATGGCGGCATTCAGTCCGAGGGCGAGGATCACTCCTCCGGCGAGTCGTCTAATAGCCATTCGAAGAAGTCATTGTCCAGGAAAGCATCGGGGGGCAGGTCGTCGGTGAGCAGGGCGCTATCCACTTCTTCCAGGGCGCTGACGTATTGGACGCTGTGCCAATAGAAGGAGATCCACATGCCGAGCAGCAATGCCGCGATGGCGAGAATCTGCTTGAGATAGGGGACGTGGGAGCCCAGGCGGAAGGACGAGCCGCCGAAGCCGGCCAGGGCCATCTGCGGGACGGCCTGCTTCTGGCGGCTCAGCGCCAGATGGCGGGCAGCTTCCAGGCGCCGCGAGGCGGCCGGCGGAATGTCCTTCAGTCCGTGGTTCAGCGCTTGCCGAACGCGATGTCCATAACGTTCTTCGTTCATAGCTTTATACCTTTTGCCGACAGGGCGGTTGCCAGCGTGTGGGTGGCACGCGAACAATGGGTCTTGACACTGCCTTCTGAGCAGCCCATCGCCGCTGCGGTCTCAGCGACGTCCATGTCCTCCCAGTAACGCATCAGGAAGGCTTCGCGTTGACGTGCCGGCAGCTTTTTTATTTCGTCTTCGATCAGGTTCAGGGTCTGCGCCTGCAGCAGCTTGCTTTCCGGCGTCTTGGGGCCGGCGTCGTCTTCGTCGGCGGCGAGCGTCTCGAGCGGGTCGTGGTCGTCGTCATCGTCCGACGAGAAGGCCGACAGCAGCGTCGTCCACATCGAGCGGACCTTGCTGCGCCGGTAGTAGTCGCGGATGGTGTTCTGCAGGATGCGCTGGAACAGCATCGGGAACTCTTCGTCCGGCCGGTCGCCGTATTTTTCGGCCAGCTTGAGCATGGCGTCCTGCACGATGTCGAGCGCCGCTTCCTCGTCATGGACGGCAAACATCGCTTGCTTGAAGGCCCGGCGTTCGATCGATTCGAGAAAGCAGGAAAGTTGTTGGGGCGATGCCAGGGTGGTCTCTTCCAAAAGGCCTTGAGCGGTATGTGGTTATGCCAGGAAACCTTGACCGAAAATTGGCGGTCGATTAAGGTTACGCCCTTTTAGGCAACAGCTTTTTTGGGCTCAAGAATGATGATCAGCGGTGCAGAAATTGTAATCAGGTGCCTGCAAGAAGAAAAGGTCGATTATGTGTTCGGTTACCCCGGCGGTTCCGTTCTGCATATTTACGATGCGCTTTTCAAGCAGGAGGACGTCAAGCACATCCTGGTCCGCCATGAGCAGGCTGCCGTCCATGCCGCAGACGCCTATTCGCGCTCGTCGCAGAAGGTCGGCGTTGCGCTGGTGACGTCCGGTCCGGGTGTGACCAACACCGTGACCGGCATCGCCACCGCGTACATGGATTCGATTCCGATGGTCGTGCTGTGCGGCCAGGTGCCGACCCAGTACATCGGCCAGGATGCCTTCCAGGAGTGCGACACCGTCGGCATCACCCGCCCCTGCGTCAAGCACAATTTCCTGGTCAAGGACGTCAAGGATCTCGCCTCGACCATCAAGAAGGCTTTCCACATCGCCGCCACCGGCCGTCCCGGCCCGGTTGTCGTCGATATCCCGAAGGACATCACGGCCCAGGTTTGCGAATTCGACTACCCCAAGTCGGTGCAGATGCGCTCCTACAACCCGGTGGTCAAGGGGCATCTGGGTCAGATCAAGAAGGCCGTGCAGATCCTGCAGGAAGCCAAGCGCCCGATCATCTACACCGGCGGCGGCGTGATCCTGTCCGATGCGGCCGAGAAGCTGACCACGCTGGCGCGCAAGCTGGATTTCCCGGTGACCAACACCCTGATGGGCCTGGGCGGCTATCCGGCGACCGACAAGCAGTTCGTCGGCATGCTGGGCATGCACGGCACCTTCGAAGCCAACAACGCGATGCATTTCGCCGACGTGATCCTGGCCATCGGCGCCCGTTTCGACGACCGCGTCATCGGCAATCCGGAGCATTTCGGCGAAGAGAAGCGCCGCGTCATCCACATCGATATCGATCCGTCGTCGATTTCCAAGCGCGTCAAGGTCGACGTGCCCATCGTCGGCAACGTGAACGATGTCCTCGATGAAATCCTCAAGCTGATCGACGGCGGCTTCACGGCCGATCCGGAAGTGGCCGACTGGTGGAAGCAGATCGACGAGTGGCGTGGCCGCAATTCGCTGGCCTATCGCCAATCCGAGCACATCATGCCGCAGTACGTGGTCGAGAAGCTGTACGAAGTGACCGGCGGCGACGCTTTCGTCACCTCCGATGTCGGCCAGCACCAGATGTTCGCCGCGCAGTACTACAAGTTCGACAAGCCGCGTCGCTGGATCAACTCCGGCGGCCTGGGCACCATGGGCGTCGGCCTGCCGTACGGCATGGGCGTGCTGCTCGCCAACCCGGGTGCGCAGGTGGCCTGCGTGACCGGTGAAGGCTCGATCCAGATGTGCATCCAGGAACTGTCGACCTGCAAGCAGTACGAGCTGCCGATCAAGATCATCAACCTGAACAACGGCATGCTCGGCATGGTCCGCCAGTGGCAGGAGATGTTCTACTCCAAGCGCTATTCCCAGTCCTACGTCACCTCGCTGCCCGATTTCGTCAAGCTGGCCGAGTCCTACGGCCACGTCGGCATGCGTATCGAGAGGCCGGAAGACGTCGAGCCGGCGTTGCGCAAGGCCTTCACCGAATATAAGGACCGCCTGGTGTTCATGGACTTCATCATCGATCCGGGCGCCAACGTGTTCCCGATGGTGGCCGCCGGCAAGGGCCTGACCGAAATGATCCTCGCCGAAGATATCTGAGCGGGGGAGGAAAAGAAAAAATGCGTCATATCATTTCCATCCTGATTGAAAACGAAGCCGGGGCACTGTCCCGCGTCGCCGGGCTGTTCTCCGCCCGCGGCTACAACATCGAATCGCTGACCGTGGCACCGACGGAAGATCCCTCGCTGTCGCGGATGACCATCCTGACCTGGGGTTCCGACGAGGTACTCGAGCAGATCACCAAGCAGCTCAACAAGCTGGTTGATGTCGTCAAGGTAGTCGATCTCTCCGAGGCCGCGCACGTCGAGCGCGAACTGATGCTGATCAAGGTTCGTGCCACTGGCAAGGATCGCGAAGAGATGAAGCGGATGGCCGATATTTTCCGTGGCCGCATCATCGACGTCACGGAGTCGACCTATGTGATCGAGTTGACCGGTGCCAGTTCCAAGCTCGACTCCTTCATTGCCGCGCTCGATGCCGGCCTGATTCTCGAAACCGTCCGTACCGGTGTTTGTGGCATCGGTCGCGGCGATCGTATTCTCAAAGTCTAACTATCCGTTTATAAAGAGGATTTCATGAAAGTTTATTACGACAAGGACGCCGATCTCTCCCTGATCAAGGGCAAGAAGGTCACCATCGTGGGTTACGGTTCGCAGGGCCATGCCCACGCCCAGAACCTGAAGGATTCCGGCGTCAAGGTCACCGTTGGCCTGCGCAAGGACGGCGCTTCCTGGAAGAAGGCCGAAGCGGCCGGCCTGAAGGTCGAAGAGATCGCCAAGGCCGTCAAGGGCGCCGACGTCGTCATGATCCTGTTGCCGGACGAGAACATCCCGCAGGTGTACAACGAGGAAGTCGCCCCGAACCTGAAGAAGGGCGCTGCCCTGGCCTTCGCTCACGGCTTCAACGTGCATTACAACCAGGTCGTGCCGCGCGCCGACGTGGACGTCATCATGGTCGCCCCGAAGGGTCCGGGCCACACCGTGCGTTCCGAGTACCTGAAGGGTGGCGGCGTGCCGTCCCTGATCGCCATTTACCAGGACAAGTCCGGCAAGGCCAAGGACATCGCCCTGTCCTACGCTGCTGCCAACGGCGGCACCAAGGGTGGCGTCATCGAGACCAACTTCCGCGAAGAAACCGAAACCGACCTCTTCGGCGAACAGGCCGTTCTGTGCGGCGGCGCCGTCGAGCTGGTCAAGATGGGCTTCGAAACCCTGGTCGAAGCCGGCTACGCGCCGGAAATGGCCTACTTCGAGTGCCTGCACGAGCTGAAGCTGATCGTCGACCTGATGTACGAAGGCGGCATCGCCAACATGAACTACTCGATCTCGAACAACGCCGAGTACGGCGAGTACGTGACCGGTCCGGAAGTCATCAACGAAGAGTCGCGCGTCGCCATGCGCAACGCCCTGAAGCGCATCCAGACCGGCGAGTACGCCAAGATGTTCATCCTCGAAGGCCGTACCAACTATCCTTCGATGACTGCCCGTCGTCGTCTGAACGCCGTGCATCCGATCGAAACGGTCGGCGGCCAGCTGCGCGACATGATGCCGTGGATCAAGAAGAACAAGCTGGTCGACCAGTCCAAGAACTAAGTTGGTCTCCGGCTTGGTAGCCGCCCTGCGCCTGCGCAGCTAGGGCTACCTTCGCTTCGGGCGGTGTGGGAAACTGCACCGCCCTTGTTGTTTGCGGATTTCGATGCTTTCCGGGTGTATCCTCTTCGGGTTGCCCGTTCATACAAGCCCCATGACCGAACTCAAACCCCGTAAGTCGCTGTTCAATCCCGAAATCAAGCGGCGCGGCATTTACGTGCTGCCCAACCTGTTTACCACGGCCGCCCTGTTTGCCGGCTTCTTCGCCATCGTGCAGGCGATGCAGGGCGATTTCGCCCGGGCCGCCATGGCCATTTTCATTGCCATGGTCCTCGATGGTCTGGACGGGCGGGTGGCGCGGCTGACCAATACCCAGTCGGCTTTCGGCGCCGAATACGACTCGCTGTCCGACATGGTCAGCTTCGGCGCGGCACCGGCCCTGGTGATGTATGAATGGGCCTTGCGCGACCTCGGCCGGCTGGGCTGGATCGCCGCCTTCATCTACTGTGCCGGTGCTGCCTTGCGCCTGGCGCGTTTCAATACCACGCTGGAAGTCATGGACAAGCGCTACTTCCAGGGGCTGCCGTCGCCGGCCGCCGCGGCGCTGGTCGCCGGCCTGGTCTGGGTCATGATCGAGACCGGCGTGGCCGGCAGCGACGTGCGCTGGTTCGCTTGCGCGCTGACCATCTTTGCCGGCGTGACCATGGTGTCCAATATCCGCTTCTACAGCTTTAAGGACATCAATCTGAAGAAGAGCGTGCCTTTCTTCGTGATCGCGGCCATCGCCCTCGGCTTCGCGCTGGTTGCCTACAGCCCGGAAATCGCCCTGTTCGGCTTCTTCGTCCTCTATGGCCTGTCCGGTTACGTCCAGGCCGCCATCGGCCTGCTCAAGCGCAAGCCCCAGTAATTCCCGGAGTTCCCATGAAACAGCATCTGGTAATTTTCGATACGACCCTGCGCGACGGCGAACAGAGTCCGGGCGCGTCGATGACCAAGGAAGAGAAAATCCGCGTCGCCCGCCAGCTGGAAAAAATGCGGGTCGATGTGATCGAGGCTGGTTTTGCCGCCGCTTCGCCCGGCGACTTCGATTCCATCCATTCCATCGCCCAGGCGATCAAGGATTCGACGGTGTGCTCGCTGGCCCGTGCCAACGAAAACGATATCGGCCGCGCCGGCGAGGCGATCAGGCCGGCCAAGTCGGGCCGTATCCACACCTTCATCGCGACTTCCCCTATCCACATGGAGAAGAAGCTGCGCATGACGCCGGACCAGGTGGTCGAGCAGGCGGTCAAGTCGATCGGCTGGGCGCGCCAATACACCGACGACATCGAATTCTCGGCCGAGGATGCCGGGCGCTCGGAAATCGACTTCCTGTGCCGCATCTTCGAAGCGGTGATCAAGGCCGGCGCGACGACGATCAACGTCCCGGACACGGTCGGTTACGCCATTCCCTTCCAGTACGCGGAAACGATGCGCCAGTTGATCGAGCGCGTGCCGAATTCCGACAAGGTGGTGTGGTCGGTGCATTGCCACAACGATCTCGGGCTGGCCGTTTCCAACTCGCTGGCCGCCGTGCTGACCGGCGCGCGCCAGGTCGAGTGCACGATCAACGGCCTGGGCGAGCGGGCCGGCAATGCCGCGCTCGAGGAAATCGTCATGGCGGTGCGCACCCGTCCGGATATCTTCCCGGTCGAGACGCGTATCGACACGACGCAGATCGTCCCGGCCTCCAAGCTGGTGTCGCAGATCACCGGCTATCCGGTGCAGCCGAACAAGGCGGTGGTCGGGGCCAACGCCTTTGCCCACGAATCGGGCATCCACCAGGACGGCGTGCTCAAGCATCGCGAAACCTACGAGATCATGCGCGCCCAGGATGTGGGCTGGAGCCAGAACAAGCTGGTGCTCGGCAAGCATTCCGGTCGCAATGCCTTCAAGACCCGCCTGCAGGAGCTGGGCATCGAGCTGGAAAGCGACGAGGTCTTGAATGCTGCCTTTGCCCGCTTCAAGGAGCTGGCCGACCGCAAGCACGAGATTTTCGACGAAGACCTGCACGCCCTGGTTTCCGAGGAGGTCGTGACGCCGGACCAGGAGCATTACAAGCTGGTCTATTCGCACGTCTGTTCGGAGACCGGCGAGATGCCCTTCGCCAAGGTCATCCTCAATGTCGGCGGTGTCGAGAAGAAGGGCGAAGCCAGCGGCGGCGGCCCGGTCGATGCGACCTTCAAGGCGATCGAGAGCATCGTCGGCAGCGGTGCCGAGTTGCTGCTCTACTCGGTCAATGCCATCACCACCGGCACGGATGCCCAAGGCGAGGTGACGACGCGTTTGTCCATGGACGACCGCATCGTCAATGGCAACGGTGCGGATACCGACATCGTGATCGCGTCGGCCCGTTCCTACCTGAATGCGCTGAACAAGCTGCATTCCAGCCTGGACAAGGTCAAGGCCCAGGGCGACGTCTGATTCCGGTCGGCCCCGAACAAAAGCCGCCTCAGTTCGCCTGGGCGGCTTTTTCTTTGTCGGGCGCGATGCGCGTGGCCCGAATGTAGAGGACGAGTGCCGCAAACAGCACGACCGACAGCAGCGTTTCTCCGGCGGCCAGCCATTGCGACAGGCCGCTGTCGCTGGTGGCGCGCATGGCGCCTTCCATCAGGTAGAACTGGATGAACAGCGACAGCCATTTGTAGGTGTAGCGCTTGCCGCGCAGGATGCCGAACAGTGGGAAGAGCAGGAAGGCGCCCTTGAGGATCATCCACGAGCCGCCCGGCTTGAGCGGGGCGAGCCAGCCTTCCCAGGCGAGGCAGAGGGCGATGAGCAGGATCAGGCTGGTGCTGGCGACGGTTTGATAGCGTTGGGCGTTCACGGGCGATTCAGTTTCTCGGTCAGGAGGGCCAGGCGTTTGCCCAGGGCAAAGGCGAGGCGGCTTTCTTCGTTGGACAGTTGCGGGCTGCCGGCGTGTCCGGCAACGTGGCTGGCGCCGTAGGGCGTGCCGCCGCTGGTGGTCGATGCCAGTTCGGGTTCGGTAAAGGGCAGGCCCATGACCAGCATGCCGTGATGCAGCAGGGGAAGTGTCATGGAGAGCAGGGTTGCCTCGTTGCCGCCATGCTGGCTGCCGCTCGACGTGAAAACGCAGGCCGGTTTGCCGGCCAGCGTGCCGTTCTGCCAGGCGGCGACGGTGCTGTCCCAGAAATATTTCATCGGGGCGGCCATGTTGCCGAAGCGAACCGGGCTGCCCAGGGCGAGCGCCGCGCATTCCTGCAGGTCGGAAAGCTCGACGTAGGGGGCGCCGGAGTCCGGGACCGCCGGCTCTACCGCCTCGCACACCGCGGATATCCGGGGAACGGTGCGCAAGCGGGCCTGCATGCCCGGAACGGCCTCGATGCCATTGGCAATGCGTTCGGCCAGGGCGCGAACCGAGCCGCGATGGCTGTAATAGAGGATGAGAATGTCTTGCATGGTCGGCTATTATACGGCCCCATGCAGAAGCGCCTCCGATCCCGATCGGCCCACTCCAGTCCTGCCGGTCCGGTCGGCATCTTTCGTCGCTTCCTCAGCGAAAACATGATGCAGACCAGTTCGGCCCTCGCGTTCACGACACTGATGGCACTGGTGCCTCTGGTTGCCGTGGTGCTGGCCGTTGCCGGGGCGATCCCCTTTTTCGACGTGCTGGTCGGCCGGCTCGACCTGCTGGTTCGCGAAGCCTTGTTGCCCAGTGGTGCGGCGGGAGCGATTGCCGGCAATATCGGAAAGTTTTCCCACAAGGCGCAGCAGCTCACCCTGGCCGGCATCGGCCTCCTCGGGGTGACGGCCTTCATGCTGATGAACACCATCGAGCGGGCGTTCAATCATCTGTGGCAGGTCAGGCCGCGGCCGTTCCTGGCGCGCATTCGCCTCTATGCCTTCGTGATGATGGTCTGGCCCTTCGTGCTCGGCGCCGTTGCCGGTGTCATGTCGTTTGCCGTCACGACCTCCCTAGGGCTGTTCGACGAGGCGCTCTGGGTTCGTCGCATGGCGCTGAAGGGGGTGGCCATGCTGCTGCTCGGGCTGTTCTTCTCGTTTCTCTATTACGCCGTTCCCAATGCCCAAGTTACCCGGCGCGCGGCCGTGATCGGCGGGGTATTCGCGGCGCTGGCTTTCTCGGTGATGCAAAAGGGCTTCGAGATGTTCCTGGTCGGTTCGGCGACCCTGAAAAGCATCTATGGGGCCTTTGCCGTGTTTCCGGTGTTTCTCGTTTGGCTCCACCTGTCCTGGGCGGTGGTGCTCTTCGGTGGGCTGATCGTCGCTACGTTGAGCCGTCCGGCGAAACGCTGAAGATTTCCACCGAGCTGGTCTGCTCGCGCAGTTCGTCGGCCTGCAGTTCGCGAATGCTCAGGTTTTCGTCTTCCTGCAGCACGATGATGTGCCGTGCGTTTTCCCGGATCAGCCCCGGGGGGACGATCAGCGATTGTTTCGGATGCAGCGGCGGAGTGGCGGGCAGGATCAGCGCCGGCACCTTGCTGGCGTCGAGTTCGAACGGATGCGCGAGTTCCACCGAAATCGCCCTGGGCGCGAGTAGCTGCAGGCCGAGTTCGATGTGCTCGGGGTTTTCGGAAATGGCCCAGCGGATGATGCAGATGTGCCAGACCTGGGCGCTGTCGGCCTGCTCGTCGCATGCCTGCAGGGCGACGATGTCGCCGACCCGGACGTCGTGCGTCTGTCCGGACATGTGCATCAGCGCATAACCCTCCGGACTTTCGTTGGTGACCATCCACTCGCTTTGTTCGACCCGCGTTTCCGGGGCTTTCATCAAATGCCACAGGTTGCCCAGGCCGGAGCTCAGGTGGGCGCGATACGACTGCCGCCGCCGCGGGAAGCGGCGCTTGGCTGGGTGGCCCCAGAGCTGGTGCAGGCGAAGCAGGACGCCCGGTCCGGCGTGGGTGTCGGCAAAGCGCGGCAAACCGATGTCCTGGGCGGCCACCTCCTTGAGGAGTTCGGCCCGGTGCTTGAGGGCCTGTTCGGCCAGTGCGTCGCAGGAGAAATACAGCACCTCGGATTCCGGGCTAGGAATGCGGCGGATCAGCGCATGGGCCGGGAAATCCTTGTCCGGGTCGATCCAGAAGATTCCCCGGGCATCGAGGGGGGGGGTGTCAAGCAGCGCGACATCGGGCGTGCACTTGTCGACATATTCGCTGATGAACTCGAGCTCGTCGGCGGAAAAGGAAACCGGCTGGGCAATGGCCGACAGCAGGATGGAGGTGTAGATGCGCCGTATGCTCGGTCCGCAATGGGGGCCGGGAAACTCGTCCAGGCCGAGGCGGCGGGCCGTGCGGAAGGCGGCATGCAATTGCTGCCACAGGCCGAGCGGCATCGGCGAGGCGATCATGTGGGCAATGCGAACCTGCCAGGAAATGGCGTTCATGGCGCGGCGCAGCGACATGTGCGGCATGCGGGGGGCGTTGTCGCCCTGGGGGTCGAACAGATCGGCCAGGGTGTTGAAATAATCTTGGGTCAGCGTCTCGAGAATATCGAGCAGCGTGCGCACCCTTTGCCGAAGCTTGCGAGAGATCGGCAGGCTGACCTCGTTCAGCCGCGGCAGCTCGGCCTTGGTGATGCGCTCGGCCTGGCCAAAGAGCAGGTCGAGCAACTTGAGGCGCTGTGCGCCGGGTATCGGCGTGTCGCGCAGGCAGATGAGCTGGCGATGCAGCTGCTCGCCGTCTTCCGCTCCGGAGCGGCCGTGCGCCAGGGCGAGCCATTCAAGAATGCTCTTGATGTTGGCTTCCGGCGTGCTGCTCGAAGGATTGTCCTTTACTCGGTTCATCGCACCGGAGAATAACAAATATTTACTTCTCCACCACGGCCGTCCGTCGGCTACGAGCGGTCTGCCGCGGTTCTCTCTCTCCGTGCCTGGCTAAGTGGCTTGTTTTTCCTTGATAAAGCGATATAATCTCCGGTCTTTTTTCCAGCTAACGAAAGTATTCTCATGGTTGTTATCCGTCTTGCCCGTGGTGGCGCCAAGAAGCGTCCGTTCTACAACATGGTTGTGACCGATTCCCGTAATCGTCGTGACGGCCGTTTCGTCGAACGTATCGGCTTCTACAACCCGGTTGCTTCCGGCAATGCCGAAGGTCTGCGCGTCGCTACCGATCGCCTGGAACACTGGCTGAAGAACGGCGCCCAGCTGTCGCCGACCGTTGCTCGCCTGGTCAAGCAGAACGCCGCCAAGGCCGCCTAAGCTGTTTTGGCTTTGAGCAGCAACGAAATCGTCGTTCTGGGTCGCCTGGCCGACCCTTATGGGATTCGGGGCTGGCTCAGGTTGTACCCCTTCGGGGACGATCCGCTCGATTGGGCAGAGATGCCGGTCTGGTGGATCGCCAGGGAAGGCGAGCCGTGGCGTGAAGTCGGGCTGAAAGGCTTGAAGATTCACGGTGATGGGGTGGTGGTGCTGCTCGATGGCATTGCCGACCGCACGGCCGCCGAGGCCATGAAGGGCGTGTTGGTCGGGGCGCCGCGCGATGCGTTGCCGGCGACCGATGAAGACGAGTTCTATTGGGGCGATCTGATCGGCCTGGAAGTCGTCAATTCCGCAGACGAGAAGCTCGGCAACGTTGCAGGGCTGATCGAAACGGGGGCCAACGACGTGTTGCGCGTCGTCGGCAAGGATGGCACCGAGCGCCTGCTGCCGTTTGTTTCGGCAGTGGTGCTGGCGGTGGAGAAGGAAGCGGGACTGATCCGCGTGGAGTGGGGCAGCGACTGGTGATCCGGTTCGACTGCGTGACCATCTTCCCGGAGATGTTCGCGGCCGTGACGCAGAGTGGCATCACCCGTCGGGCGCTGGAAGAGCGGCGCTGGGTCTGGCAGGGCTGGAATCCGCGCGATTTCGCCGAGAATGCCTGGCGACGGGTCGATGATCGTCCCTTCGGCGGCGGGCCGGGCATGCTGATGCAGCCGGGGCCGCTGGAGAAGGCGATCAATGCCGCGAAGCTGCAGCAGCGCGAGGCGGGCCTGGCCAAAAGCCGGGTCATCTACCTCTCGCCGCAAGGCGCGCCGCTGACCCACGAGCGGGTCATGCAGCTGGCGACGGGCGACGAAGGACTGATCCTTCTTTGCGGTCGCTATGAAGGAATTGACGAGCGTCTGATCGAGCGCTGCGTCGATGAGGAAATTTCGATCGGGGATTTTGTGCTCTCTGGCGGCGAGTTGCCGGCGATGGCGTTGATCGATGCCGTCGTCCGCCAGTTGCCGGGGGTACTCGGAGATGCCGCTTCGGCGGTGGAAGATTCGTTTGTCGGTGGTTTGCTGGATTGTCCGCACTACACCCGCCCGGAAATCTACGAGGGCGAGGCGGTGCCGGAGGTGTTGATGTCCGGCGACCACAAAAGAATTCGTCGCTGGCGGCTCAAGCAGTCGCTGGCGCGAACCCGGAAGCGCCGGCCGGATTTGCTGGTGCACCGCGTGTTGAGCGCGGAAGAAACGCAACTCCTCACGGAAATTTCCGGAGAGGAGCAATGCGGTGAGTAAGTGTTTATAAAATTTAAGGATCTCACATGAACCTGATTCAACAACTCGAGCAAGAAGAAATTGCCCGCGTCAGCGCCGGCAAGACCATTCCCGAATTCGCTCCGGGCGACACCGTCGTCGTCCAGGTGAAGGTCAAGGAAGGTACCCGCGAGCGTCTGCAGGCTTACGAAGGCGTGGTTATCGCCAAGCGTAACCGTGGCCTGAACTCCAACTTCATCGTCCGCAAGATCTCTTCCGGCGAAGGCGTTGAGCGTACGTTCCAGACCTACTCCCCGCTGGTTGCTTCGATCGAGCTGAAGCGCCGCGGCGACGTTCGTCGTGCCAAGCTGTACTACCTGCGCGAGCGTTCCGGCAAGTCCGCTCGCATCAAGGAAAAGCTGGATTTCAAGAAGGCCTGATCGGCTTCCTGAAGGTTCAAAAAGAAACGGGGCGCTGCGGCGCCCCGTTTTGTTTTTGCCGTCCGGCCGAATTACGGCTGCTTGCCGGGGTTGCGCTTGTCGTTCTCGATCAGCGCGTAGGCCGAATGGTTGTGGATGGACTCGAAGTTTTCCGATTCGACCACGTAGGCGTCAATGCGCCCCTCGGCATTGAGGCGGGCGGCGACGTCGCGCACCATGTCCTCGACGAACTTGGGGTTGTCGTAGGCGCGCTCGGTGACGTACTTCTCGTCCGGGCGCTTGAGCAGGCCGAACAACTCGCAGGAGGCTTCCTGTTCGACCAGCTGGACGATTTCCTCGATCCACACGAAGTCGTTGGTGCGGGCGGTGACGGTGACGTGCGAGCGCTGGTTGTGGGCGCCGCGTTCGGAAATCTTCTTCGAGCAGGGGCACAGGCTGGTCACCGGGACGACGACCTTGACCGAGGTGGCGATCTCGCCGTGGCTGATGTCGCCGATGAAGGTGACGTCGTAGTCCATCAGGCTCTGCACGCCGGAAACCGGGGCCGTCTTGTTGATGAAGTACGGGAAGTTCATTTCGATGTGGCCGGTTTCGGCTTCGAGCTTGACCACCATGTCGCGCAGCATGGTCGGGAAGTTCTCGACCGAGATTTCGCGCTCGTGGCTGTTCAGGATCTCCACGAAACGGGACATGTGGGTGCCCTTGAAGTTGTGCGGCAGGCTGACGTACATGTTGAACATGGCGATGGTGTGCTGCACGCCGGTCGATTTGTCCTGCACCTTGACCGGGTGGCGGATGGACTTGATGCCGACCTTGTTGATCGCGATGTGGCGCGTATCGGCGGAGTTCTGGACGTCGGGGATGTTGGAGGTGGGGGCGCTCATTCGCTGTTCTCTCGGTAATTTATTGTGGGTCGGTACGGGCGCCGGATCTTTCGCGGATCGCGCGCACGATGCCTTCCTTGTCGAGGCCCAACTCGGACAGGAGTTGGCCTTGTTCGCCATGGTCGACGAAACGGTCGGGCAGGCCGAGGCGTAGTACCGGCACTGTCAGCCCGCGTTCCGCCAGCACCCGTTCGACTTCCGAACCGGCGCCGCCAATCACGGCGTTCTCTTCGATGGTCACAAGCAGGGAATGGTTCCCGGCCAGTTCGATAATCAGTGCTTCGTCGATGGGTTTGACGAAGCGCATGTTGGCCACGGTGGCGTCCAATGTGTCGCCGGCGGCCAGGGCGGCGCCGAGCAGCGGTCCGAAGGCGAGCAGGGCGATGCCCTGGCCGTGGCGGCGAATTTCGCCCTTGCCAACCGGCAGTGTGTCGAGTTCGGGCGAGGGGACGGCGCCGGTGCCGCTGCCGCGCGGATAGCGCACCATCGACGGGCAGTCGAGGGTGTAGGCCGTCGACAGCATGCGCCGGCATTCGGCCTCGTCGGACGGCGTCATGACCACCATATTCGGGATGCAGGCGACGTAGGACAGGTCGAAGGTGCCGTGGTGGGTCGGGCCGTCGGCGCCGACCAGGCCGCCGCGGTCGACGGCGAAGACGACCGGCAGGTTCTGCAGGGCGACGTCGTGGATCAGCTGGTCGTAGGCGCGCTGCAGGAAGGTCGAGTAGATGGCGACGACCGGCTTCAGGCCTTCGCAGGCGAGGCCGGCGGCGAAGGTCACGGCGTGCTGCTCGGCGATGCCGACATCGTAGTAGCGGTCGGCGTGTTCGCAGGCGAAGCGGACCATGCCGGAGCCTTCGCGCATGGCCGGGGTGATGCCGACCAGGCGGGAATCGGCCTTGGCCATGTCGCACAGCCAGTCGCCGAAAACCTGGGTATAGGTCAGCTTGCCGGGGCTCTTGGCCGACTGGATGCCTTCGCCGGCGGCGAACTTGCCGACGCCGTGGTAGAGAATGGGGTCGGCTTCGGCCAGCTTGTAGCCCTGGCCCTTCTTGGTGATGACGTGCAGGAACTTCGGGCCCTTCAGTTTCTTCAGGTTTTCCAGCGTCGGGATCAGGGCGTCGAGGTCGTGGCCGTCGATCGGGCCGTAGTAATGGAAGCCGAATTCCTCGAACAGCGTGCCCGGGGCGATCATGCCCTTGACGTGTTCCTCGGCGCGGCGGGCCAGTTGGAGTAGCGGCGGGGCGAAGCCGAGCATGTGGCGGCCGGCTTCGCGAGCGGCGTTGAAGGTCTTGCTCGAAGCCAGGCGGGTCAGGATGTTGTTCAGCGCGCCGACCGGCGGCGAGATCGACATCTCGTTGTCGTTGAGGATGACCAGCATGTCGGCATCGGCGACGCCGGCGTTGTTCAGCGCCTCGAAGGCCATGCCGGCCGACATCGCGCCGTCGCCGATGATGGCGACGGCCTTGCGGTCCTCGCCCTTGTGCTTGGCGGCCAGGGCCATGCCCAGCGCCGCCGAGATCGAGGTCGACGAGTGACCGACGCCGAAGGTGTCGTACGGGCTTTCGCAACGCTTCGGAAAGCCGGCGACGCCGCCGCGCATGCGCAGCTTGCCCATGCCTTCGCGGCGCCCGGTGAGCACCTTGTGCGGATAGCACTGGTGGCCGACGTCCCACACCAGGCGGTCGTCCGGGGTGTTGAAGACGGCGTGCAGGGCGATGGTCAGCTCGACGGTGCCGAGATTGGACGACAGGTGGCCGCCGGTCTGGGAGACCGATTCGATCAGGAAGGCGCGCAATTCGCTGGCGAGTTGCGGCAGTTGCTTGCGCTCCAGGCGACGCAGGTCGGCCGGGCTGTGGATGGTGTCGAGCAGGCTGTAGGGCATCTCAGAATTGCCGGTGGCAGATGAAGTCGGCCAGTTGGTTCAGGCGGCTGGCGCGGTCACCGAAGATGGCGAGGGCGTCGCGGGCGTCGGCGCGCAGTTCGTCGGCATAGGCGCGGGCGGCCTCGAGGCCGAGCAGTGCGACGTAGGTCGGCTTGTCGGCGGCCTCGTCCTTGCCGGCGGTCTTGCCCAGCGTGGCGGTGCTCGCCGTGCAGTCGAGGATGTCGTCGACGACCTGGAAGAGCAGGCCGGCGCGCTTGGCGAAGCGGTCGAGGTTGCCGCGTTCGTCGGCCGACAGCGGCTGGCCGGCGAGGGCGCCGAGGAGCACGGCGGCACGGATCAGGGCGCCGGTCTTCAGCGCGTGCATCAGTTCCAGCTCGGGCTGGGTCAGCGGCTTGCCGACCGAAGCGAGGTCGATGGCCTGGCCGCCGGCCATGCCGCGCGAACCGCTGGCGTGGGCGAGCAGGGCGATCATTTCGAGTTGCTGCTTCGGTTCGCCGAGGGGCTGGCTGGCGAGCAGTTCGAAGGCCATGGTCTGCAGGCTGTCGCCGACGAGCAGGGCGGTCGGCTCGTCGAATTCGACGTGGCAGGTCGGGCGGCCGCGGCGCAGCACGTCGTCGTCCATGCACGGCAGGTCGTCATGGACCAGCGAATAGGCGTGGATCATCTCGACGGCGCAGCCGACCACGTCGAGGGCTTCCGGCGTGGCGCCGGTCAGTTCGCCAGCGGCGTGGGCGAGCAGCGGACGGACGCGCTTGCCGCCGCCGAGGGTGGCGTAGCGCATGGCCTCATGCAGGCGGGCCGGGATGCTGTCGCAGGCGGGCAGGAAGCGGCCGAGCGCGGTTTCGGCGCGGTCCTGGGTGACGGCCATCCATTCGGCGAAGGGCAGGGCGCTCACTGGGCCTCCAGCGTATGACGGTCCACCGCCTTGAATTCCCCGTTTTCGAGCACGCGGACCTGCTCCTCGGCGTCGGCGAGCTGGGCCTGGCAGTGCTTCATCAGTTCCATGCCGCGTTTGTAGGCGGCGATGGAGGCTTCGAGTTCGAGCTTGCCGCCTTCCATGCTGGAGACGATGTCTTCGAGTTCGGCAAGGGCCGTCTCGAATTTCATGTCGGCGATGGGTGTTTGATCCATGTCAGAGGCGTTCGGGGAAACACGCGAAAATACTCTATCCGGGGGCTTCAGGTCAAATGCGGGGCGGGGTAAAATCCTGTTTTTTCAACCCGCTGGAGCGTGGAATGTCCGACGTGGCGAATCTGTCCCGTTTGGCCCCAGCAGTTTCCCAACTGCCGGTGGACTGGTACTTCGATCAATCGATTCATGAGCTGGAGAAAAAGCTCATCTTCGATGCCGGTCCCGGTTATGTTGGTCACCAGTTGATGGTGCCGGAAGCGGGTGATTACCGTTCGCTGGAATGGAAGGGCCACGGCCAGATGCTGCTCAACGGCGGCAGCGAAGGCAAGAATGCCGGCATCTGGCAGATGTCCAACGTCTGCCGCCATCGCCAGGCGATCATGCTGCAGGGCACCGGCAAACTGAACGGGCCGATCGTCTGCCCGATCCACCGCTGGGCCTACGACCAGGGCGGCGAGCTGATCGGCGCCCCGCACTTCCCGCAGAACCCGTGCCTGAACCTGAACAAGGCGAAGCTGGAGAACTGGAACGGACTGCTCTTCAAGGGCCCGCGTTCGGCCAATGCCGACCTGGCCGGCATGAAGGTGGCGCGCGACCTCGATTTCACCGGCTACAAGATCGACCATGTCGAGATGCACGAGTGCAACTACAACTGGAAGACCTTCATCGAGGTCTATCTCGAGGACTACCACGTCGTGCCCTATCACCCGGGCCTGGGCAATTTCGTCACCTGCGACGACCTGAGCTGGCAGTTCGGCGACTGGTACTCGGTGCAGAAGGTCGGCATCACCTCGCTGATGAAGGATTCTTCCTCGGCCGCCTACAACCGCTGGCAGAAGGTCGTCCGCGAGTATTACGGCGACCGCGGCGAGACGCCGCCGCAGGGCGCCATCTGGCTGACCTACTACCCGAACATCATGGTCGAGTGGTATCCGCACGTGCTGGTTGTGTCGACGTTGCTGCCGATGGGGCCGGAAAAGACGATGAATGTCGTCGAGTTCTACTACCCCGAGGAAATCGTCGATTTCGAACGCGAGTTCATCGAGGCCGAGCGCGCCGCCTACATGGAAACGGCGATCGAGGACGACGACATCGGCGAGCGCATGGACCGCGGCCGCAAGGCGCTGCTGGCCGAAGGGCGCAACGAGGTCGGTCCGTACCAGAGCCCGATGGAGGACGGCATGCAGCACTTCCACGAGTTCTATCGGCGGATCATGCAGAAGGGCATCGAAGCGCGTTGAGTCATTGGTCGTTAGTTGCTAGTCGTTAGCAGCTAGCAACTACCGACTAGCGACTAGTAACTATGCAGTCCTTGTGGATGATCGCCGCCAGCTTCCTGTTCGCCTGCATGGGCGTCTGCGTCAAGTTCGCGGCGGCGACGCATTCGGCGGTCGAGATCACCTTCTACCGCAGCTTCATCTCGCTGATCCTGATGTTCGGCCTGGTTCGCCTGCGCGGCGTATCGCTGAAGACGGAGCACTGGCGCTGGCAGGTGACGCGCGGCGCGGTCGGCTTCGCGGCGCTGTTTGCCTATTTCTACGCCATCACCCTGCTGCCGCTGGCGACGGCGGTGACACTGAACTACACCTCGGCCATCTTCCTGGCGCTCTATCTCGGCTTTGCCGGCATGCGGATGCGCAAGGGCATGCTCGGGGCCCTGGCGCTCGGACTGGTCGGCGTGGTGGTCCTGCTCAAACCGACCTTCCATGCCGATCAGCTGACGGGCGGCCTGATCGGCCTCGGTTCCGGCGTGCTGGCCGGCATGGCCTACTTCAGCGTGCGTGAACTCGGGGCGCGCGGCGAACCGGAAACGCGGACGGTGTTCTATTTCTCCCTGGTCTCCTCGGTCGGCGCCGGACTGTGGCTGCTGTTCAGCGACATCCATGCCGTGGACCTGCGCAGCGGCCTGCTCCTGCTCGGGGTGGGCTGCTTCGCGACCGTTGCCCAGCTGGCCATGACGCGCGCCTATTCGCGCGGCAAGACGCTGATGTCGGCAACCCTGGCCTATAGCACGGTGATCTTCTCCAGCCTGTTCGGCATGCTGTTCTGGGGCGAGGTCATGGCGGCCTCGTCATGGCTGGCGATTGCGTTGATCGTTGCTTCCGGCGTCGCGGCGACGCATTTTTCGCGGGCGAATCCGGCGGAAGGCGACTGAGGTCGCCGGGGCGGCCGGTTACAGGCCGGCGATCGTGTCGTAGGCGCGCAGTTTCCGCGCGTTTTCCGGAGGCGTGCCGGCCGGCGCCTGCCGGTATTGCTCGTTGCCCAGGCCGCTCGACTCGTAGGCGCGCGCTTCGTCACTGAAGCTGACGCGGAAGGATTCCTGGATTTCCGGCAGGTCGACGCGCTGATCCTGCGGTACGCGATCCTGCCGGGCGGCGACTTCGCGCAGCAGGCTTCCAGGGCGCTGGGCGTGAGCCGACAGCAGG
The DNA here is from genome assembly GCF_945957265.1 of uncultured Dechloromonas sp. Taxonomy (GTDB): domain Bacteria; phylum Pseudomonadota; class Gammaproteobacteria; order Burkholderiales; family Rhodocyclaceae; genus Azonexus. The sequence goes on from NZ_CAMFKO010000021.1 coordinate 24,893, forward strand.
TTGGACGGGTAGGTCAGCGGAATCATGACATCTCCTTCTCCGGCTCGGGGCCGGAAACGGGGGCGTTGCCGCGGCGCAGCGACAGGGCGACCGAGGCGGCGATGATGCCGGCGACGACGCCCAGCGACAGCAGCACCGGGATCTTGACGAAGTCCATGATCAGCATCTTGGTGCCGATGAACATCAGCACGATGGCCAGGCCGTACTTGAGCAGCGAGAAACGGTCGGCCATGTCGGCGAGCAGGAAGTACATGGCGCGCAGGCCGAGGATGGCGAAGATGTTGGAGGTGAGGACGATGAACGGGTCGGTGGTGATGGCGAAAATGGCCGGGATCGAGTCGACGGCGAAGATCACATCGGAAAACTCGACCAGCACCAGCACCAGGAAGAGCGGCGTGGCGTAGCGGACCAGGGCGCCGCCTTCGTGCCGCCGGATGAAGAAGCTTTCGCCGTGCAGCTGCTCGCTGACCTTGACGTGGCGGCGTATCCAGCCGATCAGCGGATTGTTCGCCAGGTCGGGCTTCTCGTCGGCGAACCACCACATCTTGATCCCGGTGATCAGCAGGAAGGCGCCGAAGACGTAGAGCAGCCAGTGGAAATGGGCGATCAGCCAGACGCCGGCGAGGATCATCAGCGTGCGCAGGACGATGGCGCCGAGAACGCCGAAGACCAGCACGCGTTTCTGCAGTTCCGGCGGAATCGCGAAAAAGCTGAACAGCATCAGCCAGACGAAGACGTTGTCCACGGCCAGCGATTTTTCGATCAGGTAGCCGGTGACGTACTCGAGCGCTTTCTGGTTGGCCAGTTCGCGGCCCGCCGTGCCGTCCAGGTAGAGCCACAAGGCGCCGGCGAAAAGCATGGAGACGCTGACCCAGACCAGCGACCAGACGGCGGCTTCGCGCACGCTGACGCGGTGCCGCTTGCCGCCGCCGACGACGAACAGGTCGATGGCGAGCATGACGAGGACGATGGCGAAAAATCCCGCCCACATCCACCAGGTACCGATCGATTCCATCACCAGACTCCTTTTGTCCGTCGCCCCCGATGCAGCCATTGCCGCGCGGCGACCTTTTTTTCATTGTGGACTTCCGGGCCATGAAAGGTTTCGGAAAAACGGGATCGTCGTTCAGGGTGGGGCGAAGAATCGGCGCATCGCCAATGCCGCCGGATTTTCCGGAAAGGACCGCAAGGCGGGGCATTCCGGGTTAAACTGGAATCACAAAGACAGCGAGGAGCATAAAAATGATCGTCATCGACCACCAGGCCAACCGTGTCAATGTCTCCGTCTTCGGCGAGTTCACACTGGCCGATTACAAGGAGTTCGAGGAGGTCGTCAATTTCAAGGTCAAGTTCGAGGGGCCGGTCGACCTGTATTTCGACCTGACCCAGATGGCTGGTCTGACCCTCGACGTGGCCTGGGAAGAGGTCAAGTTCTCGCGGGCCCACGCCAACGACTTCAAGCGTGTCGCCGTCGTCACCGACAGCCAGTGGGTGACCTGGAGCGCCTGGATTTCGCAGACCTTCGTCAATGCCGATGTCGAGGTCTTCGACAATGCCGACGAGGCGAAGGGCTGGCTGGAGCAGTAAGCCGGTGAGCTATACGACGCTGGTCGATGTCGCGACCCTGCAGGCGCACCTCGACGACCCGAACTGGCTGGTGATCGACGTTCGCCACCAGTTGTCCGATACGGCTTACGGCGAGCGAGCCTATGCCCAAGCCCACATTCCCGGCGCCGTCTTCCTGCATTGTGACCGCGACCTGTCGGGGCCGATGACCGGTTGCAACGGCCGCCATCCCCTGCCCGATGGGCAAAGGCTGGCGCAGCGGCTCGCCGCTGTCGGCGTCGGCAGCGCAACACAGGTCGTGGTCTACGACGACGCCCAGGGCATGATTGCCGGCCGCCTGTGGTGGCTGCTGCGCTGGCTGGGGCACGACGCGGTCGCCCTGCTCGACGGCGGATTGCAGGCCTGGCAGGCGGCGGGCGGCGCGTTGACCGAGCTGCAACCGACACCCCTGCCGTGCGCTTTCGCGGCCAGCCCCCGGGATCTGAAGGTGGATGCCGGTTACGTGCAGGAACGTATTGAGACGCCGCGCATGCTGCTGGTCGATGCGCGCGGGCCGGATCGCTTCCGCGGCGAGAACGAGACCATCGACCCGGTTGGCGGCCACATTCCCGGCGCCGTGAACCATTTCTTCAAGGACAACCTGCAGGCCGACGGCCGTTTCAAGCCGGCGGCGCAACTGCGTGCGGAGTGGCTGGCGCTCCTCGCCGGATCGCCGCCCGACCAGGTCATCCACCAATGCGGTTCGGGCGTGTCCGCCTGTCTCAACATCGTGGCCATGGAAATTGCCGGTTTGCCCGGTTCGCGACTCTATGCAGGGTCGTGGAGCGAGTGGTGCGCCGACCCGGGGCGGCCGGTCGCCCGCTGAGCCGGACCGAGCTTCCCGCGCGTTATCTACGTCGAGGGCGGCAGCTTCCCGGGTGGCCAGACCTGCACGGCGGCATGACCTGCAGCCTCTCACCCCGCCTCGTTCAGTCGCCGACAACCGCGACGGCGTTGCGTCCGCTGGCCTTGGCCCGGTACATGGCCTGATCGGCCGCCTTGCGCATGGCGTCGAGCGTTTGGCCCTGCGCCGGGTAGAGGGCTACGCCGATGCTGCAGGTCAGGCTCAGTTGCCCGGCGCTGGTGCTGGCCGGCGCCGAAACCGCGTGCCTCAGCTTTTGGCCGACGGCCAGGGCATCCTCGATGTTCAGCGTGTTGGCGAGCAGGACGACGAATTCGTCGCCACCATGGCGGGCGACGGTGTCGCAGGCACGAATTTCGTGGGTCATGCGCCGCGCCGCTTCGATCAGGACTTCGTCGCCCACCTCGTGACCGTGCAGGTCGTTGATTTCCTTGAAATGATCGAGGTCGATCAGGAGCAGGGCGAAGGCGTTGCCATTCCGGATGTGTTGCTGCACGGCCTGTTCGAAGCGGTCGCTGAACAGAAAACGGTTGGGCAGGCCGGTCAGCAGGTCGTGCGTTGCCAGGTAGGCCGAGCGCTCGTGTTCGCGTTCGCCGCGTTCCAGCGTCTTGAGATGACGCAGGATCAGCGCCGGAACGGTGACCAGCGCGCAGGCGAGCAGCGCGAAGATGATGATCGTTTCGCCGCTCAGCAGTTCGCGCCAGCGCAGCTGTTGCTCGAAGCGCATGAGCGTCGGCTGCGATGCGTTGTCGATGTTCAGCTGCCGGCTGAGACGGGGGAGAAACATGCGGTCCGGCCATTCCGATGCTTCGGCGGGCAGGGCGAACAAGATGCTGGGCGCGTGGTTGGCGGAAAGCAGCGAGGCCGAGTAGTCGATGGCAGGCTGTCCGGTGCTTGGCGGGCTGCCCGGGAGCAGCGACTCCGCCTTGATCAGCAGCAAGGCGGTCATGGTGTTGCCGAAGATGTTCAGTCCGCGCCCGGTGTCGTGCCGTTCGCTGCGATCGACTTCGCGGAGCAGGATGTAGGCCTTGCCGCCCTCGTACATCTGGAATAGCGGGGAAGCCACGGGGCGGGTGCTCTTTTGCGCGAGGGCCAGCGAATGCGCCAGGTAGTCCACGGTTTCGAGACGCACGCCGTAGATGCTCTCGGCTTCCGGCAGGGCCGGGTACATGAAGAGAACGGGCCAGGTGTATTTCTGCGTGCTCGGGCCGGCCAGCGTGCGCTGGGTGAGCCAGGGAAAATCCTTGATCGTGAAGCCCGGCAGCCATTCCCGGCGCAGGGTGGCCTGCAGTTCGGCCTGTTCCGAAAGCGGAACCTGGCGCGCCACTTCAAGCATGTAGATATGCGGATAGGCCGCGGTGACCGACGCGGCATAGCGTGTCGCCGATGCAATATCGTTGCGTTCCACCGCCTGGAGAAATGCGGCGAAGCCGGCGAGCACGGCTTCGTTCATATCCAGCTTGTTCCTGACCTCGCCGGCCAGGTGCTGCGCCTGGATGTCGAAATCCCGTTCGCGCCGCCCGATTTCGGCGGCAAGCAGGAGATGGGCGGCAAAGGCGACGACCCCGAGCCAGAGGCCCATCGTGGCGATCAGGGTATGGCGATGATGGAAGGAAAGCATGAAAGTCGTATCCGGTTGACCGGATGATTCACTGCTTCCTTGAAACTGTAAATATCACCAAAGTGATAAAATCGTATGATGCGTGATTTTGTCAGGCGCCGAGTCGTCGGAGCGCCCAGGCGACATGCTCCCGGACGAGGGGCGATGCGTGATCGCGCAAAGCGCGCAGCGCGTCGATGGCGTCGGCCGTTGCCGGTCCGTTGCCCAGCGCGACGGCGATATTGCGCAGCCAGCGCAGGTGCCCGATGCGCCGTATGGGGTTGCCGGCCAGGCGGTCGTTGAACTGTTGCTCCGTCCATCGCGACAGCTGGATCAGGCTGGCCGAATCCAGCCCGTGACGGGGGGTAAACTCGCGGTCGCCGATCTGCGCGAAGCGGTTCCAGGGGCAGCACAGCTGGCAGTCGTCGCAGCCATAGATGCGGTTGCCCATCAGCGGCCGGAGTTCTTCCGGGATCGGGCCATCCAGCTCGATGCTCAGGTAGGAGATGCAGCGGCGGGCATCCACCTTGTAGGGGGCGACGATGGCACCGGTCGGGCAGGCATCGATGCAGGCGGTGCATGTTCCGCAGTGGGCTTCGACCGGCGCATCCGGCGGCAGGGGAAGGTCCGTGTAGATTTCGCCGAGGAAGCGCCAGGAGCCTTGCTGGGAGAGCAGGAGCGTGTGTTTGCCACGCCAGCCGAGGCCTGCCTGGCGGGCGAACTCGACTTCCATGACCGGGGCCGAGTCGGAAAAGACGCGATAGCCGAACGGCCCGGCCAGGGCGCCGACCTGGTCGGCGAGTTTCTGCAGGCGGCCGCGGATGACCTTGTGGTAGTCGCGGCCCTGCGCATAGCGGGAGATGGCCGCCTGTTCCGGCCGGTCGACGATGTCGGTGTGGGGCAGGTAGTCGAGCGCGGTGCTGATGACGGTAACGGTTCCCGGTTGCAGGAGGTCGGGGTGGGCGCGCAATTCGGCATGGCGGGCCATATAATCCATTTCGCCATGGCAGCCCTCGGCCAGCCAGGCGCGCAGCCCGGCCACCGCGGCGCCGGGGTCGGCCCTGGCCACGCCGATGGCTGCAAAGCCCAGTTGTTGTCCGGCCTCGCGGATTTTTTCCTTGAGCGCCGCGTAATCCACCGTGGAGTCCTGATCGTGCATAGTCCTGATGTTACCGCTGTTTTCGAATTGCCCGACGAGGCGGCCACCCAGGCTGTCGGCGAAAGACTGGCTCCCGCGCTGCAAGCCGGCATGGTGGTTTTCCTCGAAGGCGACCTGGGGGCCGGCAAGACGACCTTGTCGCGGGCCCTGATTCGGGCCCTTGGCCATGCCGGTCCGGTCAAAAGTCCGACCTATTCCCTGGTTGAAGTTTACGTAATTTCGAGCTTATACTTATATCACTTTGATTTTTATCGTTTCGAGTCACCCGAGGAGTTTCTCGATGCGGGCTTTGATGAATACTTTAATGACACTGCGCTGTGCCTGGTCGAATGGCCGGAGCGCGCTCAAGGCTGCCTTCCGCCGGCAGACCTGCGGTTGCGCCTTTATCATGCAGGTGTCGGGCGTGTCCTCGAAGCCGTGGCGGATTCACCGAAAGGGCAGGCATGTCTAGACGCGCTCATCCCAGCCATGGGCGCCGCCAGCTCCTGAAATATGCCGGCGCCTCGCTGCTCGTCTCCGTGACGCCGCTGGCCGGCGCCGCAGCGAAGCTGCCGTCGGTGCTGGCCGTGCGCATCTGGCCGGCCGCCGACTACACCCGCGTCACGCTGGAACACGACGCGCCGCTCAAGTTCACGCATTTCACGGTCGAGAACCCGGATCGCCTGGTGGTCGATATCGAGGGCGTCGAATTCAACAGCGTCCTGGATAGCCTGGCGCGCAAGGTGGCGACCGACGATCCCAACATCAAGCTGTTGCGTGCCGGCCGTTTCAAGCCGGGTGTCGTTCGCCTGGTCATGGAGTTGAAGGGCAAGGTCAATCCGCAGGTGTTCACGCTGGCGCCGGTGGGCGAGTACGGCCATCGCCTGGTGCTCGACGTCTATCCGCTCAATCCGCCGGACCCGATGATGGCGCTGCTCGAAGGCCGCAAGGAAGCGGTCGAGCCGCTCAAGGGCGGGCAGGATTTCCAGATCGCCGAGGCACGGCCCGACGAGGCGGCGGGCAGGAAGCCCGACAAGCCCCCGGTCGAGGCGCCCGAGGTGCAGACCGGCAAGAAGTCCGGCAAGCCGATTGTCGATCGCCTGGTGACCATCATGCTCGACCCCGGGCATGGCGGCGAGGACCCCGGCGCCATCGGCCGGGCGGGAACCTATGAAAAGAATGTGACGCTCGAAGTCGCCCGTCGCCTGAAGGCGCGCATCGATGCCGAGCCGAACATGCGCGCCGTGCTGACCCGCGATTCCGACTTCTTCGTGCCCTTGCAGATGCGCGTCCAGAAGGCGCGCCGCGTCCATGCCGACCTCTTCCTGTCGATCCATGCCGATGCCTGGATCAAGCCGGACGCCCGCGGTTCGTCGGTCTTCGTGCTGTCCGAGAAGGGGGCTTCGAGCACGCAGGCCCGTCTCCTGGCGCAAAAGGAAAACGATGCCGACCTGATCGGCGGCGTCAATCTCGGCAACAAGGATCTTTTCCTGGCGCGCACGCTGCTCGACCTGTCGCAGACGGCCACCATCAACGACAGTCTCAAGTTGGGCAGGTACCTGCTGGGCGAGCTGGGTTCGATCAACACCCTGCACAAGGCCAATGTCGAACAGGCCGGGTTTGCCGTGCTCAAGGCGCCCGATATTCCGTCGGCCCTGATCGAAACGGCCTTCATCTCCAACCCGGAGGAAGAGTCGCGTCTGAATGACGATGCCTATCAGGAGAAGCTGGCGGGCGCTATCGTGCGCGGCATTCGCCAGTATTTCATCAAGCATCCGCCCGGACCGAAAGCCAAGCTGGCGTAGCCTGGCCGGCGCCCGGGCCTAGAACAGCTCGACCTCGCCCTTGGCGATTTCCTTGGCGGAAAGGTCGCCGCTGGCAACCAGCTGTTCGTAGCCGGCCACCTGGTTGCGGCCATTGCGCTTGGCGAAATAAAGGGCTTCGTCGGCGCGGTCGATGGCGTCGGTCGGCGTGTCGTGCGCTTGCAGCGCGCTGAATCCGATGCTGACCGTGATCTTGCCGACACGGCTGAACGACTGTCCTTCGACGCTGCTCCGGAAGCGCTGCAGCGTCGCCATCGCGTCCTGCTCGGTCATCGGCTGCAGCAGCGCGACGAATTCCTCGCCGCCGAAGCGGAAGAGCTGGTCGTCGAAACGGAAGGACTGGCGCATGACCTGCGCCAGCATGATCAGCACCTCGTCGCCGATCAGGTGCCCGAAAGTGTCGTTGACGTGCTTGAAATGGTCGATGTCGCAGACCGCAAGCCAGTGCGGGTTGCTGTCGGAGCCATGGCGACGGCTTTCCTGGGAGCCGTTTTGCGGATCGACGGATGCCTTGCCGAGGAGCTCGAAGAGGTGTTTGTCGAAGGTCTTGCGATTGGCGAGCCCGGTCAGCGTGTCGGTTTCGCCGTAATCGAGCAGGCCGATGTGGTTGCCGAAATACTCGACCAGCCCCATCAGCGTCACGCGTTCGTCGGCCGAGAAGTTGTCGGAGAGAATCAGGTCGATGAGGTAGATCGGCTCGTTGTGATCCATGATTGGGAACACGACGCGATGGGAGCCGTCGGCGAGGCAGTCGAGCACGGCCGATTTTTCCTTGCGGCAGCGGGCGAGGATGGGGTCGCGCTCAAGCGGCTGGCAGAATTTCTTGTCCGGCACGTAGGCGTTGCGCAGCAGTTTCCCGTCCGGACCGTGGCTGGCGCAGGCAAAGACCATGGGCTTGCGGGTGCCGGGGTAGCAGCGATAAATGGTCAGCTGCTGCGGACGGAACAGGGCCCTGAGCGCGTCCACCATCGACGAGTTGATCTCCGTGCGATCCCGGCGCGACGAAATCTGGATGACATGGCTGATCAATTCAAGCATGACGGGCTGTCGGAAAACCGAATAGTTCAATTTGCCAATTATAGCGAAACGCTGCGTGTTGATTGTGCGAGCTGCGCAGGCGGCGTCCGGGGCGACGCAGTCCGGGGTGCCCCGATGGGGCTGCAAACCGTTATAATTCAACGTTTTTCCTGCCAAGTAATCCATGCGCGTCTTTCGCGGCCATTCACGCCCTGTTCCTGCTCCCGTTGTGCTCGCCATCGGCAATTTCGACGGCGTCCACCTGGGGCACGGCGCCCTGGTCGGCCGCCTGGCGGACTATGCGCGCGAGCATCGGCTGGTGCCGATGGTGCTCACCTTCGAGCCGCACCCCCGGGAGTTTTTCGCGCCGGGCTCGGCGCCGGCCCGTTTGAGCACGCTGCGCGAGAAGCTGGAGTTGCTGGCTGAATGCGGTGCCAGCCAGGCCATGGTGTGCCCGTTCAACGCCCGCTTCGCCGCGCTGTCGGCCGAGGAATTCGTCGCGCAGGTGCTGGTCCAGGGATGCCAGGTCAGGCATCTGATCATCGGCGACGACTTCCGCTTCGGTCGCGGCCGCAGCGGCGACTATGCCTACCTGCAGCAGGCCGGCGCCCGCTACGGCTTTAGCGTCGAAGCCATGGGCAGCGTCACGCTCGATGGCGAACGGGTGTCCAGTTCCGGCGTGCGGCGCGCGCTGGCAGCTGGCAACATGGAGCACGCCGCCCGCCTGCTCGGGCGTCCCTACATCATGGATGGCCAGGTATTGCACGGCCAGAAGCTGGGCCGGCAGCTCGGTTTCGCCACGGCCAACCTGCGCATCAAGCACAACCCCTTGCCGATGGCCGGCGTGTTTGCCGTCGAGGTCAGCGGCCTGGGCGACCAGCCGCTGCCCGGCGTCGCCAATCTCGGCGTCCGCCCGACCGTCGGCGGCACGACCCGGCCGCTGCTGGAAGTCCATCTGTTCGATTTCGACCGCGATATCTATGGCGCGCACATCTCGGTGCGTTTCGTGCATAAGTTGCGCGATGAACAACGTTTTCCCAATTTCGACGCCCTCAAGGCGCAGATCGCGGCCGACGCCGCGGCGGCGCGGGCCTTCTTCAAGCTGTGAGCACGCACAATGGCTGACTACAAAGACACGCTGAATCTCCCCGATACCCCGTTTCCGATGCGCGGCGACCTGCCCAAGCGCGAGCCGCAATGGGTCGCCCAGTGGCAGCAGAAAAAGCTCTACCAGCGCATCCGCGAGATCTGCGCCGGCCGCCCGCGCTTCGTGCTGCACGACGGCCCACCCTATGCCAACGGTGACATCCACATCGGCCACGCGGTCAACAAGGTGCTCAAGGACATCATCGTCCGCTCGAAAACGCTCTCCGGCTTCGATGCACCCTACGTGCCGGGCTGGGACTGCCATGGCCTGCCCATCGAACACCAGATCGAAAAGCTGCACGGCAAGAACATCCCGGCCGACCAGGTGCGCGAGCTGTGCCGCAGCTATGCCGCCGAACAGGTCGAACGCCAGAAGAAGGACTTCATCCGCCTCGGCGTGCTGGGCGAGTGGGACAACCCCTACCTGACCATGAATTTCAAGGCGGAAGCCGACGAAATCCGCGCCCTCGGCAAGATCATGGAGCAGGGCTACCTGTACCAGGGCCTGAAGCCGGTGAACTGGTGCCTGGACTGCGGTTCGGCGCTGGCCGAGGCCGAGGTCGAGTACGAGGACAAGAATTCCCCGGCCATCGACGTCGCCTTCGAGGTCCATGAAAATCACGCCGCCAAGCTGGCTGCCGCTTTTGGGCTGACCCACTTGCGCGGTCCGGCCTTCGCCGTGATCTGGACGACGACGCCGTGGACGCTGCCGGCCAACGAGGCGGTCAGCGTGCATCCGGAACTGACTTACGACCTGATCGAGACGGAAAAGGGCGGGCTGATCCTGGTTCGCGAACTGGCCGAGGCGGCGCTCAAGCGCTACGGCCTGGATGGCACGGTGGTCGGCTCCTGCCAGGGCGAGGCGCTCGACCAGATGCTGCTCAGGCACCCGTTCCAGAATCGCGACGTCGCCATCATCTGCGGCAGGCACGTGACGACCGAGGCCGGTACCGGCCTGGTGCATACCGCGCCGGCCCACGGTGTCGACGACTACAACATCGGCAAGCAGTATGGCCTGCCGGTGACCAACCCGGTGGCCAACGACGGTCGCTTCGTGTCGACCATGCCGGCCCTGTCGGTCGGCGAACTGGCTGGCAAGACGGTGTGGGAAGCCAACCCGCTGGTGCTCGCCGAGCTGGAGGCCAAGGGTCGCCTGCTCAAGCAGGAACGCATCCAGCACAGCTATCCGCACTGCTGGCGCCACAAGACGCCGATCATCTTCCGCGCCACGACGCAGTGGTTCATCGGCATGGAAAACCGCAAGGACGAAAGCGCGCCGACCCTGCGCTGGATCGCCGAGCGCGCCGTCGATGAAACCCAGTTCTTCCCGGCCTGGGGGCGTGCCCGCCTGGAGGGCATGATGAAGACCCGCCCGGACTGGTGCGTGTCGCGCCAGCGCAACTGGGGCGTGCCGATTCCCTTCTTCCTGCACCGGGAAACCGGCCAGCCGCACCCGCGCACGGCCGAGTTGATCGAACTGGTCGCGCAGCGCGTCGAGAAGGCCGGCATCGAAGCCTGGTTCAGCCTCGATGCCGCCGAACTGCTCGGCGCCGAGGCCGGGCAGTACGTCAAGATGAAGGATACGCTCGACGTCTGGTTCGACTCCGGTACGACGCACTGGCATGTGCTGCGCGGTTCGCATGCGGCGGTGTCGACGCATCCGGCCGATCTCTATCTCGAAGGCTCGGACCAGCATCGCGGCTGGTTCCAGTCCTCGCTGCTCTCCGGCTGCGCCATCGACGGCCGCGCCCCGTACAAGGCGCTGCTGACGCACGGCTTCGTCGTCGACGGCAAGGGCCACAAGATGTCCAAGTCCAAGGGCAACGTCATCGCGCCGCAGCAGGTTTCGGACAAGATGGGCGCCGACATCCTGCGTTTGTGGACGGCTTCGACCGACTATTCCGGCGAATTGAGCATTTCCGACGAAATCCTCAAGCGCGTCGTCGAAGGCTATCGCCGCATCCGCAACACCCTGCGCTTCCTGCTCGCCAACGTTTCCGACTTCGATGCAGCTGCCGACATGCTGCCGGTCGAGCAGTGGCTGGAAATCGACCGTTACGCGCTGGCTCTGACCCGCGAACTGCAGGACAGCTGCCGCGCCGACTACAACAAGTACGAGTTCCACCGCGTCGTCCAGGCACTGCAGACCTTCTGTTCCGAAGACCTCGGCGGTTTCTACCTCGACATCCTGAAGGACCGCCTGTACACCACGGCGCCGAAGTCGGTCGCCCGGCGTTCGGCGCAGTCCGCCTTATGGCACGTCACCCAGGCTTTCGTCCGCCTGCTGGCGCCGATCACTTCCTTCACCGCCGAAGAAGTCTGGGCCGTGCTGACCGGCAAGGCAGACGATTCGATCATGTTCCAGCGCTGGCATGAGCTGCCCGTAGTGGCTGGCGAAGGCGAACTGCTCGCCAAGTGGAGCCTGATCCGCGCCGCCCGTGCCGACGTGACCAAGGCACTGGAAGCCCAGCGCGAAGCCGGCAAGATTGGCTCCGCGCTGCAGGCCGCCGTCGCTGTCCATTGCGCCGGCGAGAAGTTCGAGGCCCTGGCCTCGCTCGGCGACGACCTGAAGTTCGTCTTCATCGTGTCGGCGGCCAGCGCCGTTCGTGACGATGCCGAGCAGGTCCTGGCCACGCCGCTGGAACACGCCAAGTGCGAGCGCTGCTGGCATGTGCGCGACGATGCCGGGCATCCGGGCCTGTGCGGCCGCTGTGTCAGCAACCTGCACGGCGAGGGCGAGGCGCGCGCCTGTGCCTAGAACGGCGAATGGATGGTACGGGCTGGCCGCGATCGTCATCGTTCTCGACCAGCTCAGCAAGTGGGTGGTGCTCAATCATGTCCAGTACGGTGAAGCCATCTATGTGGCCCCGTTCTGGAACTGGGTGCTGACCTTCAATCCGGGTGCCGCCTTCAGCTTCCTGGCCGACCAGCCGGGCTGGCAGCGCTGGTTCTTCAGCGTCCTGGCGCTGGGCGTTTCCGGCTGGATCGCGCTGGAACTCCGGCGCCATCCGGAGCAGAAACTGATGGCGCTGGCCCTGACGCTGGTCATGGGCGGGGCCCTGGGCAACGTCATCGACCGCATGCGTTTCGGTGCCGTCGTCGATTTCATCCAGTGGCATGTCGCCGGTTACTACTGGCCGGCCTTCAACGTTGCCGATTCCGCGATCACGCTGGGCGCAGTCCTCATGGTCTGGGCTTCGCTGTTCGTCAAAGAAAGAGATTTCCGATGAGTAATGTCGTTCGTTCAGACAGCTATCTGACCCTCCACTACCGCATTACCGCCCAGGATGGCGAGGAGTTCCTGTCCACCTTCGACATGAGCCCGGCGACCCTGCAGATGGGCAGCGGGCAGTTGGCCGAAAATCTCGAAAGGGTCCTGATCGGCCTGCCGGCCATGGAGCACTTCGTATTCGAACTGCCCCCGGACGAGGCCTTCGGGCAACACAACGCCCGCCTGGTCGAGCGCATCGCGCGTAACGGCCTGCCGCCGGAAATGGAACTCAAGGAAAATTCCGTCGTCGAATTCACCGCGCCGAACGGCGGCACCTTTGCCGGCTTCCTGCGCGAACTGGACGCCACCCACGCGCTCTTCGACTTCAATCACCCGATGGCCGGCAAGACGATACGCTTCGAGGTGAAAATCATCGGAATCATGTAATGGAAATCATCCTCGCCAATCCCCGCGGCTTCTGCGCCGGTGTCGAACGCGCCATCGCCATCGTCGAACGCGCCCTCGAGAAGTTCGGCGCGCCGATCTATGTCCGCCACGAAGTGGTGCATAACAAGTTCGTCTGCGACGACCTGCGCGCCAAGGGGGCGGTCTTCATCGAGGAACTGGACGAAGTGCCGCCGGGCAGCACGGTCATCTTCAGCGCCCATGGCGTCTCCAAGGCCGTTCGTGCCGATGCCGACGCGCGCGGCCTGAAGGTCTTCGACGCCACCTGCCCGCTGGTCACCAAGGTCCATGTCGAAGTCGGCAAGATGCGCAACCAGATCCGCGAAGTCGTCATGATCGGCCACAAGGGCCACCCCGAGGTCGAGGGGACCATGGGGCAGAGCGAGGGCGGGATGTATCTGGTCGAGACAGCGGATGATGTCCAGAGACTGGTCGTGCAGCATCCGGACTCATTGTCTTTCGTGACGCAAACAACCCTGTCGGTCGACGATGCGACGCTGGTCATCGACGCATTGAGAACCCGTTTCCCGGATATCCAGGGGCCGAAGAAGGACGATATCTGCTACGCCACCCAGAACCGGCAGGATGCGGTGAAGGTGCTGGCTGAACAATGCGATCTGGTCATCGTCGTCGGCAGTCCGAACAGTTCGAATTCACGTCGTTTGAAAGAGGTCGCGCAGACTCGTGGCGTAGATGCCTATCTTGTCGATGGGCATCGCGAGATCGATGTTAACTGGCTCGATGGTAAATCGCGGATCGGCGTCACGGCGGGGGCTTCCGCACCCGAGGTGCTCATCGAGCAGGTGATCGAGCATTTGCGCAAACTGACCGATGCACAGGTGAAAAATCTGCAGGGGATCGAGGAAGCGGTTTCGTTCCCCGTCCCCAAAGAGCTATCCAGCGTATAAGCCAAATTCAATGGGGGCCTCGTGGCCCCCATTTGCTGCAACTTACCGCCAACATTCCGGGCGAACGGCCGGATCGGGTGCTCGTAACCCGGTCTGGTCGATGCTCAGTGTTCCGCAGACATCGTTTGCTTGGGCACCTTGTGGGACTACCTGTAGCGTGTAAGTGGTGGCCGTTGGCACGACGGCGAAGTTGGCTTGGTAGAACTGCGTAACCTCTGCTTGGCAGGCCGGCAGAACGGCATTCAGATATGACATGTTCGTCGTGTAATAGCGTTCCATGAATTGCGACAGGCCCATCATGCATCCGGCAGCTGCCGCCCGGCGAGTACGCTGGATGGACTGTTGGTAGCTGGGGTAGGCGATCGCCGCGATGATGGCGATGATGGCCATCACCACCATCAATTCGATCAGCGTGAAGCCGGATGTCTTTTGTTTTCGTTTCATGCTTAGTCCCTTACGATTTCACGCCACGAGATGCGTTTGGTCTTTTTGGCGCCGGTGTTGATCTTCGTGCCCGCGGTTTTTCCGGTCATGCCGCCGGCTACCAGCCAGTTGCCAATGACCTTGCCTTTGGACAGGCCACCAATACCAAGGTCGACCGAGCCGATGTTGATGCCGTTCAACTGGTCATTGGCAAAGCTGTTGTTGTTGTCGATATCGTAGAAGCCGACTGTCAGGCGACCGCCGGTGAATGGGCTCAGCGCGGATAAATAGCCCTTGCCGCCCGGTTTGCACGGATCGTTGACCGGAATGATGGAACTGAAAATCAATGTGGGTTCGGCAAGCACGTAGACTTCCGCGGATGTAGTCACCCGCTCGCCCTCAGCCACTCCGGCAGCCGTTTTGAGGTCCAGATACCAACCGGATTTTCCGGCCATGTCTCCGGAGACTGCGGCGGAGAAGGTTCGTACGTTCTTTGTGTCGACAATGTTGCCATTGACCACCACGTTGAAGACGCCATTGTCGATCACGCTGCGCTGGGTAAGCTGGCTACGGGAGCTTACCTGGGTATTCGTGTCGATCAGGCCATACATCGTTTGTATCTGGGTATCCGTCGAATCGCTGGAGCGAAAGTAGGATCCCGTGCCAAAGAAGAGGAAGAGTTTTCCAAAGTTCGCATCGCCGGCAACGTTATCCATCACGGGCGTAAGGCTGGTCGTGATCGGTTGTACCGTTCCCGAACTGTCCTTGGCTATGAATAGCGGTTGCGGCGTCGTTCCCGATTTGAAGGAAAAGTCCCAGGTTGCCGTGTTGGCGCTTGAGACATCTATCTTCCAGACATTGCCTTTCAGGTCGCCACCGTAAATATAGTCGATATCACCATCCGAATCGGCATCCAGCAGGCCGGGGGTACCCATTCCGTTATCAGTGCCGACAAGGGTGTCGAATTTCTTGATCAGTGCGCCGCTGGCCAGGTCAAAAACGTAGAGAACCGCCTTGCCACTGGTGCTGTTGTAGCCATTGCCAACAATCGCCACCATCGATCCGTTGTTCATCTTGGCGATCACCGGCGTGCCCAGCATGTAGCCGAGATCATTGTCAGCGGTATTAAAATACTCCCACAGGACATCGCTGGTGCCAAAAGCTGTCGGGTTGGTGACATCCAGTGCAAACAGGCCTTTCCCACCACGGCCAAGCAAAGAAACCAGGTAGTTTCGATTGTTGGTCTGGACCTTGGACGAGACGGCGATATCGCCATCGACGTAATAGGTGTGGCTGTAGGTGGGGGACGAGAGGTTGGCGAGCGTCGGAATGACCGTGCTGGGAATATAGGCAAACAACTCGACACCCGTATTGGCGTTGAATCCGTGCAGCATGCCGTCGTTGGCACCGATATAGATGGTATCGCTGTCCAGAACGTACGCCGGAGTCGAGTCGACAATGTCGCCGAGGATGGACTGGCGGTTGCGGAGCGAGCCGCCGTTCTGTTGCTCCTTTGTACGTGTGCCGCGAATGTAGTCGACGATATCCGAACTGACCATCGATGTCTTATCGCTTGCAGACAGATTGGACCATTGGAAGGTGACGGTACTGCCACCCGAGCGGGTGAGGATGGTTCGCGATGTCGGTGTCGGGATCAGCGAGGAGGCCGACCACGATGGAGTCGCGGCAACGCCGGTCGACGTGATGGCAATGGCCTCAAGTTCTCCTGACCATTTGCTGGTGTCGAATTTCGCGTTGAAAATCTTGGTGTTTGTCGAAATCTGGGTGCTGTTGGCCGCAATCGACGAAGCTGAACCGGAGCGCTGCGAGATGTTGTTCAGCGTTGAGGTAAGGGCATTTGCAAACTGCTGCGGATTTTGTGCCGAGAAATAGCCGCCGCGACCGTTGACGGCGGCATGCAGCAGGTCATCGGCCAGGGTCTGGTTGTTCGTGGTCGGATTGAGCCAGTTGTTCGTGGTTTGAGTCGCAACGTTTGCAAATGCAGTAGTCGGGCTGATCGTACCCGAAACACCGAGGCCGACGCCGAAAGTGACCATATGTTGCCAGAATGCCGGGTCCGATGAGTTGGGGGGGACTTCATTTGCCAATCCGGTTCGGAGGTCGGTTTTCCAGTAATACATCGCGACATCGGCGAGCGTCCCGGCATAGTTGTCTCGGAAAGGGGTATTCTCAATGGCGTTGGGGTTGTAGGTGTAGCTCGGATTGTTTGGGCCGGTAATTGTCTGGCCTGCCGTATTGTCCGCATTGCCTGCGGCGCCGCCGGCCGATTGGGCTCCGTTGCCGTTCCAGTAGCCATCGGTCATCAGGATCGAATAACTTTGTCGGCAGGTCAGTTCGGTGCCGCCGCCAGCGACACCCGGCGTGTTGCTCCAAGGACCTAGCGCATCGGTGCGGCTGTAGTATTGGCCGACATCGTCCAAGGCTTGGCGCAATGGCGTGCCTTGCTGAGGGATTGTTCGCCCGTAAAGGTCGGTAAAAAACTGAGTTCTGGCTGCTCCGGTGAATTTACGCACTCCGGAAACAACGGTTCGAGTCAGTACGCCGTCTATTGGGACAGTGCCTGCGGGCTTGTTGATGGCTGCGAAGCCGGCTCGGATATTGGTTCCCTGGTTGGCGAAGGCGCGTCCAATACCTCCTCGAGCTGTCAGGACGCGAGAGCGGTGATAGCTATACCAGTTGGCGAAATTCTGAATTTCTTCGCCATAATCGCATCGGTTCGCTAGGTTTTTACAGTCTGTTCTGGTTGCAGCTTTGGCGTAGGTGGAAGCGGCTCCGGTTACCTGCACGGTCGTGTAACTGGCTGCAGAGGTGATGCTGCCACCGTTGTAGATGAAATAGGTTGCCGGGTAGTAGGTACGGGACTGGGTTGTATATGAGCCGTTGTCGTTCATCCAGGTTGCATTTTCCGTCAGGTTGACCGTCAGATTCCTGAATCCTGCGCCTTGTATCGCAGGATTGTGGTACGCCTGCAGCGGATTGGCATTGGCCCATAGTGTTCCGTCGTAGTTACTCCAAGGTAGATAGGTGATTGTCGGGTCGTAATATAGTTTGTTGACCGCCGATGAACGCAGCATGCGAGTCCAGCGGTTCGCTGCGTTGGTGTCTACGGTGACATTGTTGTATATCGAACCTCCGTAAATCTGCGTTGTCGTGGGATAGATATAGTTGATCGGATTGGCGACCCCGTTGATGTCTTCCGGCATGTAGTCCCATTGCATGGAGCCAGAGTCATCCAAGATCATCATGATGTTCGGCTCGGCGGAGTTGATCGCTTGGAGCGGGATGCTGGGAATGGTGATCGCGGCTTCGGCGATGGACGCATTCAGGAGGGCAAGCGCCGCGAACAGGGCTATGGGGCGTAGGCGATAGTCTGGGGTGGATTTCCGGGTCATGATGAAATCTCCGTAAGTCAGCGGGAGGAGAGTCTTTATTTAGTTCGGTTGAACGGACAGGATGGACTGCAGGACGACCGCTGCTCGGTCTCGAATCGCAACGCGGGCGGTTACCCGATAACGATAGAAGTTGCACCACTGGAAGCCAGATGTCGGAGGGAAGGTGGCTGCGCAGGGGTCTGCAATATCGGGGTCGGGGTATCGCTGGTTGCAGGCCATGTCGAAGGTCTGTGCACCAGGAACGCACGTGATATCGGTCGGACGGAGAATCTCGATGAAATACTGCGGTGTCCCGGAAAGCGTGTTGCCGGACGCGCTCATCACGGCGGCAACGGTGTTGTAGTTTGTCCAGCCGTTAAACGTTGCATTCGTCCAGCGTGGAGCGCAATCCGGATCGGGCGTTGTGCATAGTCCGTTGGCGCAGTTGTTGATTGAAGGGTCGTTGTTGGGGCATGCATTCCCGTCGGCAATATACTGGGCCGCAGGGAAGGCGGCATTCAAATTCAGGGCTTGAACGCGAGCCTGTGCCTCGCCTTCTCGTAAGGCAGCTTCGGCAAACTGGTATGCCAGGCTTCTGTCGTTGCTGTGAGAGACCATTTTTTCCTGCTGGCTGACGGTTTTGACGCTGGACAGGCCTAGCAGCGTGACCACGACAAGAAGAATCAGCGCAATCGCGAGTACAGCACCTTTTTGGCGATGAATGGGGGCGTGAGTCATATTTTCAGGAGCCAGGAAGGTTTTCATTGGGCAGCATCCCGATTGCGGAGGAATATCGTTTCGCTCAGGTTGGTGGCGAGTCGCTGGGCTGCATTGGCGTTGTTGACGCCACTGGCCTCGCGGCTTTGCAAATCGAGACTGATGCGGATTGCAACCACTTCATTGGCGTTGTTCGGTTTCGGTGTCTGCGATGAAACAGACCAGTCAATCCCCGCTACGGCTGTCTGTGCCACGACGGCGGTCGTGGTGTTGCGCGTTATATAGGTGATTTGCAGGCCCTGGCACGCGCGGTTCTCTGGTAGCAATACGCCACCTTGAATGCAGATGTTGTCTATGATTTCGTCGTTTTGGATCGAGCCGGGCGTTCCGTTCATCGATACGCGATACAGGGAACTGTTCCCTCTGCCGTTGTTTCCGACATACCAGAATGCGGCCGTCAGGCGGGACAGGACGCCACCGCTGCCATAGGTCTTGGCGGTGCCGGCGCAGGGGGTTGCCGGCAGGGAGCCTAGTCCTGGTGAACAATTTCCCGGAGCTCCGCCCGCTGCCGCATGGGTGATCACGTTGCCGGCAACCCCGGAGGCCTGGAATATGGCGGTTACCGGTGGTGCCGGTGTTGCCGCGACAAAGATCGGGTTGTCGCATGCCATCAAGATGTCGCCAACGGCAAAGCCGTGGGTGTTGGCGTTGAGTGTGAATTGAAATGTTGCCGGGTTGTGGCTGCGGATAGTTGTGCCTTCGAGCGAGTCACCGCTCAGTAGCAGGATCGCATCGGTATTGGCAACAATGTTTGCATTGGGATTCAGGCCGGCATTCGCACCGGCATTGGGCTGTATCAGCGCCAGCGCAGGTGCGTTTCTGGCGGGAACGCCATAGCCCAACGGTGCGGCGCCATTTTCGTATCCAATGACGGTGCCGGCTGCCCAGTTCGCCCACCAAAGGTTGGCAGGGTTATTCAGTACATTCACAATCATCGGGGTGCCGCAAGGATTGCCGCCAGCGCTACGGATATCGCGTGCCATCAATTCAAATGCGGAGCGTGCGTTTTCCTGCATGCGCGACAGATTTTCCGTGGTCCGGAATGCCTGACGGTTGGTTATCACGATGTTGACTGCCACGCCGGTGAGGAATAGTCCCAATGCCATAGCAATCATCAGTTCGACAAGGCTGAAGCCCTTGGCGCCGAGAATGGAAGCAGTTGATTTCATATCTGCGATCTGGTTACAAAGGTTTCGTTTGCATTGCCGCCGGCGCGGCTATCGTCCCATTGGATCTGGATGGTACATATGCCGCCGGCCACGCAGGCGATGGAGCCGCAGGAATTGGCATTGGTGCCGAGACGATTCTGGATGGAGCCAATCCAGATGCTGATCGTGTCATTGACCAGATTGCCGTTAAGGGCAGGGGCTGCACAAGTCTGTCCAATGTTGTAATTGCCGAGGGTAGCGCCTTGGCGGTCGGCGCGCAGGGCGTCGAGAATGGAATAGCTTAACAAGACAGCTTGCGAACGTTGGAGGCCGCTATGGTTCTGTTGAAGGGTGCGCGCCTGAAGGCCGGCCAGGCCAAGCAGGCCTAGCGACAGCACGAGTACGGCGACCAAGACCTCAAGGAGCCCGGAGCCGGTTTGGTGATGCGTATTGGTAATGTTTTTCATGGTGGAGTCGGGCAGCCTATGGGGATACCAGGGTTTTGCGGCTGAGTCATGATGACCTGGCCACTTCCGTTGATCTGCAGGCGGCGGGCGCGATTGTTGTCGGATAGGGCGCTTGACGTAGAGCAAACCTCTATGTTTCCGGCTTGGATGGCACCCGCAAGCGTCCGGCTTTGACCGTCAGATGAAAAGGATATAAACCGCGGTAGCGCCGCAGAACCCTGAATCACGATATTGTTCGCGGTAGCGCTACTGACGTGCAAAATGTCTGCGGGCGTTGCGACGATACCGGTTCGCGCGGCGTCACGAAAAATAATCCACCCTTGATTCCAATTGCCCGCATTGGTGCACTGGGCTCCGTTCGCAGAAATGCAAATGGTGACACGCTGGCCTCGGCGTATGGCTTCCGAACGGGTTTGTGCGAATGCTGACAACAGTTCGTTGGTCGCGTTGGTAACGCGGGTTGAGGCCAGAAGTCCTTCGAAACTTGGAATCCCGATGGCAAGCAGGATTGCAAGCACAGCGAGCGTAATCAGCAGTTCGATCATCGTGAGGCCTGTTTGCCTCAGTCTGTGTGCAATGTGGGTGGTGCAGGTCATGCCTTCTCCTCATGATTCAGCGTTAGTTTAGGCGATGCAGGGCGACAGGCGATTATCACGTGGCAAACGGTAATGTCGGGGGGATGAGCGGTATGGGGCGTGGTTTGTTCCGAAATGTTGCTCGGGGGCTTCCCTAGGCGGGTAGGTGTCTGCTAGAATTGCGGTTTAGTGTTTTTTCTGGACTCTATTCATGGCCAATAGCGCACAAGCCCGCAAGCGCGCCCGTCAAGCTGACAAGCAGCGCTCCCACAACGCCAGCCTGCGTTCGACCCTGCGTACCGCGATCAAGCGCGTGCGTCAGGCGATCGAAGCTGGTGACAAAGCCGCCGCACAAGGCGTCTTCCAGCAGTCCGTCGCAGTGCTCGACCGCATTGCCGACAAGAAGATTGTTCACAAGAACAAGGCTTCCCGTACCAAGAGCCGTCTGTCTGCTCAGATCAAGGCGCTTGCTGCTGCCTGATTTCTGTAGATCGACCGAATAAAAATGGCGCCTGCGGGCGCCTTTTTTATTTTCTGTTTTTGTGTATCTGTCGGTCTGGTCTGTATTGCTTATTTCTTGTCGTCGATCGAGCAGACGCCGTCGACGATCTGCAGGTCGTTGTCCTGGGCGAAGTTGAGCATGAAGCGGTAGGCCATCGGTTCGAGTTCGCCGAGGCGACCATCGACGAAGACGGCTTTTTCGCCGTTGTAGTCGCCGGGGCCGACGTAGGGGGAATATTTCATCTTGCGTTCGGCGCCGAAGGCGGACATGACGCCACATAGGCGCTCGGCCCAGTCACTGGGGCGGAACTTTCGTCCTTCCTTGGTCAGGCCAACAATGATGAATGTGGTCGATTCTGGATTTGTCATTGTTTTACTCTGCGTTTGCGGGCGATACGACCTTGCGTGGGCGCATTCTAGCAGAACCGCTTGGCCTTTCCATAATTACGGTGCCGTCAGGGCTTCTGCGATCGGCTGCGGTGGCCGGCGCTGTTCTATACACGGCCTTGTTTTTCTCATAAAATTCAGCTTTCTGCTGCCCGGCAGGCTGGTTCCGCTCGTGGTGGTGGTCGTTTCGGCGGCATTTGCCGCCGTTTTCGTTTTCTGAGGTTGCCTCATGTCGCATGTCATGAATACCTATGCCCGTTTGCCGGTGACTTTCAGTCATGGCCAAGGGTGCCGGATTACCGATACCGAGGGCAGGGAGTACCTGGATGCCCTGTCGGGCATTGCTGTCTCGACGCTGGGCCACGCTCATCCGCGGCTGGTCGCGGCGATTTCGGCACAGGCCGGCCGCATGCTGCACACCTCCAATTTGTACCGCATTCGCGAGCAGGAGCAACTGGCCGACAAGCTGTGCGCGCTGTCCGGGATGAGCGAGGTGTTTTTCAGCAATTCGGGGGCCGAAGCCAACGAAGCGGCAATCAAGCTCGCCCGCTTTTACGGGCACAAGAAGCAAATCGAGTTGCCCACCATCATCGTCATGGAAAAGGCATTCCATGGCCGGACCATGGCAACCCTTTCGGCAACCGGCAATCGCAAGGCGCAAGCCGGTTTCGAGCCGCTGGTGACCGGCTTCGTCCGGGTTCCCTATGGCGATCTCGAGGCTATTCAACAGGTCGTCGAGCACCACCACAATGTGGTTGCCGTGATGCTTGAGGTCATTCAGGGCGAGGGCGGTATCCATCTGGCCGATCCGGATTTCTACCAAGGGGTTCGGGAATTTTGCGATGCGCGCGGCCTGCTGATGATCTGCGACGAGGTCCAGTGCGGCATGGGGCGCACCGGCAGCTGGTTCGGCTACCAGCAGGTCGGTATCCAGCCGGATATCGCGACGCTGGCCAAGGGGCTCGGTTCAGGCGTGCCGATCGGCGCCTGCCTGGTTGGCGGCAAGGCGGCCGGCCTGTTCGGGCCGGGCAACCATGGGTCGACCTTTGGCGGCAATCCGCTGGTTGCCACGGCGGCCTTGACCACCATCGAGGTCATCGAACAGGAAGGCTTGCTGGCCAACGCCGCCCATATTGGCGACCTGATCCGCCAGCTGTTTGCCGACGCCCTGGCGGGCACCCGCGGGGTGGTCGATATTCGCGGGCATGGCCTGATGATCGGCATCGAACTGGATCGTCCGTGTGGTGAACTGGTGGGGCGCGGCCTGGCTGCCGGCTTGTTGATCAACGTCACGGCGGATAGCGTTGTCCGCTTCCTGCCGCCGCTGATTTTCAGCGAGGCCGATGCACGCGAGCTGGTGGAGCGTACCGCGCCACTGATCAAGGAATTTCTGGCTGCTTAATCATGGCAATCAAACACTTTCTGCAATTCAAGGATTTCTCCCGCAGCGAACTCGACTACGTGTTCGAACGCACGGCGTGGATCAAGAACCAGTTCAAGTCCTACCAGAAATATTGGCCGCTTGAGGACCGTACGCTGGTCATGATCTTCGAGAAGGCGAGCACGCGGACGCGTCTGTCCTTCGAGGCCGGCATGCATCAACTGGGCGGCGCGGCGATCTACCTGAATACCCGCGACTCCCAATTGGGGCGCGGCGAGCCGGTCGAGGACGCGGCACAGGTGATCTCGCGGATGAGCGACATCGTGATGATCCGCACCTTCGAGCAGGAGATCATCGAGCGTTTCGCCGCCAATTCGCGCGTGCCGGTGATCAACGGCCTGACCAACGAATATCATCCGTGCCAGATCCTGGCCGACATCTACACCTATATCGAGCATCGCGGCAGCATCCAGGGCAAGACCGTCGCCTGGGTGGGGGATGCCAACAACATGTGCAACACCTGGCTGCAGGCTGCCGAGGTGCTGGATTTCAAGGTCCATGTGTCGACGCCGCCGGGTTATGAGCTGCAGCCGGACCTCATCGCCGGCGTGACCGCCGCGCACTACGAGATCTTTGCCGATCCGATGGATGCCTGCCGTGGCGCCGACCTGGTCAATACCGATGTATGGACCTCGATGGGTTTCGAAGCCGAGAACGAGGTGCGCCTCAAGGCATTCGCCGACTGGTGCGTGGACGGCGACATGATGCGCGTGGCCGATCCGCAGGCCCTGTTCATGCACTGCCTGCCGGCGCATCGCGGCGAGGAGGTCACCGCCGAGGTGATCGACGGCCCGCAGTCGGTGGTCTGGGACGAGGCGGAAAACCGCTTGCATGTGCAAAAAGCACTGATGGAGTATTTGCTGCTGGGCCGCATTCAGGGCTAGGCGGTTGGATCAAATCAAAATCGAAACAAGGGAACGCAAATGAGCGACATCAAGAAGGTTGTGCTGGCCTATTCGGGCGGTCTGGATACCTCGGTCATCCTCAAGTGGCTGCAGGATGTGTACAAGTGCGAAGTCGTCACCTTCACGGCCGACCTCGGCCAGGGCGAGGAACTCGAGCCGGCACGCGCCAAGGCCCTGAAGGCCGGCATCAAGCCGAAGAACATCTACATCGACGATGTCCGCGAGGAGTTCGTCCGCGATTTCGTCTTCCCGATGTTCCGCGCCAACACCGTCTATGAAGGCGAATACCTGCTCGGCACCTCGATTGCACGCCCGCTGATCGCCAAGCGCCTGATCGAGATCGTCAACGAAACCGGCGCCGACGCCATCTGCCATGGCGCGACCGGCAAAGGCAACGACCAGGTCCGTTTCGAACTCGGCGCCTACGCATTGAAGCCGGGCATCAAGGTCATTGCCCCGTGGCGCGAGTGGGACCTGATGTCCCGCGAAAAGCTGATGGCCTATGCCGAGAAGCACGGCATCGAAATCGACATGAAGCACAAGAAGGGCGGCTCGCCGTATTCGATGGACGCCAACCTGCTGCACATCTCCTACGAAGGCCGCCACCTGGAAGATCCGGCGGCGGAAGCCGAGGAGTCGATGTGGCGGTGGACCGTGTCGCCGGAAAAGGCGCCGAACAAGGCCGAGTACCTCGACCTCGAATTCGCCCAGGGTGACGTCGTCGCCATCAACGGCAAGAAGATGAAGGCCCACGAAGTGCTCGGCACGCTGAACGAAATCGGCGGCAAGCACGGCATCGGCCGCCTCGACCTGGTCGAGAACCGCTACGTCGGCATGAAGTCGCGCGGCTGCTACGAAACCCCGGGCGGAACGATCCTGCTGCGCGCCCACCGCGCCATCGAGTCGATCACCCTGGACCGCGAAGTCGCCCACCTCAAGGACGACCTGATGCCGCGCTACGCCAGCCTGGTGTACAACGGCTACTGGTGGAGCCCGGAACGCAAGGCGCTGCAGGTGCTGATCGACCACACCCAGCAGACCGTCAACGGTACCGTCCGCCTCAAGCTGTACAAGGGCAACGTCATCGTTGTCGGCCGCGACTCGAAGACCGACTCGCTGTTCGACTCGACCATCGCCACCTTCGAGGACGACGCCGGTGCCTACGACCAGCGTGATGCCGGCGGTTTCATCAAGCTGAACGCCCTGCGCATGCGCATCGCCGCCAACCTGACGGCGAAGAAGTCCGGCAAGCCGGCCGCGGCCAAGAAGGCAGCCGCCAAGGCAGTCGCCGCCAAGCCGGCAGCCAAGGCAGCAGCAAAGCCGGTGGCCAAGGCCGCGCCGAAAGCTGTAGTCAAGCCGGTTGCCGCCAAGGCCGTGGTCAAGAAGGCCGTTGCCGCACCGGTAGCCAAGAAGGCTGCCGCGCCGGCCAAGGCCGTCGCCAAGAAGCCGGCGGCGAAGAAGAAGGGCTAAGCGATGGACGGCACCGTATTCGGGTTCAACGAAGAGCAGATCGCGGATTTCTTCTCGACCTGGGGCGTCGGCGCCTTCATCCTTTTCATGCTGTTCATCATCGGCGAGATCGCCTGGAAGTCCAAGGCCGGCAAGACGGGCACCTTCGTGCTCTTCTTCGTGCTGGCCTTCGGCATGGTCGGTTTCATCGCCAAATCAGTCATTCAGAAACTCTGGGGTATTTAAATGTCGCAATACGACAACGTTTCGGTGGTCAAGAAGGCCAATGTTTATTTCGACGGCAAGTGCGTCAGCCACACCGTGGTGCTGGCCGACGGCACCAAGAAGACGGTCGGCGTGATCCTGCCGTCCAGCCTGACCTTCAATACCGGCGCGCCGGAAATCATGGAAGGCGTCGGCGGTTCGTGCCGTGTCAAGCTCAAGGGCGAAAGCGAGTGGAAGACCTACGGCGACGGCCAGTCCTTCAACGTGCCGGGCAACTCCAGCTTCGAGATCGCCTGCGACGAGCCTTACCACTACGTTTGCCACTTCGGCTAAGCGGCCGTTGAGCCAACCAGCCCGGCCGCCGTGCCGGGCTTTTGATTTCAGGAGATGCCATGCCCAGTTTTGACTTCACGTCCGAAGCCGACATGGTGGCGTTGAAGAACGCCATCGACGTCGCCGTTCGCCAGATTGACAACCGCTACGACTTCAAGGGCACCTCGGCCAAGGTCGAGTTCAACGAGAAGGACAAGGTCATCACCCTGCACGGTGATTCCGACTTCCAGCTGGACCAGATCAAGGACATCCTCTTCCCGGCCATGGAGAAGAAGGAAGTCGAGAGCACCAAGCGCCTCGATCACCAGCCGATGCAGAAGGTTTCCGGCAACAAGGTCAAGCAGGAGCTGAAGATCAGGATGGGCATCGAGACCGAACTGGCCAAGAAGCTGGTCAAGATGATCAAGGATGCCAAGCTCAAGGTGCAGGCCTCGATCCAGGGCGATGCCGTGCGCGTCCAGGGCGCCAAGCGCGACGACCTGCAGGATTGCATCGCGCTGATCCGCAAGGAAGTGACCGATTTCCCGATCAAGGCGGGCAATTTCCGCGACTGAGCGCTTGCGCCATCCCGCGGTGAATGCGGAAAGGGCAGCTGCGGCTGCCCTTTTGCGTTATCAGCGGGCCAGCCCGCCCACCCAGACCGAATAGAGCCGGTCGGACAGCTGCCGCATTTGCGGCAGGCGCACGGCAAGTTCGCCGGCCATGGCTTCCGGCGTTTGAACGCTGATCTGGTCGGTAGCCCCCTGGGCTTCGCCGGCCCATTCCTCGTTCCACGCGGTGATCATTTCCGGCGTCATTTCGACGTGGCACTGCATGGCCAGGTGGGGGCCGAGCGCGAACATCTGGTTGGCGCAGTGATGGTTCGAGAAAAGGCGCGTCGCCCCGGCCGGGATGCTGAAGGTCTCGCCATGCCACTGAAACACGCTGCCGCTCCTGCCGGCCAGGTCGCCCAGCCAGTGCTTGCCCGTGGCGTGGCTTTCGCCGTAGGCGTCGCCCCAGCCGATTTCCTTGACCGGGTTGCGGGTGATCTCGCCGCCCAGCGCCTTGCTCATCAGCTGGCCGCCGAGGCAGTGTCCGATGACCGGGATGCCGGCGGCGACCGCGCTGCGGATCAGCGCGCAGCTCTGATCGATCCAGGGCAGGGGGTCGTTGACGCTCATCGGGCCGCCCATGAAGCACAGCCCGGAATAATCCTGCGCATTGCCGGGCACGCTTTCACCCTCGTCAATGGCGATCAGTTGCCACGGAATCCCTTGCTGCTCAAGGAATATGGCAAAATAGCCGGGACCTTCTGTTGGGGAGTGGCGAAAGATGGCGACGGGCTTCATGGCGGAGAAATCATCCGGAAAAATGAGCGGCCATTTTACGCTCCTCGCGCTGCTGACGGTTTTGCTGCCGTTCGCGGCCGCTGCCCAGGATGTGGGGCTGGCGGGCGTCATGGGCAGCAAGGCGATGCTGATGATCAACGGTTCCGAGCCGCAGGCCGTGCCGGTCGGACACACGGTCGATGGCGTCAAGGTGCTGGCGATCCAGAACGATCAGGTCATGATCGAGATCGGTGGCAAGAAGCGTCCGCTGCGCGTCGGTCAGCATGCCATCGGCGCCGTGAATGCCGATGGCTCGGGCAAGATCGTCATGACGGCCGACGGGCAGGGGCATTTTTATACGACTGGTACGATCAACGGCACCTCGGTCCGCTTTCTGGTCGACACCGGGGCGACGATGATTTCCCTGGGCGCCACCGATGCCCGGCGGGTCGGGGTGGATTTCAATCGCGGCCAGAAGACCATGACCAATACGGCCAACGGCCAGGCCGTGGTGAGCAAGGTGCAGCTGGATACCGTGCGTATCGGCGATGTCACGCTGCACAACGTCGATGCGCTGATCCATCAGACAGAGATGCCGATTGCCCTGCTCGGCATGAGCTTTCTGAACCGGATGGAAATGCTGCGCGACGGCAGCACCATGACACTTAAAAAACGATTCTAGGAGAGAGAAGATGCCGCAGAAAGATCAGGAAATCGCGCTGTTGCGCCGGGAGATCGAGTTGGTGATGGGGGAGCGCCAGGCCTTGCTGCGCGTGGCCGGTTCGGCGGCGGTGCTGATCGCCAGCCTGGACAGCAAGCGGCTGCCGGTGGGGGCGGTCGAGTCGGCCGACCTGGTGGCCACCACGATCAACGATCTGTCCGAGGAAACCCTGCAGGACGCCCTGGCCTCGGTGAACGCCGAAATCGAGGAAGATTCCCCGGCAAAATGAGCCTCGATCTGGATCGCCTGCGGGCCAGTCTGCTCGCGGAGCCCAAGGCCGGTCATTTCGTTCAGGAAGATGGCGCGCAGGATCAGCCCCTGACGCCGGCCGCCGTGCTCTTCCCGATTGTCCTGCGGGACGACGGGCACACGGTGCTGCTCACCCAGCGCACCGCACACCTCAGGGATCATGCAGGGCAGATCAGCTTTCCCGGCGGTCGTGTCGAAGCACATGACCTGACCCCGATCGAAACGGCCTTGCGCGAGACAGAGGAGGAAATCGGCCTGGCGCGCGAGCGTGTCGAAATCGTCGGCTTCCTGCCCGAATACCGGACGGGTACCGGCTTCCGGGTGACGCCGGTCGTCGCGCTGGTGCGCCCGCCCTTCGACTTGCAGCCCGATCCCTTCGAGGTCGCCGAGATCTTCGAGGTGCCGCTCGCCTTCCTGATCGACCCGGCCAATCATCAACAGCATTCGCTGCATTATCGCGGAGCCTTGCGCCATTACTTCGCCATGCCCTACGGCGAGTATTTCATCTGGGGCGCGACGGCCGGCATGATCCGTTCATTGTCGGAACGGCTCGGGCTGCTCCAGGTGTCATGAGCTTGTGGTATCGTGGCGTTTTGCAATACGAAAATAAGCCGAACACGGCAATCCTCAGCCCCACATGAGTCTTCTTTCGCTGATTGCAGTCTTTCTCATCGAGCAGCTGCAGCCCCTCGACTACCGTCGCATCGTCGCTGAGCCGCTGGGTGCCTGGGCGGAATTCATCGAGTCCCGTTTCAATGCCGGCGCCTATCGCCACGGCGTCCTGGCCTGGTGCTTTGCTGTTCTGCTGCCGGTCGTCCTGGTCGGCATTGCCTATGGCGCCCTGGTCGCGCTGAATCCCCTGTTCGGGCTGCTGCTCAATGTCGGCGTACTCTACCTGACCATGGGGTTCCGCCAGTTCAGCCATCACTACACCGAGATTCAGCTGGCCTTGCGCCTCGGCGACCTGGAACGGGCCCGCGCCTTGCTCGCCGAGTGGCAGGGGCGCTCGACCTACAACCTGGGTTCGGAAGACATCGCTCGCCTGTCGATCGAAGGCGCCCTGGCCGCTTCGCACCGCCATGTCTTCGCCGTGCTGCTGTGGTTCATCCTGCTCCCCGGGCCTTGCGGCGCCTTGCTCTATCGCCTGGCGCTGATCGTCCGCGATCGCTGGAACGCGGAGCGTGCCGACCAGGAAAACCAGTTCGCGCTGTTTTCCCGCCAGGCGTTCGGGGCGATCGACTGGCTGCCCTTGCGGACGACCGCCTCGGCTTTCGCCATCGTCGGCGACTTCGAGGATGCGGCGTATTGCTGGCGCACGCAGCCGGCGCAATGGCCCGATCGCGATCTGGGCATCGTGCTGGCAGCCGGCGCGGGGGCTTTGGGCGTGCAGTTGGGGAGGCCTGTCGTCGATGGCGTCGAGGTCGCCGACCGCGGGGAACTCGGGCTGGGCGATCCGGCCGACGTAGATTTCATGCAGAGTGCCGTAGGCCTCGTCTGGCGAGCCACGGTTGTGTGGATGTTGTTGCTCTTTTTGCTGGGGCTCGCTAGTCTGGTGGGCTGAATACTTATATCAGGAGGTTTTCATGAGCAAAGATGTTGTCGTTCTGAGTGCTGTTCGTTCCCCCATCGGTGCTTTCGGTGGTTCGCTGGCCGACATGGATCCGTGCGATCTGGGCGGTACCGTGATGAAGGAAGCGATTGCCCGCTCCGGTGTCGATCCCCAAGCCATCAACTACGTGACCGTCGGCACCACGATGCCGGTTGATTCCCGCTACGCCTACGTCTCCCGCGTTGCCTCCATCCAGGCCGGCCTGCCGATGGACTCCGTCGCCATGCAGGTTTCCCGCCTGTGCGCCTCCGGCCTGCAAGCCATCGTCACCACCGCCCAGAACATCCTGCTCGGCGATTGCGACTACGGTATCGGCGGTGGCGTCGAAGTGATGTCCAAGGTTGCCTACCTGATGCCGGCCCTGCGTTCCGGTGCCCGCATGGGCGACGCCAAGGCCATCGACGCCATGGTCGCCGTGCTGACCGACCCGTTCGGCGTCGGCCACATGGGCATCACCGCCGAGAACCTGGCCGCCAAGCACGGCTTCAGCCGTGAAGACCAGGATGCCTTCGCCGTCGAATCGCAGCGCCGTGCCGCTGCCGCCATCGACGCCGGCCACTTCAAGTCGCAGATCATGCCGATCGTCAAGCAGACCCGCAAGGGCGACGTGGTGTTCGATACCGACGAGCACCTGAAGCGCGGCACGACCATGGAGTCGCTGGCCAAGATGAAGCCGGCCTTCAAGAAGGACGGTACCGTCACCGCCGGTAACGCCTCCGGCATCAACGACGGCGCTGCCTTCTTCGTGCTGGCCGATGCCGCCAAGGCTGCCGCCGCCGGCCAGAAGCCGATCGCCCGCATGGTTTCCTACGCCGTTGCCGGCGTGCCGAACGACATCATGGGCGAAGGCCCGATCCCGGCGACCAAGCTGGCCCTGAAGAAGGCCGGCCTGACCCTGGACCAGATGGACGTCATCGAATCCAACGAAGCCTTCGCCGCCCAGGCGCTGTCGGTTTCCAAGGTGCTCGGCCTCGACCCGGCGAAGACCAACCCGAACGGCGGCGCCATCGCCCTCGGCCACCCGGTCGGCTGTTCCGGTGCCTTCATCGCCACCAAGGCGATCTACGAAATGAACCGCATCGGCGGCAAGTACTGCCTGGTCACCATGTGTATCGGTGGCGGCCAGGGCATCGCCGTGATCTTCGAACGCGTCTAAGCGTTTCGCAGCACTGCCCGAAAAAGCCCGCCGGAGCGATCCGGCGGGCTTTTTCTTTGCACCATGTTGTTTGAATGATGCACCTTTGCAGTGCGTCAATAGTCATAAAGTTGTATTTGGCGCATGATTTGATGTGCATTTCCGGGTGGCATGGAACCTGCTGATTCCGGAACGAGAGCATCCTCAGCGACGAGTCCAAAATGAACTTCTATAACGAGATGGTTGACGCCCAGGGCGGCGTCCGGGCGCATTACAAGGGATATGACGACTGGCTCAAGGCGACCCCGCCGGAGCGCATCGAACGCAAGCGTGCCGAAGCCGACCTGGCCTTTCACCGCGTCGGCATCACCTTCGCGGTGTATGGCGAGGAGGCGGGCAAGGAGCGCCTGATCCCCTTCGATATCATTCCGCGCGTCATTCCCGCGGCCGAGTGGAAGGCGCTGCAGGCCGGCCTGCGCCAGCGGGTCAAGGCGCTCAACATGTTCCTGTGGGACGTCTATCACGACCAGGAGATTCTCAAGGCGGGCATCATCCCGGCCGAGCAGGTGCTGAACAATGCCCAGTACCGCCCGATCATGCAGGGCGTCGATGTGCCGGGGCGGATCTACGCGCATATCACCGGCGTCGACATCGTGCGCGCCGGCGAGGGCGAGTTCTACGTGCTGGAAGACAACCTGCGCGTGCCGTCGGGCGTCTCGTACATGCTCGAAGACCGCAAGATGATGATGCGCCTGTTCCCCGAACTGTTCGCCCGCCACAAGGTGGCGCCGGTGCAGCATTACCCCGACCTGCTGCTCGAGAAGCTCCGTGCCGTCTCGCCCAAGGGGGTGGCCAACCCGACGGTCGTGGTCCTGACGCCCGGCGCCTACAACAGCGCCTATTTCGAGCACACTTTCCTGGCCCAGCAGATGGGCGTCGAACTGGTCGAGGGGCGCGATCTCTTCGTCAAGGACGAGATGGTCTACATGCGTACGACGCAGGGGCCGCAGCGTGTCGACGTGATCTACCGCCGCATCGACGACGATTTCCTCGACCCACAGGTATTCCGGGCCGATTCGGCGCTCGGCGTGCCCGGGCTGATGCGGGCCTACCGGGCGGGCAACGTGACGCTGGCCAACGCGGTCGGCACCGGCGTCGCCGACGACAAGTCGATCTACCCCTACGTGCCGGACATGATCCGCTTCTACCTCGGCGAGGCGCCGAAGCTGAACAACGTGCCGACCTACATGTGCCGCAAGCCGGACGACCTGAAGTACGTGCTCGAGCACCTGCCGGAACTGGTGGTCAAGGAAGTGCATGGCGCCGGCGGCTACGGCATGCTGGTCGGGCCGGCCTCGACCCGGGATCAGATCGAGCACTTCCGCCAGTTGCTGATCGCCAAGCCGGACGGCTACATCGCCCAGCCGACGCTGGCCCTGTCCAACTGCCCGACCTTCGTCGAGGAGGGCATCGCGCCGCGCCACCTCGATCTGCGCCCCTTCGTGCTGTCTTCGGGCGAGTGCGTGAACATGGTCCCCGGCGGCCTGACCCGCGTCGCCCTGACCAAGGGCTCGCTGGTCGTCAATTCGTCGCAGGGCGGCGGCACCAAGGACACCTGGGTTCTGGAGGATTAATCATGCTGAGTCGTACTGCCGATCACTTGTTCTGGATGTCGCGCTACATGGAGCGCGCAGAGAATCTCGCCCGCCTGCTCGACGTGACCTACCAGATGTCGATGGTGCCGCAATCCGAGGAGGCGGCGAACCAGAGCTGGAGCGCCATCATCGCGCTGAACAGCCTGGAGGAGGCCTATGCCGCCAAATACCCGGTGGTCAACGGCGAGAACGTGCTGAAATTCATGGTCAGCGATGCCGACAATTTCTCGTCCATCCACAGCTGCCTGCGCATGGCCCGGGAAAATGCCCACGCCGTGCGCGGCACGCTGACCACCGAGATGTGGGAGACCCTGAACTTCACCTGGCTGGAGGCCCGGGGCCGCAGTTTCGAGCAGTTGCTCGCGGCCGGGATCGGCGAGTATTTCGAGTGGGTCAAGACGCGCTCGTCGCTGACGCGCGGCACCACGCTGGGCACCCTGCTGCAGGACGAGGCCTATCACTTCATCCGCCTCGGCACCTTGCTGGAGCGGGCCGACAACACCGCGCGCATCCTCGACTTCAAGTACCACGTGCTGCGCCCGCATGGCGACGAGGGCGCGACCGACTTCTACCAGTGGGCGGCCTTGCTGCGCTCGGTGTCGGCCTTCGAGGTCTATCGCAAGGTCTATCGCGACGTGATCACGCCGGACCGCGTCGCCGAACTGCTGATCCTCAACAAGGACATGCCGCGCTCGCTGCATTTCTGCATGAACGGCGTGATCAAGACGCTCGACCTGATCGCCAACGGCCAGTCGGGCGAAACCGCCCGCCAGGCCGGCTTGCTGCATGCCCAGCTGCACTACGGGCGGATCGGCGGCATTCTCGAACACGGCCTGCACGAATGGCTGGAGGACTTCATGGACCGCATCTACCTGCTCGGCGACGGGATCAGCAAGGATTTCCTGGTGCCGATGGCCGAGGCCGCCTGAGTCGGCGCCCGGCAGGCGAGGCCCGGTTTTGCCGGGCCTTTTTTACGCCGGGCGGTGTTTATTTCCCGAAATGTTGAAATCAATCCGGCGATTCGGGGTGGCTGGCTTTAAACTGCGAACCTCGCAGCGCCAGTCGATGTTCGGCTGATTCTTTGCTTTTTTTCAAGGCCGTCCATGTACCCGATCCACGATCACGATCCCCTCGTCCTGCTTGCCACGGCCCTCGCCGCCAAGCGCCGTCCTGCCGAACTGCTGGAAATCATGGCCGCCATCGACCTGATCCAGGGCAATATCCCGAACGAGGAAAAACTCAGCGAAGCCTTCACCCGCCTCGGCCAGAACGGCCTGCTGCTCGCCCGCGACGGCGGCGTCGCCTTGACCCCGGCCGCCGAGAGCCAGATCGAAGCCTTGCCGCGCAAGGGCGACATGGCCGATCGCCTGATCGCCCTGCGCAGCCTGCTGGCAGCCTATGCGACCAGCGGCGATGCCGACGCCGTGGCGATTCCGGCCGATCAACTACGCGCCGCCATGCTGGCCCATCGTGCGGCGGCGGCCGGCGCCGGCAAGAACCTGCTGGTGCCCAAGCCGAAGCCGGAAGCCGCCAAGGCCCGCCCCGGACAGCGTCAGCGCAAGCCGATGCCCAAGCAGCGCAAGCGCTGAACCGGCGATCCGTTCAGGCATGACGCAGGAACAACCGAACAACCCGCTGCACGGCGTGACGCTGGAGGCCATCCTCCGGCAACTCGTCGACCACTATGGCTGGGCCGAACTCGGGCAGCAGATCGACATCCGCTGTTTCAACCACGAGCCGAGCATCGCCTCCAGCCTCAAGTTCCTGCGCCGGACGCCGTGGGCGCGGGAGCGGGTCGAATCGTTGTACCTCTACATGTTGCGTTCGTCGGCGCGCTGAGTTTTCCCGGCGCGTCAACGTGAAAAAGCCCGCGATGAACGCGGGCTTTTTTGCGACTGAAGATTCGGCGAGATTACTTGCCGGAAGCCTTCTTGGCGGCCTTGACGGTGGCGCTGGTGGCAGCGGCGATGTTGTTCTGGGTCAGGTCGGTCACTTGCTGGGCGGCCTTGCGCATGTTGTCGAAGGCGGAGTTGGCGGCAGCGATGGCGCTCTGCACCGCGGCGACGGCAACGTCGGAACCGGCCGGAGCGGACTTGGCGGCCTTTTCCAGCATGCCGGCAACGCTCTTCTGGAAGTCGCCGAACTGGGCTTCGACCATCTTGGTCATCTGCTCTTGCATCTGGGCAGAGATTTCGTAGACCGACTTGCCGTAGGCAACGGCCTTCTCGACACCCGGCTGGGCCAGGGAGGCCTGGATGGTCACGGCATCCTTGACGTCCTTGGCACCCATCAGGGCCTTGGCGTTGGCGGCGGAGTCTTCGAGCACCGAGCGGGCGGTTTCGAGGTTCAGGGTGGCGATGCGCTCGGCGGAAGCCAGGGCGGTGTTGGCAACAGCCAGCAGGGAATCAACGGCGGCTTTGTTGGCGGCGGCGAATTGCTCGGGATTGATCGACATCGGAGGCTCCTTAAGTATGGAATTAATAATTACGGCGCGGTCATTGTAGCAATGTTTTTTGGATATTGCTGCACTGCAGCATGCAATTGTGTTGACGCAGGTCAAATAAGTTGCGTTTTTGATGAATCGCGAAATATGACGTTAAGTTGTTGTAAATAAACAGTCGTTTGTTTCCGGTGCGGCCATGCTCCGGGGGCCGCCCGGCCAGGCTGGCGTAGTGCATTGCAACATTGTTGCGGCGGGCGCCAGGCCTGTCCGGCCTTGTTGTTTTGTCTCGATCTCCGGCGTTCGGAGCGGCGATCAGCGCACCCGTCGCGGCAGTGCGGATTTCCGCACAACAGTCCGCGGAAAGTCCGGGTTTTCGCACCTACGAACCGGGCTTTGGTTTCATATGTTCCATTTTTTCAATGGCTTGCATCGTTCGGCTGGCTGGCACAGCTCCTGCGATGGATATCCGGTCCGCACCGCGGCCCTGATTGAATACCGGAGGAGAGTTCCATGCACAAAAACATTCGCCTTGCCGTCCTTGCCACCCTGGGCATCGCCACCCCCATCGCCAGCCAGGCGCAGGCGCCCGACGTCGTCCGCCTCGGCAACCTGAAGTTCGCCCATTACGGGGCGGTGTCGTACATGAAGGAGGCTTGCGGCAAGTACAACCTCAAGGTCGAGGAACGCATGTTCCCGAAGGGGCCGGACATCATGCCGGCCATCGTCGCCGGCGAGATCGACATCGCGGCGCTGGCATCGGATGGCGCCATCTCGGGCCGCGCCAACGGGGTGCCGATCTACACCGTCGCCGGCTTCGCCAAGGGCGGGGCGCGCGTGGTGGCCGGCATCGACAGCGGCATCAAGTCGCTGGCCGACATGAAGGGCAAGAAGGTCGGCGTCACCCGCGGCGGCGCGCACGAGCTGCTGCTCTACGCCGAACTGGAAAAGGCCGGCCTGAGCTGGTCCGACAAGCCGGGCAAGGATGTGCAGATCGTCTTCCTGGCCTTCGCCGACCTCAACCAGGCGCTGGCCGCCAAGCAGATCGACGCCATGTGCCAGTCCGAGCCGCAGTCCTCGCAGGCGCTGAACAAGAAGTTCGGCGTCGAGGTCATGAAACCGTACTCGACGAAGATGGGCGAGCCAGTGCGCCTGCTGGTGATGACCGAGAAGATGTACAACGAGAAGCGGGATGTCGCCCAGCGCCTGATGAAGTGCTTCGTCGAGACCACCACGCTGTTCAACAGCGACACCGCGCTGGCCGACAAGTACGTGCGCGAGCAGATGTTCAAGGGCCAGATCACGTCGCAGGACTTCAAGGACGCCATGGACAACGCCGACTACACCTATGACGTGTCGCTGGAGCATGTCGATATCACCACCGACTACATGAACAAGTACGGCGTCGGCCGCATGAGCAAGCCGCCGAAGGCCGCCGAATGGGTCAAGCTCGACCTGCTGCAGAAGGCCAAGGCCGATCTCAAGGTGAAGTGAGCCGACGATGCGGAAACTCAAAGACTTCGCCCACGGCGCCCTGGTGCCGGTGCTGGTGCTCATCCTGTGGGAGGCCTGCTCGCGGGCCGGCCTGTTCTCGGCCGTCGTCATGCCGGCGCCGTCGGCCGTCGCCGCCAAGTGGTGGGCCTACCTGCTGCCGGCGCAGGAGCAGGAGATCGGCCAGTCCTGGCTGGCCTGGCTGTTTTCCGGCGAACTGCTGCATGACGCCTACTCCAGCCTCTACCGCGTCATCGCCGGCTTTTTGATCGGGGCCGGCCTGGCCCTGCCGCTGGGCCTGCTGATGGGCGCCAACACCCGCATCTACGCGCTGTTCAACCCGCTGGTGCAGATCCTGCGGCCGATTCCGCCGATCGCCTACATCCCGCTGGCCATCCTGTGGTTCGGCCTGGGCAACCCGCCGTCCTTCTTCCTGATCGCCATCGGCGCCTTCTTCCCGGTGCTGATGAACACCATCGCCGGCGTCCGCCAGGTCGACGGCATCTACCTGCGGGCGGCGCGCAACCTCGGCGTCAGTCAATGGACGATGTTCACCCGCGTCATCCTGCCCGCCGCCACGCCCTACATCCTGGCCGGCGTGCGCATCGGCATCGGCACCGCCTTCATCGTCGTCATCGTCTCCGAGATGATCGCGGTCAACGACGGCCTCGGCTTCCGCATCCTCGAAGCCCGCGAGTTCATGTGGTCCGACAAGATCATCGCCGGCATGATCACCATCGGCCTGCTCGGCCTGGCCATCGACACGGCGGTCAGCCGCCTCAACAATCATCTGCTGCGCTGGCATCGCGGCCTGGAGCACTGAACATGAGCAGCCCCATCCTGATCGACAACGTGCAGAAGGTCTTCAACACGCCCGGCGGCGACGTCGTTGCGCTGAAGGACATCAACCTCACCATCCAGCCCGGCGAATTCGTCTGCCTGCTCGGCCCCTCGGGCTGCGGCAAGTCGACGCTGCTCAATGCCGTGGCCGGCTTCCAGCCGCCGTCGGCCGGGCAGATCAGCATCGAAGGCCGGAAGATCCTGTCGCCCGGCCCGGATCGCGGCATGGTCTTCCAGGAATACGCGCTTTTCCCGTGGATGACCGTCGGCCAGAACATCGCCTTCGGCCTGGAAGTGCAGAAAAAGGACAAGGTCGAGATCGAGCTGGTCGTCAATCAGCTGCTCGACCTGCTGCACCTCAAGGACTTCCGCGACCGTTTCCCGAAAGATTTGTCCGGCGGCATGCGCCAGCGCGTCGCCATCGCCCGCGTGCTGGCGCTCGACTCGCCGATCATGCTGATGGACGAACCTTTCGGCGCCCTCGACGCGTTGACCCGGCGCAACCTGCAGGACGAGCTGCTGCGCATCTGGGAAAAGCTGGGCAAGACCATCCTCTTCGTGACGCACTCGATCGAGGAGTCGATCTACCTGGCCGACCGCATCGTGGTCATGACTTATCGGCCCGGCACGGTCAAGCGCGACCAGCGGGTCGCCATGCCCCGGCCGCGTGATCCCTCGTCGGCCGCCTTCAACGACCTCAAGCGCGAACTCGGCATGCTGGTCATGGAAGAGCAGCAGCGCCATGCCAACGACGAGCTCAAGCTGGCGGCGGTCGACTGAACTCATCCTGGAAACCGTAGCTGACCGCTTGTCTACACTTTGCAAGCCTGATGAACGTGAGTTTTTTTACCGTGACAACGGGGAACTCGGGTGCTGGCTCCGCTACGCACCTGCCGGCACGGTCGGGCAGGCCGCCGGCTTTGTCGCTCCTCCTTGCAGGCATGAGCCTGCCGCGTCATCGCTTCGCGCCGGCAACCCGCCCAACCGCACCGGCAGGCGCGTCCAACTACGGTTTCTAGGATTGGCCCAACCAGCTAGGATGACGGCGTGAATCCCCCCGATGCCGTCATCCGCTCGCACCGTACCCTGTGGCTGTCCGCAGCCGCCTTGCTGGCCTGCGTGCTGCTCGGCTGGCTGGCCTACCGGCTGCTGCTGAACAGCCACCTGGACAGCGAGCGGCACCTGGCGGCGCAGCGGCTCGATGCCTTCGCCCTGTCGCTCGAAGCCACGCTGGCCCGGCACGAATCGCTGCCCGGCCTGCTCGCGCTCGACCCCGCGCTGGCCGCGCTGCTGCGCGAACCGAACGATGCCCGCCGGCAGGCGGCCGCCAATGCCTATCTCGAAGCCGCGCAGCAGGGCGCGTCGGTCGCCGTCGCTTTCCTCATCGACGCCCGGGGCAATACCCTGGCCGCCAGCAACTGGCGGCTGCCGCGCAGCTTCGTCGGCCACAACTACGGCTTCCGCCCCTATTTCCGCGATGCGCTCGAACGCGGGCTGGGCCGTTTCTACGGAGTCGGCGTCACCACCGGCGAGCCGGGCTATTTTCTCGCGGCGCCGGTGCGCGAGCAGGGCCGGGCGCTCGGCGTCATCGTCCTCAAGGTGGGCCTGGAGAGCATGGAGCAGGCGCTGTCCGGCAAGGGCGACACCCAGCTGCTGACCGACAGCGACGGCATCGTCTTCCTGGCTTCCGACCGCCAGTGGCGCTACCGCGCGCTGGCCCCGCTGCCCGAGGCGGTCAAGGCGCGGCTGGCCGAAACCCAGCAATACGGCAGCCAGCCGGTGCCGCTGCTGGCCGACCGGCCGCTCGAAATCGCCGGCGGCGAACCCCGGCGTATCGCCTTGCCGGGCGAGACGGCGCGCGAGCGGATGATCCATGCCCGGCCGGTCGGCAGCCTGGGCTGGCAGATCGTGCAATTCGGCGATACCGGCGAAGCGCGTTCCGTGGCGCTGGGCGGCGGCGTTGCCGTCGCCTTTGCTGCCGCCTTCCTGATCGGGCTGGCCGCCCACTTCCGGCATCGCCGCCAGCGGCGCGAGGAATTGCGCCGCATCTACGACGGGCTGGAGGGGCGCATCGCCGAACGCACCGCCGACCTGACCGAGCAGGTCGCCGCGCTGGAGCGCACCAAGGCCATCCTGCGCGAGACCCGCGATGCCGCCGTGCAGGCCGGCAAGCTGGCGACCCTGGGCCAGATGTCGGCCGGCATCAGCCACGAACTCAACCAGCCGCTCGCCGCGCTGCAGACTTTTGCCGACAACGCCTCGGCCTTGCTGGCGCGCGGACGCACCGACGAGGTCGCCGATAACCTGCGGATGATTTCCGAGCTGGTCGGCCGTACCGGGCGCATCGTCCGCCAGCTCAAGACCTTCGCCCGCAAGGAAGCGGCGACGCCGCAGGCGGTCAGCGTTGCCGCCGCCATCGAACATGCCCTGCTGATCGTCGAGCCGCGGCGGCGCGAGACCGGTGCGCGCATCGTCGTCGCCCAGCCGCCGGCCGGCCTGTGCTGCCTGGCCGAAGCGGGCCGCCTGGAGCAGATCCTGGTCAACCTCCTGCGCAACGGGCTGGACGCCATGGCCGGGCTGCCCGAACCGGCGCTCGACGTCTCCGTCGGCAGCGAGGGCGCCCAGGTCTGCATCGCCGTGCATGACCACGGGCCGGGCCTCAGCGACGAGGCGCGCTCGCATCTGTTCGAGGCCTTCTATACCACCAAGCCGGTTGGCGAAGGCCTCGGGCTGGGCCTGGTCATTTCGCTTACCATTGCCGAAAGTTACGGCGGCACCCTGAGCGCGCACAACGCCCCGGAGGGCGGGGCCGTCTTTGCGCTCCGCTTGCCCGCCGCTGGAGAAAACCATGCCGCACCTGACGCTTGAATACACCCGCAACCTGGCCGATTTCGACCCGGCCCAGGCCCTCGCGGCGCTCAACGAAGCGATGTTCGATTCCGGCCTGTTCGGCGAAGCCGACATCAAGAGCCGGGCGTTCGCCGTGGACTGCCACCAGGTCGGCGTCCGCGACACGCCGCGCGGCTTCGCGCATGTCGTCGTCGCCATGCTCGCCGGGCGCAGCGACGAGGAGCGCAAGGCGCTGGCCGACAGCCTGCTTGCCGCGCTGATGCCGCTCGTCGCCGGGCACCTGGCCGGCGACGTGCAGCTCAGCGTCGAGACCACCGAGCTGCACCGGCCGAGCTACGCCAAGGCGGTGCTGCATGGCTGAGCCGGTCGTCTTCCTGGTCGAGGACGACGCGGCCGTCCGCAAGGGCTGCGAGCAGGCCCTGTCGCTGGCCGACATCGGCGTGCGCGGCTTTGCCGACGGCGAAAGCATGCTCGCCGCGCTGGCCGCCGGCAACCCGGCGCTGGTGGTCAGCGACGTGCGCCTGCCGGGCAAGGATGGGCTGGAACTGCTGCGCGACGTCCGCCGCGTCGACCGCGAATTGCCGGTGCTGCTGATGACCGGCCACGGCGACGTGGCGATGGCCGTCGAAGCGATGCGCGAGGGCGCGCACGACTTCATCGAAAAGCCCTTCCCGTCGGAGCGCCTGATTGCCGCCGTGCGCAGCGGGATGGAAAAGCGGGCGCTGATCGTCGAGAACCGCCTGCTCAAGGAACGCCTCGCCGGGCAGGGCGAGGGCGGGGTGGCGCGCCTCGTCGGCCAGTCGCCGGCCATCCAGCGCCTGCGCCAGCTGGTCGGCACGCTGGCGCCGACCGGCGTCGACATCCTGATCAACGGCGAAACGGGTGCCGGCAAGGAAGTCGTCGCCCGCGCCATCCACGACGCCAGCGGCCGGCGCGGCGCCTTCGTGGCGATCAATTGCGGGGCGCTCCCCGAAACGGTATTCGAGAGCGAGCTGTTCGGCCATGAGGCGGGCGCCTTCACCGGCGCCGGCAAGCGGCGCATCGGCCGCATCGAGCACGCCGGGGGCGGCACGCTGTTCCTCGACGAAATCGAATCCATGCCGCTCAACCTGCAGGTCAAGTTGCTGCGCGTGCTGCAGGAGCGCAGCGTCGAGCGCCTGGGCAGCAATGCCGCCGTGCACGTCGATTGCCGGCTGGTCGCCGCCAGCAAGGCCGATCTCAAGGCGCTGTCCGATGCCGGGCAGTTCCGGGCCGATCTCTATTACCGGCTCAACGTCGTCAGCCTCGACCTGCCGCCGCTGCGCCAGCGCCGCCAGGACCTGTCTCTTATACACATCTGACGCTGCCGACGATATGCACTGTGTAGATCTCG
>NZ_CAMFKO010000022.1 GCF_945957265.1 uncultured Dechloromonas sp.
TAGTGCGTCTACCAATTCCGCCACCTGGGCACAGATGCGAAGAGCGCGCATTTTAGAGGAAATACCGTTAATGTCAAGAAAGAAGCTGTCCAAGGTCCGCCGGGCCGATCCCTTTTTCGAGCGCGAGTCGGCGCGCTATGATTTTCCGCTGCCGTCGCGCGAGTATGTTTCGCAGATGCTCGCCGACGAGGGGCGGCCGCTCAGTTTCGTCGAATTGACCGAATTGCTCGACATCGCCGGCAGCGAGCGCGACATGTTCCAGCGCCGGCTGGGCGCCATGGAGCGGGAAGGGCAGCTGATGCGCAACCGCAAGGGCGGCTACATCCTGCCCGAGCGGGCCAGCCTGACGCCGGGCAAGATCCAGGGGCATCCCGATGGCTTCGGCTTCCTGATTCCCGACGACGGCAGTGCCGACATCTTTCTCGACCAGCACCAGATGGGCAAGGTGCTGCACGGCGACCGGGCCCTGGTCCGGGTCGTCGGCATCGACCGCAAGGGGCGCCCGGAGGGCAGCATCGTCGAGGTGACCGAGCGGGTGAATACGCGGGTGGTCGGCCGGGTCTTCGTCGAGCACGGCGTGGTCGTCGTGGTGCCGGAGAACAAGCGCATTTCGCAGGACATCCTGGTGCCGCCCGAGAAGAAGGCCAAGGACAAGCCGCAGTCCGGGCAGGTGGTGATGGTCGAGATCATCGAGCAGCCGAGCAAGTTCTCGCAGCCGATCGGCAGGATCATCGAGGTGCTCGGCAACTATGCCGATCCGGGCATGGAGATCGAGATCGCGCTGCGCAAGCACGACCTGCCCTTCGAGTTTTCGAAGGCCGCGCTGGACGAGAACAAGAAGCTGCCGGACAAGGTGCGCAAGCTCGACCTGAAGGGGCGCGAGGATCTGCGCGAGCTGCCGCTGGTGACCATCGACGGCGAGACGGCACGCGACTTCGACGACGCCGTGTTCTGCGAGAAGAAGGGTCGCGGCTGGCGCCTGGTGGTGGCGATCGCCGACGTGTCGCATTACGTCAAGCCGGGCATGGCGCTCGACCGCGAGGCGCTGGAGCGCGGCAATTCGGTGTATTTCCCGCGCCGGGTCATCCCCATGCTGCCGGAGAAGCTGTCGAACGGCATCTGTTCGCTGAACCCCGATGTCGAGCGGATGGCCATGGTGTGCGACATGGAGATCAGCGCGGCGGGCAAGATCGGCAAGTACCGTTTCTACCCGGCGGTGTTCCGCTCGCATGCCCGGCTGACCTACAACCTGGTGTGGTCCTGGCTGTCCGGCGAGAAGAAGCCGGAAAGCGAGGCGCACCAGGCCGTCCTGCCGCACGTGCAGAACCTGTACAAGCTGTTCGGCGCCCTGCACAAGGCGCGGGCCGAGCGCGGCGCCATCGATTTCGAGACGACCGAGACGATGATGCTGTTCGACGACCAGAGCAAGATCGAGAACATCGTGCCGGTCGTGCGCAACGACGCGCACCGCATCATCGAGGAGTGCATGCTGGCCGCCAACGTCTGCGCCTCGGCCTTCCTCGAGAAGCACAAGCAGACCTGCCTGTATCGCATCCACGAAGGGCCGTCGGAGGACAAGCTGCAGAACCTGCGCGCCTTCCTTGGCGAATTCGGCCTCGCCCTGGGCGGCGGCGACGATCCGCGCGCCAAGGACTACGGCATCCTGCTCGAAAAGGTCAAGCAGCGTCCGGATTTCCAGCTGCTGCAGACGGTCATGCTGCGTTCGCTGAAGCAGGCCATGTACAGCCCGGACAACGTCGGCCATTTCGGCCTGGCCTACGAGCACTACACCCATTTCACCTCGCCCATCCGGCGCTATCCCGACCTGCTGGTCCATCGCGCCATCAAGGCCGCGCTGGCCGGCGAGCAATACGTTCCGGAGCGCGAATGGGACGATATCGGCCTGCAGTGCTCGGCCACCGAGCGCCGCGCCGATGAGGCGACGCGCGACGTCGAGAACTGGCTGAAGTGCTTCTTCATGAAGGAACGCATCGGCGAGGAGTTCGACGGCACGATCTCGGCGGTGACCGCCTTCGGCATCTTCGTGGCGCTCGACGCCATCTACATCGAAGGCCTGGTCCATGTGTCCGAACTCGGCTCGGATTACTTCCAGTTCGACAACATCAAGCACCAGATGCTGGGCGAGCGGACCGGGCAGCGCTTCCGCCTGGGCGACCGGGTGCGGGTGAAGCTGGTCCGGGCCGATCTGG
Organism: uncultured Dechloromonas sp.; assembly: GCF_945957265.1. Classification (GTDB taxonomy): domain Bacteria; phylum Pseudomonadota; class Gammaproteobacteria; order Burkholderiales; family Rhodocyclaceae; genus Azonexus. Next base: position 2,211 of record NZ_CAMFKO010000022.1, read on the forward strand.
AGTCGAACCGTATCGATTTCGTGCTTGCCCAGGAGCTGCGTGGGGCGCTAGCGAAGAAGCCGGCGGGCAAAACTGCCGCGCCGAAGGCTGCGGCGACGCCGCGCCGGGTCGAGGACAAGCCGGCAGCCAAGGCAAAGCCCCGCAAGGTGGCCGTCAAGGCCGCGCCCAAGGCAGTCCCCAAGGCAGTCCCCAAGGCAACTCCCAAGGCAACTCCCAAGGCAACTCCCAAGGCAACTCCCAAGGCAACTCCCAAGGCCGGGGCGAAGAAGGCTGCGGCTCCGAAAGCCAAGCCGGCCTCCCGTAAGACGTCCGCCAAGGCGCCGGCGAAGCGGCGCTGAACGCCGCTGCGTCGTCAATGGTGGGTCGGATCGAGCAGGTCCGCCGCCTTGGCGACGATGTGGGGAATTTGTGTTTCGTCGATGCCCGGCAGCTGTTCGGCCAGCCATTCAAGGGTGGCGCCGGGGATGATGTGCTTGGCTTCGGCGATGTCCGAGGGGAGCGCCGGACTGGTGCTGCCTTCGGCCAGGAGGTGCCGGGCGGTGTCGACGCACAGCCGCGACAGGTTGGATCGGGTATTGTCGATGCCGCGGATCAGCTGGGTCAGCAGGGATGGAAGGTGCCAGATGGTGGCGCATTTCAGGGTCAGGTCCTTGAAGCGGAAGCCGCAGGTGTCGAGCTGGGCCTGGATGGAACGCGGCGACTGCCCGGAGTGCAGCGCGGCCAGGGCGTTTTTCGGAACATCCGGCGCAAAGGACCAGAGCAGCAGTTCGCCCGTCTCGGAGAGCAGGGCCGCCATCGCGATTTCGTCGGGAGAGATGTCGGCACGCGCCGCTCCCCAGCGCAGGGCGAGACGGCTGGCGAGGTGGGAGCGTGCCTCGCATTCGGCCAGCCCGGATGCCGACTCGTCGGTCTCCGGACAGTTCAGCAACAGTTTGTGAAAGGTATCCGTTCCCAGTTGCATGACGGCGGCGAGCGGCGTGGTGGTGTCGTGTCCGAGCCGTTGCACGCGATGGGCTTCGGCTTCGCGCAGGAGTCTCAGGCACAGGAAGGGGTCGGCGGCGGCAATGTCGGCCAGGTCTCGCGCTGCCAGCTTTTCGCCCTGCGCGGCCTCCAGTTCGATCAGACGCGTTTTGGAGCGCGGCATGCAGGGCAGGTCATGGTTGCTCAAATAGGCAGCCCATTGATCGACACCCCAGCGTTTCTGGTTTTCCGGAAGCACCTGATCTCCTGTTCCATGCCGATGGATCATTATCGGCAGTATCGCCCAAAACCTGAGTTTCCGCTTGCCACCGTCGGCTTCGTCACGCGGCGCTGGCGGGCCGGGGCAGGTCGCTCGGGGATCTCGTCGATTGACACTTCTTTACATTGCCACCGGGCAATTGTGCATACAATGTAACGTTTGCAATGAGAGGGACTGCGATGACGAAGCAACGAACGGCTCCACTCCCATCCGGGGAAGGGGCGAGCGTCGGCGAGCTTCCGGACATCATCGCGTACTGGCGGAGCACGGGCGTTCTGCCGCCCCAGCTGGTTACCGGCCACCGGCTGATCGACATGGAGCACCGCTTTCTGATCGATGCCATCGCGAATCTGCAGCGCGTTTGCAAGAACGTGACGGATTTCGAGGACTGCCATGGCTGCGGTCATGTGCAGCAGGCACGTTGCGAAAACAATCTGGTTGGCCTGTTGGGGGATGTGTTTGCCTTCATCCTGGATCATTTCAGGAGCGAAGAGGAAATCATTCGCAATTCGATGTTGCTGGTCATCGACCGGGCGGTTTGCGAGGCGCATATCGAGGATCATGCGGAAATCGCGGCCAAGGTGCAGCAGATCGTTTCGACGCTCGACACGCGGCATGTGGTGCGCCGCATCCGCGAACTCGATGTCCTGCTGGCGCGCTGGGTGACCAATCACATCGCCCTGCACGACATGTTGCTGTTGCGCTGGATTGCCCGCTACGAACCGCAGCTCCAGCCGAACGACCGCTGACCGTCAGCCGCTTGCGGTTTCCGGGCCGGGTCTCCGGCGCGGTAGAATCCGCCATCCCGAATTTCGAAAGCAGCCATGACTTCCCGCCTGATCTACGGCTTTCACGCCGTCATTTCCAAACTTCGCCATGATCCGGGTTCGATCAAGGAAATCATGGTTGATGCGACGCGCCAGGATGCCCGCGCCCGCGACCTGCTCCAGCATGCCGAGTTGCAGGGCATTCGCGTCATTGCCACCGACGGCAAGCGGCTTGACGGCATGGCGCCGGACGGCAAGCACCAGGGCGTGGTGGCGCGCATTGAGGGCGGGCGCAAGGTGGCCCATCTCGACGATGTGCTCGATACCCTGGAGGAGCCGGCCTTCCTGCTCGTTCTCGACGGCATCACCGATCCGCGCAACCTCGGCGCCTGCCTGCGCGTGGCCGATGCCGCCGGCGTCCATGCCGTCATCGCGCCCAAGGATCGCGCCGTCGGCCTGACCGATGTGGCTGCCAAGACGGCCTGCGGGGCCGCCGAGACGGTTCCCTACGTGATGGTCACCAACCTGGCGCGTACGCTGCGCGAGTTGCAGGAGCGCGACATCTGGGTCATCGGCACCGCCGGCGAAGCGCAAAGCGATCTCTATGCCGCCGAATGGCCCAAGGCGACCGCCTGGGTGATGGGGGCCGAGGGCGAAGGCATGCGCCGCCTGACCCGCGAAAATTGCGACCAGCTGGTCAAGATTCCCATGCATGGCAGTGTCGAGAGTCTCAATGTCTCGGTGGCGGCGGGCGTCTGCCTGTTCGAGGCCAGACGCCGCCTGTCCTGAGCGATGACGCACCGCCGGGCCATGTTGCTGATGGTGCTGGTGACGCTCCTGTGGAGCATTGCCGGCGTCGTCACGCGCCATCTCGAGGCGGCACGCGGCTTCGAGGTCACCTTCTGGCGCAGTTTCTTCACGGCCCTTTGCCTGCTGCCCGGCTTGCTTGCCGCCAAGGGCCACGGCCTCTGGAACAGCTTGCGGCAAGGCGATCGCTGGTTGTGGATGTCGGGCGTGTGCTGGGCCGTGATGTTCTCCGCCTTCATGCTGGCGCTGACCCTGACCAGCGTGGCCAACGTGCTGGTGGTGATGGCTCTGGGGCCGCTGGTGACGGCCTTGTTCTCCCGGATCTTCCTGGGTTATGACCTGCCCGGAGCAACCTGGGTGGCCATCATGCTGGCCAGTTGCGGGGTGGCGTGGATGTTTGCCGGCGAGGCCGGCCCGGGCTTTTCGCCGGCCGGTGCGCTGGTCGCCGGCTGCGTGGCGCTGGCCGGCGCGGCCAACTGGACGCTGCTGCAGGGGGCCGGGCAGCGCCGGCGTGTCGACATGATGCCGGCGGTGCTGATCGGGGCATGCCTGTCGGCGCTGAGTAGCTTGCCGTTGGCCTGGCCGGTGACGGCTTCGTTGCACGATGTCGGTTTGCTGGCCTTGCTCGGGGTGGTGCAACTGGCGCTGCCATGCCTGCTGGTCGTGCGCTTGAGCCGCGAACTGCCGGCTGCCGAGATCGCCCTGCTCGGGCTTCTGGAGGTCGTCTTCGGCGTCACCTGGGCCTGGCTGTGGGGGGGCGAAACGCCGTCGTCACAGGTTCTGAGCGGTGGCCTGCTGGTTCTCTCGGCGCTGGCCGCGAACGAACTGCTGGGTTTCAGGCGCCGTCAGGCAGCCGCGGCTTAGCGAGAGCGCGCGCGATCCACGTCGGCGCGGTTCGTCTCGTCGCTATAGACCAGGCCGCTGCCCGGTCGGCTGCTGGCGAAGCAGGCGACTTCGACGTTGGCCAGCGGCTTGCCCTTGTGCAGCACATCGACGGCGCAACGCCCGAATACGCGCTCCATGGTGTTCAGCAGGTTGCGGGCGTAGGGCGTTTCCAGCTTGCCGTCGAGGATCAGGTTGGCGAGCAGAACGCCGTCCGGTTTCAGCACCTTGCGGGCGTCGGCCCAGAATTCGAGGGTCACCAGGTGGCTGGGGATCGAGGTGTGCGAGCTGTAGACATCGACGACCACGGCATCGAAACGCCGCTCCGTGGTGGCGACGAAGCGCCGGGCATCGTCGGCGATGAACTCGCCGCGCACGGTATCCCGCAGGAAATGCCGTTCGGCGATATCGCGGATTTTCGGATCGATGTCGACATAGGTGTAGCGGTTGGACGGCTCCCGGTGCGACAGGGTGAAGCCGCCTGCCCCCAGGACCAGGATGTCCCGCTCGCGGTAGCCGAGATCGTCGAGCAGGATCTTGCGCAGGTGCTGGATGTAGCGCGTGTAGCGGGGCGGCTCGCTGTCGTCGATCAGCGAGGCGAGGGACTTGTTGACCATGAAGGCGCGCGGATTCAGCTGTCCGTCGAGCACCACGCTGCTGACTTCGTATTCGGCGTAGGCGGTGTCCGCCGTCAGCGTTTGCCGGATATTCAGCGCACCGGCCGCGACCAGGGTGGCCAGCGACAGCGCCGCCATCCCGGCTTGCCGGCCGGCGAGCAGCAGGACGCCGACGAGCAGGCCGCCGCAGCAGGCGAGAATCGCCGCGGCAACCCCCAGCCACTGCATGACCAGCAAGGACAGCGACAGCGAACCGAGGAATGAACCCAGCGTCGACCAGTAGAGCGCCATGCCGCTGGCCTCGCCGCTGCGCTCGGTCTGCATCAGGTTGGTCAGGATGGGCACGGTCTGGCCGAGGAGCCAGGCCAGGGGGCAGAGAATAACGGCGATGAAGCACAGGTAGGCGAACCAGGTCGGCTGCAGGTGGGCAAACAGGCCGTCGACGCTGGCGCCGGCCAGCCCCACGCCGGCCAGCAGGGCCGCGATCAGGAAATTGCGGGCGACGATGCGGCGGTAGTCGGCGGCCACCCGGGCGCCGGCAGCGTAGCCGAGCGCCAGGGCGAGCAGGAAGAAGCCGATGGTCGGCGCGGTGACGACGATGGAACTGCCGACATGCGGCACCAGGCGGCGGAGGGCGATGACTTCGGCGCCGAGCGAGCAGAAGCCTTCGATGAAGACGATGGCGTACAGGAGGGCGCGCGACATCAGGCGGCGGCCCGGTACTTTTGCCAGGTGCTCCAGCTGAAGACGAAGAGGCCGGCCCAGATCAGGCCGAAGCTGATCAGGCGGGCCGTTTGCAGCGGTTCGTCGAACAGGTAGATGGCCGTCAGGAACTGCATGGTCGGGTTGATGTACATCAGCATGCCGACGGTCGCCAGGTCGAGGCGTTGCGTGGCGGCGGCGAAGGCCATCAAGGGCAGGGCGGTCAGTATGCCGGCGCCGACCAGCCAGCCTGCCGTCGCTACGGAAGGGACGGCAAAGACGGCATGGCCGGCCTGCGCCATCCACAGGGCGTAGAGGCCGCACACCGGCAGCATGCAGAGCGTTTCCAGCCACAGGCCGGACAGCGCATCGACCGGCACCTGCTTGCGTACCAGCCCGTAGGTGCCGAAGGTGCCGGCGAGAAAGAGGGATACCCAGGGCAGGCTGCCCAGCGTCGCCACCTCGTTGCCGATGGCGGCGACGGCCAGCGCGACCGATATCCATTCGAGGCGGTTGAGTCTTTCCTTGAGCACCAGCAGGCCGAGGAGGATATTGACCAGCGGCGTCAGGAAGTAGCCGAGGCTGGAGGCGACGACCTGCTGGTTGGCCACGGCCCACAGGAAGACCAGCCAGTTGCTGCCGACCAGGAGGGCGGCAAGGGCCAGCATGCCCAGCTGTTGTGGCGTTTTGAGAATGGCGGAAACCTTGGTCCAGCGGCCGCGCAGCGTGAGCAGCAGGCCGACGAAGACGCAGGCCCAGACGGCGCGATGCGACAGCACATCCATCGGCGGAACGTGCGACAGCTGCCGGAAGTAGAGCGGGAAGAATCCCCAGATGCCGTAGGCCAGCAGGCCGTAGCCGATGCCGGCCGCCGAGAACGATGCGCGCACGGCCTCAGTCCGGGGCGCTGAGCATGGCCAGCGTCGCCGACTGGTAGTCGCGCCGATAAAGCACGACGAGCACGAGCAAGGCGAGCGCGGCAAGCACCATCGGGCTGAGCAGCCAGCCCGAGGCGGCCAGGCCGAAGTAATAGGCGCGGATGCCCCGGTTGAAATCGTCGCCGGCCAGGTTGTTGGCGCCCGCCACCCGCCGCGCATAGCCATCGATGCCGGCTTCGCCCGCCTTGCCGGTCGGCGCGGCGCCGACGAGGATGGAAAGCAGGTTGAACTGGCGCAGGGACCAGGTGAACTTGAAATAGGCAAAGACGAAGCTGGCGAGCAGCAGCATCAGCTTGACCTCGAGCAGCTCGCGGTTGCCGGCGCCGCCGAAAGGCAGGTCGGCGGTGACGCTGAGGAGCTTGTCCGCGGCGCCCAGTGCCGCGACCAGGCCGGCGATGATGTAGATGGTGGTGTTGGCGTAGAAGGAGACCGAATTGACCAGGTTGCCGATCAGCGTGGAATCCATCACCCGGACGTCGCGTTCCAGCATGCGGTAGGCCCAGAGCAGGCGGTACTGCTGGCTGGTGCCGATCAGTCCGCGGGCGCCCCGGCGGCTATGTTCGGAAAACCAGGCGTAGCCTGCCCAGCAGGCAAAGAAGGCGATCAGCGCCAGCCAATCGACCGCGGCAAGATGGGGCAAGGCATGCATTCCTGCATATTGCCACATCGGCGGGGCTTGCGATATTGGGGAAACCCGCGCTGTTCCGGTCGGTCATAGTGCTATTCTGGGCCACGTATCGCCTGGCCTGGCCGGCGAAAGCACCCGACAAGAGACCGATCTGGACGCGTCGATAATGACGAGAATGCACCTGCTGACGCTCGGATTCCACGACTCCGCCACGGAGCTGGCCTTCGTTCGCCATATCTTGCCGCGACTGCGCCTGCAGGGCCGGGCGGCGATCATCCTGGGGGCCGTCGTCTATTTCCTTTACGGTGCGGTGGATCACCTGTTCGTGCCGGCGAATCTGCTCGGCCAGGTGTGGCTGGTGCGCGTGCTGGCGCTGATCGTCCCGCTTGGCGTGCTGATCCTTAGCTACCTGCCGTGGTTCGCCCGGCACAATCAGCTGCCGCTCGGGCTGGTCGGCCTGTCGGCGGCGCTGGGCCTGATCGCCATGCTGTGGTACCTGCCGCTCGAGAGCGCCGCCTACTGCTTTCCGGGCATGATGCTGGCGACGTTTTATACCTACAACCTGCTCGGTACCCGCTTCATCCATGCCCTGCTGATCAATGTCGCGGTGCTGCTGCTCTATAACGTCTTGTTCGGCGTCGTCCGGGAGTTTCCCGAAGCAGTGCTGCTCAGCCAGAATTTCTTCCTGATCTCGGCCAACCTGATCGGCGGGGCTGCCGGCTATCTGGCCGAGTTCCACCGTCGGCAGCTGTTCTTGCGCGAAGTGCAGCTCGACGACGAACGTCAGTTGCACCTCAACCGCTCGCTGCATGATCGCCTGACCGGCCTGCCCAATCGCGATCTGCTCGACGACCGCATCAACCAGGCGCTGGCGCTGGCGCGGCGCGACCAGGCGCGCCATGCCGGGTTTTTCGTCGATCTGGACGGCTTCAAGAACATCAACGACCGCCTGGGCCACGACCATGGCGACATCGTCCTGCGTAGCGTCGCCCGTCGGCTCGAATCGGTGATGCGCGAGACGGATACCATTTCGCGCATTGGCGGCGACGAGTTTTTCGTCCTCATTCAGGATATCGGCTCCTGCGACAGCGCCGCGCATCTGGCCGAGAAACTGATCGCGGTGATCGAGCAACCGATTCCCGAGCTGCCGGGGCGCCACGAACTGAGCGCCAGCATCGGCATCTGCCTTTTTCCGCGAGCCGGGCTGGCCAACACGCCGGACAGCATCATTCGCAGCGCCGACCTGGCCATGTATCAGGCCAAGGCGGATGGCAGGCGTTGCCACCGCTTCGCCGAAATGCTGGCGTGAGCGGGCGCGACGTCGGCCGCGGGAAACTCCTGTATCCTGCTCGCCTTTGATCGACAGGGGAGATGAACATGGGACAAGCCAAACAGCGTGGCACGCTGGCGCAGCGGGTCGAACAGGCGCAGGCCAAGATCGAGGCGACACGCCCGGAAAAGCTGGTCTGCAACCATTGCAGCGCCGACGTGACGCAGATCAATCCGGTCAGCACGCGCGGTCTGCGCGGCCTCGAGGCGATCTGGGTCGGCCAGTGCGAGTGCGGCCACACCACGTTCGCCGCTTCCGGCGATCCCAAGGCGGTCGAAGCCTTTTTCTTCGCGCTCAGCGAGAACACCGAACTGATGCTGGGCAGCCAGAGCAAGGACGGCAGCCAGCACGAAACCGCTGAGTGAGGTTGTAAGGGCTTTCGGCGCGCGCCGAAGGCCCGCCGCGCTCAGTGCGTTCCGGCGACTTCGGCGGCGCGCTGCTCGCCCGCCGCAATGGCGCGGCGAGGCACCTGGTTGTCGTCGAGCAGGCGCTCGATGCGGAAGAAAATCTCGTAACGCGAGAACGGTTTTTTCATGAAGTCGTCGGCCCCGATGCGGGTGCCGAAGAATTGCTCCATGGCCTGTTCGTTGCCGCTCATCATGATGACCGGAATGTCGCGTGTCGCCGGGTCGCGGCGAATGGCGCGCAGCGCGGCGAAGCCATTCATGCCGGGCAGCACGATATCGAGGAAGATCAGGTCCGGCTTGTGTTCGCGCAGCTGCTCCAGCCCGGATTCGGCATCCAGCGCTTCCAGGGTTTCGTAGCCGGCCGAGCGCAGGAATTTCCTGAGCGCCGTCACGATGGTTTTTGAGTCGTCGACGATGAGAACCCGGGTGCCCTCGCGGGCATTGACGCGGGCTCGCTTGCGCCGCTCCACAACGCTCTCCGAGACGTTCGGAAGCGTCGTCTCCTTCGCTTCGCTTTGTCCGAGCAAGGCCCGGATCTGGTCAAGTATGCCCACCCTGTTCCCCCGTGAAGTCCGGTCGCCCGATGGCTGACCGAACAGGCAGCATTTTATGATCGAATCATGGCCTTCCGGAAGGCATGGTCGGAAAAAATGCCGGTTTGTCGGGCGGGCCGGCAAGTGCTCAGCGAATGCAGGGCTTGCCCGGGGCGCAGATCACCATGCCCTGGCCGCCCGATGGCGCCGTCACCGGCGCCTGGGGTGCCGGCGGCCGCGGTTGGGGCTGGGGGCGCGGATAGTGGGGATAGACCGGCGGCGCGCCATAGACCGGGACATAAACCGTCTGGGGCGGCTCGGGCGGGCGCACCAGGTTGCGGCACTCGGCCTCCAGCTGTGCCCGCTGGCCGGCTTCGAGCGCGCGCTGGGCGATATCGCGCAGGCAGGCATCGGGGTCGCCGTAGCTGCGTGCCGGGTTGGCCGTGGCGGCCTGCTTCTGGCTCTGGGCCTGTCGCTCGGCGGCCAGGTCGGCGCGCTGGGCGCTTTCGCGCTTGTCGACATAATTGCGCATGCGTTCGACGTCGCGTTCGGCCTGCTGGCGATTGGTCTCGGATACCGTCTCGTCGGGGCGCACGGCCAGCGTGCCGCTGCCGCCCGGGCAAGGCGAATTGGAAATGACGGTCTTGCCGTCCGCCTGGCGGCATTTGTAGATGTCGGCGCCAGCCGGCTGGATGAGCAGCAGGCCGGCAAGAAGGGGCAGGAGTATCCGGTACATGGTTTCGTTATAGCTTAAACGCCGCACGAGACAACTCAGTTGACCGGGTTTTCCGCTGCCTCGATGGCCGGTTCCGGGCCGGATTTGTCGGTGTAGCGGTCGAGGTAGAGGTAGACGACCGGCGTCAGGTACAGCGTCAGCAGTTGCGACACCATCAGGCCGCCGACCACGGCCAGGCCGAGCGGCTGGCGCACCTCGGCGCCGGCGCCGATGCCCAGCGCGATGGGCAGGGTGCCGACCAGGGCGGCCATGGTGGTCATCATGATCGGCCGGAAGCGGACCAGGCTGGCCTGGAAGATGGCCTCGCCTGGCGCTGCGCCCTCCTTGCGCTGCTTTTCCAGGGCGAAGTCGATCATCATGATGGCGTTCTTCTTGACGATGCCGATCAGCATGATGACGCCGACGAAGGCGTAGAGGCTGAGATCGACCTTGAAGACAAGGAGGGTGATCAGCGCGCCGAGGCCGGCCGAGGGCAGGCCGGAGAGGATGGTCAGCGGGTGGATGAAGCTCTCGTACAGCACGCCGAGGACCAGGTAGACGACCAGCACGGCGACCAGCAGCAGGATGCCGAGGCCTTGCAGCGACGACTGGAAGGCCTGCGCCGTGCCCTGCAGGCTGGTGCTCAGCGAGACCGGGACGCGGATTTCCCGCTCCAGCGCCTTGATGCGGTCGACGGCGTCGCCCAGCGAGACGCCGGGCTGCAGGTTGAAGGAGATGGTGACCGACGGCAGCTGGCCCTGATGGTTGACGGTCAGCGCCTGCGTCTTGCGCGTGAAGCGGGCGACGGTGTCGAGCGGGATCAGCTTGCCGCTGCCGCGCACGTAGACGCGCGACAGGGCCTGCGGGTCGGCCTGGTATTCGGGGGCGACTTCGAGGATGACCTGGTACTGCGCGGTCGAGCCGTAGATGGTCGACACCTGGCGGGCGCTGAAGGCGCTCTGCAGCGCGTCCTCGACCTGGCCGAAGCTGAGGCCGAGCGCGGACAGCTTGTCGCGGTCGATGTCGATGCCGACGACCGGGCTGAGGTTGCTCAGGTTGTTGGTGACATCGACGAAACCGGGCAGCTGGCGGATCTTCTGGGTCAGCGTCGCGGTCCACTCGTACAGTTCGGCGAGGTCGGTGTCCTGCAGGGTGTATTGGTACTGCGCGGCGGTGATCTGGCCGCCGATGCGGATCACCGGCGGGTTCTGCATGTACACCTTGATGCCGGGCACCTCGGCCAGCTTGGGGCGCAGGCGCTGGATGATCTGGTCCGGCGTCGATTTTCGCTCGCTGGCCGGCTTGAGGATCATGAACACCGTGCCGGTATTGGCGGTCGGCCGGATGCCGCCGGCGCCGACCGAGGACATGAAGGAGGCGATGTCCGGCTCCTCGGCGACGATCCGGGCGACGGCGCGCTGGTGGGCGACCATCGAGGCGAACGAGGCATCCTGCGCGCCTTCGGTGAAGGCGACGATCTGCCCGGAATCGCCGCTCGGGATGAAGTCTTTCGGTACCTGGGTGAACAGGTATCCGGTGAGCAGCAGGGTGGCGACGAAGCTGGCCAGGACGGTGCGCGGGTGGCTCATGGCCAGCTTCAGCGTTTTTTCGTAGCCGGCGAGCAGGGCGGCGAAGAAACGCTCGAACAGCTGGAAGACGCGGCCGTGCGAGTCCGGCTCGGCGTGGCGGACGTAGCGGCTGCACAGCATCGGCGTCAGGGTCAGCGAGACGAAGCCGGAAACCAGGATGGCGACGCAGATGGTGACGGCGAATTCGTGCAGCAGGCGGCCGACGATGCCCTGCATGAAGAGCACCGGGATGAACACGGCGATCAGCGAGATGGTCATCGAGATGATCGTGAAGCCGATCTCCTTCGCTCCCTTGATCGCCGCCTGGAAGGGCGGCTCGCCGGCCTCGACGTGGCGGACGATGTTCTCCAGCATGACGATGGCGTCGTCCACGACGAAGCCGACCGACAGCGTCAGCGCCAGCAGCGACAGGTTGTCCAGGCTGTAGCCGAGCACCGACATGGCGGCGAAGGTGCCGACCACCGAGATGGGCAGCGCCAGGCTGGGGATGACGGTGGCCGACAGGTTGCGCAGGAAGAGCAGGATGACCAGGATGACCAGCACGGCCGACAGGACCAGCGTGAATTGCACGTCGTCGATGGCATGGCGGATCGAGTGGCTGCGGTCGAACAGGATGTTCATGTTCACCGCCGCCGGCAGCTTGGCCTGGAAGGAGGGCAGGATGCGCTTGATGGCATCGACCGTCTCGATGGTGTTGGCGCCCGGCTGGCGCTGCACGGCGAGCACGATGGCGCGCTTGTCCACGTTCCAGCTGGCGATGCGGATGTTCTCGACGCTGTCGACCGGCGTCGCCACGTCTTCCAGGCGCACCGGCGCGCCATTGCGCCAGCTGACGATGAGCGGCCGGTAGGCGGCGGCGTTGCCGAGCTGGCCGTTGTCCTTCAGCGCGAAGGTCTGGCGGCTGCCGTCGAGCTGGCCGACCGGCTGGTTGACGTTGCCCTGGGCGATGGCCTGCTGCAGCTCGTCGATGCCGATGCCGCGCGCCGCCAGCTGATCCGGGTTGGCCTGGACGCGCACGGCGTATTTCTGCGAGCCGTAAATCTGCACCTGGGCAACCCCGGGGATGGTCGACAGCCGTTGCGCCAGCTGGGTTTCAGCGTATTCGTGGACGAGCGACAGGGGCAGGGTGGGCGACGACATCGCGATGTAGAAGATCGGCGAATCGGCCGGATTGACCTTGCGGAACGACGGCGGCGTCGGCATGTTCGGCGGCAGCTTGCGCTGCGCGGCGGAAATGGCCGACTGTACGTCCTGTGCGGCGGCGTCAATATTGCGGTCGAGGGCGAACTGCAGCGTGATGGTGGTCGAGCCCTGGGCGCTGGTCGATGTCATCGAATCCAGCCCGGCGATGGTCGAGAACTGGCCTTCGAGCGGCGTGGCGACAGCGGCGGCCATGGTTTCCGGCGAGGCGCCGGGCAGGCTGGCGCTGACCGAAATGGTCGGGAAATCGACGGCCGGCAACTCGGAAACCGGCAGCGAACGGTAGCCGATGATGCCGAAGATGAGCAGCGCCACCATCATCAGGGTGGTCATCACCGGCCGGCGGATGCAAAGCTCGGGTAGCGTCATGCCTGCTCCCTATTTTGCGGCGGTTTGGGCAGGCGGGGCTTCCGCGCCGGGCGGCTGCTTGCTGTGTACCGCGGCGCCGGGGGTCAGTCGCAGCTGACCGTCGGTAACCACCGTTTCGCCGGCGGCGACGCCCTTGCCGATGGCCGTCATGCCACTGTGGCTGGCGACGATCTCCAGCTTGCGCAGCTCGACGGTGTCGTCCGCCTTCACCGCATAGAGGAAATTGCCGTCGGCCCCTTGCTGGATCGCCTCGTTGGGAACGAGGACGGCATCGTCGAGCCGGTCGAGGACCATGCTGACGTTGAGGAACTGCCCCGGCGTCAGGCGGGCGGAGCGGTTGTCGAGCAGCGCCTTGACCTGGATCGTTCCCGTCGCGGCGTCGACCGCGTTGTCGATGAACCTGGCCTTGCCCTCGAAGACGGCATCCTTGCCGCCGGGCAGCGAGACCTGGACGCCGAGCGGGCCCTGGCTGAGGGCGCGGCGCAGCGCTTGCAGGTGGCGCTCGGGGACCGCGAAGGCGACATACAGGGGATCGACCCGATTGACCACGGCCAGCGCGGTGTCGTTGATCTTGACCGTCGAGCCGGGGAAGACGAGCCGGGCGCCGACGACGCCGGAAATCGGGGCGCGAATCGCGGCGTAGGAGAGCTGCAGGCGCGCCAGTTCGCGTGTCGCCTGGTCCGCCTTCAGCGTCGCGGCGGCCGCCGCCGCGTTGGTTCGCACTTCATTGACCTTCTCGTCGGAGACGAAGCCGCGGGCCTTCAAGCCCTGGTAGCGCTCGAGGTCGGCCTGGGCCTTGGCGAGCTGGGCCTCGTCCTTGCCGACGACGGCGTCGGCCTGGGCCAGCCTGGCGTTGAAATCGCCCGGGTCGAGCTGGACCAGGACCTCGCCCTGCTTCACGAACTGGCCTTCGGCGTAGTTGACCGAGAGGACCTGTCCATCGACGCGGGACTTCACCGTGACGCCCTCGTAGGCTTCGGCCCGCCCGACCGCGTTGAGGTAGATCGGCATGCTGCCGCTTTGCGCCTTGGCGACGATGACCGGCACCGGCGCGCTGGCCTTGGCTGCCGGTGCGCCGGGCGTTCTCGTGCTGTTCCAGCCCCAGAACCCGATGCCGATAAGCGCGATGATGCCGATGGCGACGGGTACTCTTTTCGATCTGTTCATGGGAGGGAATCGTGTTTGGGCCGGCGAGGCAGGGTATTGGCGGCCAAATGGCCGAAAAATGAATGCTACCACCGATGCGCAGGGGGCATGAACGGCCTGTTTGGGCGCAGGAGAGGCTTTTCGCCGCATTTTTTTCGAGGTTTGGTTAACGGATGCCCGGAAGACTGGCAGAATCCATTCCTTTGACATGCCCGTTCGCGGTGCGAATCCTGCCCAGTCTTCCCGGACTCCATGCCGGGCTGCCGCTCGGCAGGCGTTTCGGAACAATGAAGAATAGATGTCGATTCAGATTCGAATGAAGTCGGGTGGCCGGGCGCGTCGTTCGCCGCTTTTTGGCATGCGGCCAGCGTGCCTGGCGCTCTGTCTGGCCCTGTCGTGCAATCCGTCGTGGGCGGGGAGCGGCGACGATCTGGGAGCGCTGCCCTTCGAGCAGCTGGTGCGCCGCGAAGTCACGTCCGGGTCGCAGCTGGCGCGGCAGATCAGCGATTCGCCGTCGGCGGTGGCGATCGTCACCGCCGACGACATTCGTGCCTACGGCTACCGGACCATTGCCGAGGTGATCGGCAGCATGCGGGGGCTGTATACGACCTCGGATCGCCGCTACACCTACATGGGGGGGCGCGGCTTCGGCGCGCCGGGTGACTACACCGGCCGGATCATGGTCCTGATCGACGGCTACGTCACGCAGGACAGCCTGTTCAACCAGGCCTATATCGAAGAGTCCGGATTGATCGACCTGGCGCTGGTCGAGCGCGTCGAATACGTCCCGGGCACCGGCTCGGTGACCTACGGCAACAATGCCATGCTCGGCATCATCAACATCGTCACCCGCAAGGGCAGCGATTTCAACACGCTGCAGCTGTCCGGCGAAGCCGGCAGCCACGATACCTATCGCCAGCGCGCGACTTTCGGCAAGCGTTTCGACAACGGCGCCGACCTCCTGCTGTCGGCGTCGTCGCTGCAGTCGCAGGGCCAGAATCTCCATTTCCCGGCCTACGACACGCCGGCCAACAACCATGGCTGGGCCAACGGCATCGACGACGAAAGGAACCGGCGCCTTTTCGGCAAGTTCTCCTACGATGGATTCACGGTCGAGGCGGCGCATGTCGAGCGCCGGAAAACGGTGCCGACCAAGCCGATGAGGCTCGCCGTCTTCAATACGCCCTTCGTCATCGACGACGAGAACAGCTATCTGAACGCCAGCTACGAGACCGATCTCGGGCTGCACCTGTATGCCGCGTCGCGCTTTTATTTCGGTCGCTATGCCTATGACAGCCAGCGGACCATCAACGATCCGGCCTCCAATGCCCAGCGCAAGCATCGGGCGGAATGGTGGGGTGTCGACCAGAAGTTCATCGGCAAGTGGTTCGCCAATCATTCGATCATGTTCGGCATGGAGTACCGGAACGACTACAGCCAGTATCTGAGTCGCTCGTATTTCTACCCCGATGGGCGGATCGATGCGGCGAGCAGCGTCAAGGACAGCTACTCGCGCAACACCGCCAGCCTGTACCTGGCCGACGAATACCGCTTCCACGAGCGCTGGCGGCTCAATGTCGGCGCGCGCTACGACAAGGCCAGCGACCTGGAGGGCAACTGGAGTCCGCGCCTGGCGCTGATTTATCAGCCAAGCTTCCGGACCACGCTGAAGGCCAGCTATAGCGAGGCTTTCCGCATGCCCAACGCCGACGACCGCTCGTTCTATCACGCGGGCGCGGCTCCCGAATACGTGGCGGCCAAGGAGTTTGTCGTTCAGCACGACCTGGACAGGCAGATGCGGTTGACCGGCACGCTCTACGAATACCGGCGCAGCAAGCAGCAGGTCTATCTCGGCACGCCGGGGCACTACGCGCCGATCGGCAACAGCCTGGCGCGCGGCCTGGAGCTGGAGTTCGAGGCGCGCTGGGATAACGGCCTGCGCGCGCGCAGCAGCGGCGCCTGGCAGAACTCGTCCGACGCCACTGGCCTGGATGCGGTGAATTCACCCAACGTGCTGGGCAAGTTGCAGGTTTCCGCGCCATTGCCCGGCAACGCGGTGCGTGCCGGCCTCGAGGCGCAATACCTCGGCTCCCGCCTGACCGACGAACGCCGCCGCCTGGGCGGCGTCGCGCTGGCCAACCTGACGTTCTCCAGCGAACGGAAATGGCACGGCATGTCGGCCTCGTTCAGCATTCGCAACCTGTTCGACCGCGACTACGAGGTCGTCTCGCCCTTCACCTGGGCGCCGGGAACCGGCATCGATGCCTTGCGCATGGATGGCCGGTCGTACTGGTTCCAGATCAACTACGATCTCTGAGCCCGGTCATGCGCGCCCTTCTTCTCCTGCTCGGATTCGGAATCAGCCTGGCGGCCAGCGCCCAGGTCGTGTCCGAACACGACATGAAGGCCGCTTACCTGTACAACTTCGCCCACCTTTTCGAATGGCCGGAATCGCGGCGGGCCAACTTCCACATCTGCATCCTGGGCGACGAGGAGGTGGGGGCGGCGATGCAGGGATACGACGAAAAGCGGGTCAACGGCCAGCGCATGGTCATCGCCCGGCTGAGCACGACGACGCCCATCCGCCTGTGCGACATCCTCTACGTCGGGGCCGCCGAAGTGGGCAACCTGCCGAAAATCCGCTCGATGCTGGGCGGGCAGCCGACCCTGACCGTTGCCGACAAGGTGCCGCTGCAGTCGGTGGCGGTGGCGCTGGCGCTGGAAAACCAGCACCTGATGTTCGATGTCAATCTCGAACATTGCGAGCGCGCCAATCTCAAGGCCAGGCAGACCGTGCTCGGCCTGGCGCGCCTGGTGCGCAAGCCGGCCGACGGCGAAGCGAAAGGGAATGCCGTTTCGCGCTAGCCGAAAGGGTGGGGCAATCGTCGGTGCCAGAAAAAACGCTTCCCGGGGGAAGCGTTTTTGTTGGCCGATACCCGGGTGGAATCAGAGGATCATCCCGGCGCCGACGGTGTTGTTGTTGCTTTCGTCGATGACGATGAAGGCGCCGGTGCCGCGGTTTTCCAGGTAAGGATCGACGAACAGCGGCTGGGCAAGCTTGAAGCTCACTTCGGCAATGTCGTTCATCGCCAGCTTGTCGGCGGCGACCTTTTCCAGCGTATTGACGTCGAGACGGTGGTCGATGCCGGTCAGCTTGGCCTTGGAGTCACGCGTCGTGTGGCGGATCAGGTAGGTGCGGGCGCGGTCGAGCGGGGTTTCGGCCAGCCAGCAGACGGTGGCGCGGATTTCCTTGACGGCGGCCGGGGCTTCGTCGGTCTTGACGATCATGTCGCCGCGCGAGGTGTCGATCTCGTCGGCCAGCAGCAGGGTGACCGACTGCTCGGTAAAGGCGGAACCGATCTCGACGCCGCCCAGTTGCACCGACTTGACGGTCGATTCGAGGCCGTTCGGCAGCACGGTGACCTTGTCGCCGACCTTGATCGAGCCGGATTCGACGCGGCCCATGAAGCCGCGGTAGTCGTGCAGGTCCGGGTTGGCCGAATCCTGCGGGCGGCAGACGTACTGGACCGGGAAGCGGAAGGGCTCGTCGTGCTCGGTGTGGGCGGCCGGCGCGGCTTCGAGAATCTCGAGCAGGGTCGGGCCTTCGTACCAGTTCAGCGAGTCGCCGCGATCCACGATCATGTCGCCGTTGAGCGCCGACATCGGCAGGAAGCGGATGTCCTCGATGCCGACCTTGGCGGCGAATTCGAGGTAGTCGGCCTTGATCTTCTCGTAGGTTTCCTGCGAGTAATCGACCAGGTCCATCTTGTTGATGGCGACGACCAGGTGCGGGATGCCGACCAGCGAAGCCAGCTTGGAGTGGCGGCGGGTCTGGGTCAGCACGCCCTTGCGCGCGTCGATCAGGATGATGGCCAGGTTGGCGGTCGACGCGGCGGTCACCATGTTGCGGGTGTACTGCTCGTGGCCCGGCGCGTCGGCGATGATGTACTTGCGCGTGCCGGTCGAGAAGTAGCGGTAGGCGACGTCGATGGTGATGCCCTGTTCGCGCTCGGCCTGCAGGCCGTCGGTGAGCAACGACAGGTCGACCGCGCCCATGCCGCGCTTCTGCGAGGTTTTCTCGATGGCGTTCAGCGTGTCGGCGAGGATGGTCTTGGTGTCGAACAGCAGGCGGCCGATCAGCGTGCTCTTGCCGTCATCGACGCTGCCGCAGGTCAGGAAGCGCAGCAGGCCGTGATCTTCAACGTGGGCGGTCATTAGAAGTAACCCTCTTTCTTGCGTTGTTCCATGGAGGCTTCGCTGGTCTGGTCGTCCAGACGCGTCGCGCCGCGCTCGGTGATGGTGGTGGTGGCGGTCTCGAGGACGATCTTGGCGACGTCGTCGGCAGCCGACTCGACCGGTGCCGTGCAGGAAATGTCGCCGACGGTGCGGAAGCGCACCTGCAGGTCGACGATCTCTTCACCCGGCTTGGCGACGTTGGTCAGCTCGCCGGAAACCAGCGGCACGTTGACCGGCACGATGGCGCCCTGGCGGATGACCACCGGGCGGGTGTGGGCGAAGTAGATCGACGGCAGTTCCAGGCCTTCGCGCTCGATGTATTGCCAGACGTCCATTTCCGTCCAGTTCGAGATGGGGAAGGCGCGGATGTTCTCGCCCTTGTGGCTGCGGGCGTTGTAGAGGTTCCACAGCTCCGGGCGCTGGTTCTTCGGGTCCCATTGGCCGAACTCGTCGCGGAAGCTCATGATGCGTTCCTTGGCGCGGGCCTTTTCCTCGTCGCGGCGGGCGCCGCCGATGCAGGCGTCGAAGCCGAATTCCTCG
The DNA here is from genome assembly GCF_945957265.1 of uncultured Dechloromonas sp. Classification (GTDB taxonomy): domain Bacteria; phylum Pseudomonadota; class Gammaproteobacteria; order Burkholderiales; family Rhodocyclaceae; genus Azonexus. The sequence goes on from NZ_CAMFKO010000022.1 coordinate 20,857, forward strand.
ATGGCTTCGAGCAGGGTCACCGACTGGTGCTTGTTGCGCGATTCGCCTTCATGCTTGAGGACCACCGTGCCGCGCTTCATCGAATCCTCGACCGAGCGGACGATCAGGCGCTCGCCGAGTTCGGCGGCGCGCTTGTCGCGGAAGGCGACGACTTCCCGGTAGTTGTGGCCGGTGTCGATGTGCATCAGCGGGAAGGGGAACTTGCCCGGGCGGAAGGCCTTTTCGGCGATGCGCAGCATGCAGATCGAGTCCTTGCCGCCGGAGAAGAGCAGCACCGGGTTGGCGCACTGGCCGGCCACTTCGCGCATGATGTGGATGGCTTCGGCTTCGAGCCAGTCCAGGTGGGAGAGGGTGGAACGTTGTGTCATTGCTGGGTAATCCGCGTGGATTGTCGAATGGACGGCATTGTAGCAAATGCTTAATGCTCAATTAAGAACGAGTGAGCATCTTGTTATTTCGAATTGTTATAAATAATTGATCGTCGACTTTGAACGTTCGGCAAACTATCGGGTCCGTTCTGTTACCCGACTCGGGGTGACATTTCATAAATTAATGACAAAGAGGAGATAAAGATGATCATGCGTGCCGGTTTTATCATGAGCGCCATTGCGGCCAGCCTGCTGGGCGCCTGTGCCACGACGCCAGCGGGGCCGATGGCCAGCGCCGACCTGCAGGCCCGTTCGGGGAGTGCGGTGAGCGGCAAGGTGACATTGACCGAGCTGAACGGCCGTTTGCGGGTCGAGGCGCAGGTTGCCGGCCTGACGCCGGGAGAGCATGGCTTTCACGTTCATGAGGCAGGGGATTGCAGCGCGCCCGATGCCAGTTCCGCGAAGGGGCATTTCAATCCGGCCGGCAAGACCCATGGCCATCATGCCGGGAGCGAGCGGCACGGCGGCGACATGCCCAACCTGGTCGCCAACGCAGCCGGCGAGGCCCGTTTTTCCGGGGATATCGAAGGTCTCGGCCTGAGCGGAACGAACGGCGTCGTCGGGCGCAGCATCGTCATCCACGCCGATCCGGACGACTACAAGTCCCAACCCGCCGGCAATTCCGGCAAGCGGATTGCCTGCGGCACGATTGTCGCCCGCTAGCAGCGCACTTCGGGGAGAGGGGAGGCGGATGTCGCTTCCCCCGGAAAAAGCGCCGATTGATGCCTGCGGTTTTTGCTAAATCTATTACTTAATGCATACAATCCACCCATTGGATTAGTGCATTGGGTGATTGGAGAGCGCGTGAGCCGCCGTATACTTTTTTTCGTCACCGGCCTTCTGGCCTGTGGATTGGCGCTGGCGGCCTACTTTGCCGAACGGATCAACCAGTCCCGGCACGAAACGGCGATACGGGCCTTCGTTCATAACGAGCTCGGGCGGGTGCGCGATTCGCTCGAGGGACACCTGAACGCCGATATCCAGCTGGTTCGCGGCCTGACCAGCCTGGTGGCGCTGACCCCGAACATCGACCAGGAGCGTTTGAATGTGGCGGCCAAACCCCTGTTCGACGGGCGTTCGCAGCTGCGCAGCCTGGCCCTGGCGCCGGACATGGTCATTCGCATGGTTTATCCGGTGGCCGGCAACGAGAAGGCCCTGGGGCTGGAATACCGCGGTATTCCGGAGCAGTTCCGGTCGGTGGAACGGGCGCGCCAGAGTCGCCAGATCGTCCTCGCCGGGCCGTTCAGGCTGGTGCAAGGGGGCGAGGGGCTGGCCGCCCGCTTGCCGGTATATCTGACGGACAGCGGCGGGCGCGAGTATTTCTGGGGCATCGTCAGTGCCTTGATCGATTCCGAGAAATTGTTTGCCGCCAGCGGCTTGCGTGACGACAAGCTGTCGGTCGAGATTGCGATTCGCGGGAAGGATGGCGAAGGCGCGAAGGGCGCCGCCTTTTTTGGACGGCCCGATGTCTTCGCCATGAATCCCGTGCTGGCGGACATCTATCTGCCGACGGGTTCCTGGCAGTTGGCGGCGATTCCCCGGGGCGGCTGGCAAAGCACGCCGGACAACGTCTGGCTGTTGCGCGGCGGCCTGCTGATGGTTTCCGCCCTGGTCCTCGGCTCCTTCCTGGCACTGATCCGGGCGTGGGGGCTTCTGGCGCAGGCCGGGGAACGTGTCGAGGCGTCGCGTCAGCAATTGTCGGCAACGCTGGAAAGCACGCCCAACGTGGCCGTCCAGTGGTATGACCGGACGGGAAAGATCATCTACTGGAACAAGGCCTCGGAACACCTGTACGGCTGGTCGGCGGAAGAGGCGCTGGGCAAGACCCTCGATCAGCTGATCCTGAGTCCCGCCGAGACGGCCGAGGCCCAGCGCGCCTCGGAGCAGGTCATGGCGAGCGGGCAGCCGGTCGGCCCGCTGGAGTACATGGCGCGCAATCGGGACGGGGAGATCATCTGGGTCGAGGCGACCAAGTTCGCCATTCCCGGCGACAACAAGGCGGAACCCATCGTCGTCTGCATGGATGTCGATATTACCGAGCGCAAGCACACGGCCAGGCAGCTCGCCGATTTCAATCGGGATTTCGAAGCGTTTCTGAACGAGACGATCGACTTCATCTATTTCAAGGATGCCGATGGCTGCATCCGCTTCTGCAGCCAGACCATGGCCGTCATGGCGAATCGCGTGAGCTGGCGGGAGATGGTCGGCAAGCGCGATGCGGATGTCTTCAGCCCGGAAGTCGCCGTCCGCTACGCAGCATCCGACCGCGTCGTCCTCCGCGAAGGAAAGCCCATTCTGGGCGTCATCGAGTCCTATCGCGATGCCCATGGCGACGAGCGGCACGTGCAGACCAGCAAATGGCCGCTGTTCGACGAAAGCCAGCAAGTGGTGGGGGTGTTCGGTATCAGCCACGACATTTCCGATCGCATGCAATACGAGGCGGAACTGCATGAGCATCGCCAGGACCTCGAAAAGCAGGTCGCCCGGCGCACGGCCGAACTGGCGCATGCCAAGGCGGCGGCGGAGTCGGCCAGCATCGCCAAGAGCGCTTTCCTGGCCAACATGTCGCATGAAATACGGACGCCGCTCAATGCCATCACCGGCATGGCCCACCTGATCCGCCGTGCCGGGCTCCTGCCCGAGCAGGAAGCCCGGCTGGGCAGGCTCGAGCTGGCTTCGGAGCACCTGCTGGAGATCATCAACGCCATCCTCGACCTGTCCAAGATCGAGGCCGGAAAATTCGTGCTCGACGAATCGCCGGTGCAGCCCGAGCGGCTACTCGCGAATATCGTCGCCATCCTCGGCGACCGCGCGCAGGCCAAGCACCTCCAGCTGGTCGTCGACTGCGGCGAGGCGCTTCCCCTGCTGGCGGGGGACGCCACGCGGTTGCAGCAGGCGTTGCTCAACTACGCCACCAATGCCATCAAGTTTACGGAAACCGGAACGATCACCCTGCGCCTGACCCGTCTCGACGAAAACGAGCAGGGCATCCTGCTGCGTTTCGAGATCCAGGACACGGGCATCGGCATCCAGCCCGAGCAGTTGCCCCGCCTGTTCGCCGCCTTCGAGCAGGCGGACAATTCGATTACCCGCCGTTACGGCGGCACCGGCCTGGGCCTGGCGATCACCCGGAAACTGGCCCATGCGATGGGGGGCGAGGCCGGGGCGGACAGCGTGCCGGGCGCGGGAAGCACCTTCTGGCTGACGGCGCGCTTGAAGCGCTCGTCCGGAACGAACGAGGCGAGAACGGAAATCGGTCAGGAAGAGGCGGCGGATATCGTCTTGAGCAAGGATTTTGCCGGCAGTCGCATCCTGCTGGTGGAGGACGAGCCGATCAATCGGGAAATCACGCTCGCCATGCTCGGCGCCATCGGCCTGGTCGCCGACATCGCCGAGGACGGACTGGTCGCGCTGGACAAGGTCGAAGCGAACGACTACGACCTGATCCTGATGGACATGCAGATGCCGAGGCTGGATGGCCTGGCCGCCACGCTTCGCCTGCGCGCCATGCCGCGGGCCGCGCCGGTCCCTATCCTGGCCATGACGGCCAACGCCTTCGCCGACGACAAGGAGCGCTGCCTGCAGGCCGGGATGAACGATTTCATCGCCAAGCCGGTGCGCCACGAAACCTTCTATGCCACGCTGCTCCGGTGGCTGGCCAAGCCCGCGGAATGAGCGCGCAGCACCTTTCCGCCGTGGCGGAAAGGTGCTGGCCGGCGGCGCCTCAGGCGCGGCTCTGGATTTCCTCGATGTAGCCCAGCGTGCCGGTCTTCAGGTTGCCGGCATTGCCCTCGTCGGTATCGATGTGCATGGCCAGGCGGAAGGCCGGGTTCACGCGGACGACGACGTCGCCGAAAATCAGCTCGCGCTCGCCCTCGACACGGACGCGGACGACGTAGTTGTCGCGCACCCGGAAGCGCATGGCGTCTTCCGGCGACATGTGGATGTGGCGCTGGGCGCAGATCACGCCGCGCTCGATCTGCGAGCTGCCGTACGGCCCTTCCAGCGTCAGGCCGGGGGTGCCGGCAAGGTCGCCCGACTGGCGGATCGGCGGCTGCACGCCGAGCTTGAACTGCTCGGTCATGGCGATCTCGACCTGGGTTTCCTTGCGTGTCGGGCCGAGGACGCGGACATTGGCGATGCGGCCCTTGGGGCCGACCAGATGCACCTTTTCCTCGCAGGCATACTGGCCCGGCTGCGACAGTTCGTGCATCGGCGTCAGCTGGTGGCCGGGGCCGAACAGCGCCTCGACGTCGGCTTGCGCCAGGTGCACGTGGTGGGCGGAGATTTCGACCGGGATCGCCGGCGGTTCGTCGGCCTTGGCTTCCTGCAGCAACTGGTTGCGCTCGATGGCGCGCAGGGCTTCCCAGGCGACGAGGCGTTCGTCGTCGTTGGTGATGACGAGGATGGTGACCGGCGAATCGTCGGTGGACACGACCGCGTGCGAGCCGATGGCCGACAGGTTGCGGTTCTTTTCCTCGTCGAGCTTGATGCCCATGTAGCCGAGGCCCTGGCAGGCCAGGCTGCGCACGGTGGCGCTGGTTTCGCCGATGTCGCCGGTGAACACCAGGACGTCGATGCCGCCCATCGCCGCGACATAGGCGCCGATGTTCTTGCGCACCTGGTAGCAGAAGGCCTTGTGGGCGAGCAGCGCGCGGTGGTGGCCGTCGGCGGCCTGCGCCTCGATTTCGTGGATGTCGTTGGAAATGCCGGAGATGCCCTTGAGGCCGCTCTCGGTATTGATCAGCGCCGACAGCTGCTCCGCCGTCATCTGGTGCTGTTCCATCAGGTGGATCATCACCGCCGGGTCGATGCTGCCCGAGCGGCTGGGCATGATCAGGCCGTCGGACGGCGTCATGCCCATCGTCGTGTCGATCGAGCGGCCATGGTCGATGGCGCACAGCGAGGCGCCGATGCCGAGGTGGCAGGAGACGATCTCCAGTTCGCCGAGCGGGCGCTTGAGCACTTCGGCGGCCTTCATCGAGACGTAGCGGTGCGAGGTGCCGTGGAAGCCGTAGCGGCGGATGCCGTGCTGCTTGTAGAGGTCGTAGGGCAGGCCGTAGAGGTAGGCGTAGGGCGCCAGCGTCTGGTGGAAGGCGGTGTCGAACACGGCGACCTGCGGCACGTTCGGGAAATGCTTGAGGGCGACGCGGATGCCGGCGACGTTGACCGGGTTGTGCAGCGGCGCGAAAACCGCGAGTTCCTCGATGTCGGCGATCACCGCCGGGGTGATGACGGCCGAGCTGGAGAAGCGGTTGCCGCCATGCACGACGCGGTGGCCGATGGCGGTGACGTCTTCCGGATGGAAGGTAAAGGCCTTGCCGAGCAGGGCGGTCGCTTCGCTCATCACCGAGAACAGGTCGGAAAGCTTGAACGGCGCGTGTTCCAGGGTCTTCTTCTGGGTTCCGACGCTGACCGTGATGTGGGCGAACTGCTTGTCGGCGTTGTCGATGATGCCGTGGATGTCGGCGCCGCTTTCCCGGGTGTCGTAGATGCCGAAGTGGATCTGGCTGATGCCGACGTTGAGGGCGACGACCTTGCCCGGTGCGTTGGTGTGCATCGACAGCGCGTAGGGATCGTCCGACTTGCTGACGGCGCGGGCCTGGGCGGCGACGAGGTCGACCGACATGGCGCGCGTGCGGTCGGCGAGCAGGCGGGAGAGGTAGCCGACGGCCTTGGGGTTGGTCAGGATGTGGCTGTTGAACACTTCCTGCGGGATCATCAGCACGAAGCAGCGGTTGCCGGCGATCACGTCGGCGACGATGCGGTCGCCGGTGAGCAGGGACATCACGCCGAAGACATCGCCGGCTTCGAGCTGGGCGATCACCGAGCGGGTGCCGGTGTTGTCGGTCATCGAAATCTCGGCGTGGCCCGAGATGACGACGCCGATGGCGTGGCCTTCGTCGCCGGTTTCGAGGATGGCTTCATTGCCTTCGTAGGTCGCCAGGCGCGACTTGATGACGATTTCCTCGACCTTGTCGGCCGGGAAGTTTTCGAACAGTTTCACCTGCTCGAGGAAAAAACGTTTCAGATCGATTTCGCTCATGCTGTTTCTCGCTTTGATGGCGTTATTTTATGGCTTCAAGACTACCATTTTGTTGCGCTGCAGCAAAGTTTTTGCAATCCGCCTTCAATTGCCGTTAACAGCGCTTATGACGAGGCGATGGTGGGGGCGGACGGAAAAGGGCGGAAAGAAATACGGACGCATTTTCGGCACAGTCGCCCGTTCGTCGTTAAGATAGCGGATTAGGCTAAACGTCATATTCGGAGGCGCGATGTCCGGCATAGCTTTTCGGGTTCAGCTTGGCGATCGGCCGGTGGTGCTTTCCGCCGACGAAGGCTGCGTGGACTTGCTCGGCTTCACGGCGCACGACTTCGCCAGCGGCCGGGTTGCGCTGCCCGCCTGCTTCCACGCCGACGATGCCGATATCGTTGCCGCGCTGTTCGAGAACTCGGCTGGCGATGCGGAGGGCTGCTTCAATGCCCGCATGCGGCATGCGTCGGGAAAAATCCTCTGCGTCCGCGGCGAATACCGGAAAAATTCCGCGGGCTCCGGCCAGGCGACGCTCGAGCTGCGCCTGGAGGCGGCGGGAAGCCTGTGGGGCAGGCAGGCATCCGAGCCGATGATGGCCAATTTCGTGGCCATGATGGAAAACACCGACGATTTCATCTTTTTCAAGGACCGCAACCACGTTCTGACCGGCGCCAGCCAGACGCTGGTCGCCATCACGCACCAGACCGGACACTGGCGCGACCTGTTGGGCAAGACCGATTACGACCTCTTCCCGGAAGACTATGCCGACATCTACTACCGGCTCGAGAAGCAGGTGTTTGCCACGGGCAAGCCGGTGCAGGAGGTGCAGGCCTATCTGCACGCCGATGGCCGCACGGGCTGGGTCGACAACCGCAAGTATCCGATCCGCGACGATGCCGGGGAGATCGTCGGCCTGTTCGGCGTGGCGCGGGATATCACCGACAAGGTCAACGCCGAGCAGGAATTGGCTCGCGAGCGCGAGAACCTCAAGCTGATCCTCGACCATGCGCCGATCGGCATCTGGCTGCAGAACGGCGGGGGAAGGATCAAGTACGTCAACAACGCCTTCTGCCAGTCGGTCGGGATTCCCGAGACGCGCTTTCAGGGCGTCGAGCACTACCGCGAGTTCATTCCCGAGCCCTTCCTGCAGCAATGCCTCGATTCCGATGCCCTGGCCCTGGCCAGCCAGGGGACGAGCATCACGCATGAGCGGCTGCCCTTTGTCGACGGGAAAATCCATGACCTGCGCGTGATCAAGGCCGTCAAGCGCGACGAAACGGGGGCGCCGCTGGCCCTGGTCGGCCTGAGCCTGGACGTCACCGAGGAACTGAAGCAGGGCGAGGCGCTGCGCCAGGAGCGCGATTACCACCGGAACATCCTGGAAACCGTCGAAGCCATGATCATCGCCCTCGATCTCGACGGGCGCGTGATGTCGATCAACCGGAAGGCGGGCGAGGTGCTCGGCTACCGGCCGGAGGAGCTGGTCGGCGAGGACTGGTTCGAAACCTGCCTGCGCCAGAGCCGGAATCCCGAGGGGCGGAGCAAGCTGTTTTATAGCGCGGTTTTCGGTGCGGAAACCCGGACGGATTATTTCGAATACCCGATCCAGACGCGGGATGGCGAACAACGCCTGATCGCCTGGCATGCCTGTCCGATCCGCGATGCGAACGGGGTGGTCATCGGCGCGGTGGGTGTCGGCGAGGACGTCACCCAGCGCCGGGCGACGGAAATGGCGGCGGAGCAGAAGCTCAGGCTGTCGCAGCAGCGCTTTGCCTCGATGTTCCATGCCAGCCCGGTTGCCGCCTCCATCGTCAGGGTCAGGGATGGCCGCTTCGTCGAGGTGAATCGCAACTACGAACGCGATTTCGGCTGGACGGCCGACGATCTGCTCGGACGCACCTCGACCGAGCTGGGATTGTGGCCGGACGAGGCGGACCGCAAGCGCTGGGCCGAGCGCCTGCTCCAGGAAGGCCGCCTGATCGACTGGGAGACGCGCTGGCTGCACAAGAACGGCACGCGCCGGCAGGTCAGCCTTTCCGCCGAGGTCACCGAGCTGGACGGCGAGTTGTGCATCCTCGGGTTCGTCATTGACGTCACCGAACGCCGGCGCGCCGAGCGGATTCTCCGCAATCATCACGCCGAGCTGGAAAACGAGGTGCGGGAACGCACCGCCCAGCTGGCCGAAGCCAAGGAGGCCGCCGAAAAGGCGAGCCTGGCGAAGAGCGCCTTCCTGGCCAACATGTCCCACGAGATCCGGACCCCGCTCAACGCCATCGCCGGCATGGCGCACCTGATCAGGCGGACAGGCCTGAGCGACGAGCAGGAGCGGAAGCTGGACAAGCTGGAGATGGCCAGCGGCCACCTGCTGAACATCATCAACGCCATACTCGAACTGTCGAAGATCGAGGCCGGCAAGTTCATCCTGGAGGAGCAGACCGTGGATGTGGCCGACCTGCTATCCGGCGTGGTCGCCATTTTCCGCGAGCGGGCGGTCGAGAAGGGGCTGGAGATCCTGGTCGAAACGGATGCCCTCGCCTGTTCGCTGCTCGGGGATTCGACCCGCCTGAGCCAGGCCTTGATGAACTATGTCGGCAATGCCATCAAGTTTACCGAGGTGGGGCGGATCACGGTGCGCGTCCGGAAGATCAGCGAGGAAGAGACCACGGCGACACTGCGTTTCGAGGTCGTGGATACCGGGATCGGCATCCCGCAGGAAGCGGTCGGGCGCCTGTTTTCGGCATTCGAGCAGGCCGACAATTCGACGACGCGGCGCTATGGCGGCACCGGGCTGGGGCTGGCCATCACCCAGAAGCTGGCCCGCCTGATGGGGGGCGATGCCGGCGTCAGCAGCCGCGAAGGCGACGGCAGCACCTTCTGGTTCTCGGCGTCCCTGCGCAAGTCCGGCGTGGCGGCGCGGGTCGCCGCGACCCAGGGCGAATCGGTTTTCGCTGCCTTGCAGCGACGTTTTGCCGGGCGCCGCATCCTGATTGTCGATGACGAGCCGATCAACCAGGAAATAGCCCAGCTGATGCTCGAGGAAGCCGGTCTGCTGGTCGATCTCGCCAGCGACGGCGTGGCCGGCGTGGCCAGCGTCGAAGAGACCGCCTACGACCTCGTCCTGATGGACATGCAGATGCCGCGCATGGACGGGCTCGAAGCGACGCGGCGCATACGGGGCATGGCCGAGCGCGGGCAGGTGCCGATCCTGGCCATGACGGCGAACGCCTTCGTCGAGGACAGGGCGCGCTGTCTGGCGGCCGGGATGAACGATTTCATCGCCAAGCCGATCAATCCGGACCGCTTGTACGAGCTGGTCGCCCGCTGGTTGAGAGACCCGGGCGCCTAGTCGGGCTGGCAGGCGGGAAGGGCGGATTCGACCCGGTTTCGCCCTTCCGACTTGGCCTTGTAGAGCGCCGAGTCAGCTTCGGAGATGAGCGCCCTGATGTCGATGGCCCGGCCTTGGGCGGCCGAGACGCCGGCGCTGAGCGTGATCGACATGGGCAGCCCGGGTGTTGCGTCGACGACCGCCTGGCGTACCTTCTCGGCGACCCGGTGCATGTCCTGAAGGGCCGTGTTGGGCGCCAGGATCAGGAATTCCTCGCCGCCCCAGCGGCAGACCATGTCGGAGCCGCGCACGGTGTTCTTGATCACCACGCCGACCTGGCGCAACACCTGGTCGCCCGTGAGGTGGCCATGCAGGTCGTTGATCTGCTTGAAATGGTCGATGTCGAGAAAGGCGATGCCGAGCGGCAGATCCATGCGCCGGCAGAACTGCGCCTGGGTGTCGAGGAAGGCGTTGGCCTCGCGGCGGTTGGGGAGCCCGGTCAGCGGGTCGAAGGACGCGAGTTCCTGGAGCTGGAGCTCGAGCTGCTTGCGGTCGCTGATGTCCTGGACCATGCCGACGACCCGGGCCGGCTCGCCGTCGGGGCCGAAGGCGCAGACGCGGCCGCGGTCGTGAACCCAGAGATAGTGGCCGTTGCGGTTGCGCAGCCGGTAGATGACATCGAAGCGGGCGCGCTTGCCCTGCATGTGTTCGCTCAGGACGCCCAGCACATCGGCGACGTCGTCGGGATGAACGTTCAGCTTCCAGGTATCCAGCACCGGCGCCATTTCATCGGGGCCGTAGCCCAGCATGCGCTTGAGCTGCGGGCTGAAATACAGCTTGCCGGTCGCCACCTCCCAGTCCCACAGGCCGTCGGTGGCTTCGTTCAAGGCGAACCAGAGCTGCTTTTCCCTGTCCTCGAGATCCTGCTGCTGCGCCAGTTGGCGCGACAGGTTGTGGGCGACGGAGAGGAAATAGGGACGGCCCGCATGCTCGAACGAGGTGGTGAGCACCTCTACTTCAATCTCGTGGCCATCGCGATGCCGATGCCGGCCGAGGAAACGATAGCAGTCGCTGGCGCGAATGATCCCGGCGATTTCCGACCACTGCGGCAGACCGTGGATATCCTTCTGCAGGCTGAGGACGCTGTGGTTGAGGATGTCTTCCCGCGTCAGGCCGAGGCATTCCCAGGCGATGCGGTTGGCCCAGACGATGTTCGAGGTGTCCGGGTCGATCAGGTAAACCGCATCGGCCAGATGTTCGAACAGCGTCAGCGTATCGGGCAGGGTGCCGTTCGGTGGGAGGGGGGCGCGCTCTGGCATGACGGATGGAAATGACACGTGAGCAGGCTATTCTAGCGGCTTTTTGTGTCAAGGAAGGCGGCGTGGCCTTGTTTTCGGCGGATATCCATTCGCTTTGAATACCCGCCGGTCATGCCGTGCGGGGCCGGCATCCGCCATCGGGCCGTTCCTTCGTGCCCGCGGCGGCGACGGTGCAAGCTCGGCCGGTCAGCCCTTGCACTTGCCAGTAGCCTGCGGCCGGTCGGCGATCAGCGGCCGCAGGGCGGGTTCCATTTCCTTGAGGATCTGCACGGGAAGCGCCGACGTGAAATCGTAGGCGGCCGCCTTGGCGCCCGGTACGAAGGCGGTGACCACCCCGTAGAAACGGTCGCCGATATAGAAGGCGAAGGTGGCGGCGCGATTCATGACCTTGGCGCTGCGCACGCCGCCATCGGCACCGATGACCTTCGAGCGGTGGTCGCCCGTTCCGGTCTTGCCGCCCACGGCAAGCGGCTTTTCCGCGTCGTCGCGGTAGGTGTCCTTGAGTCGCCGGGCGGTGCCGCTATTGACCACGCGCAGCAGGGCGCGGCGGGTGACCTGGGCGACTTCGGCCGGCATCACGCGCTCGCCGGCTTCCGGCTGGCGTTCGAGGCGGGTTTCGAAGGGCGTGTCGGCGGCGAAACGCAGCTGGTCGATGCGCACCGTCGGCCGGCGGATGCCGTCGTTGACGACGATGCCCATCAGTTCGGCGAGGGCGGCCGGGCGGTCGGCGGAGCTGCCGATCGAGGTGGCCAGCGACGGCACCAGGTGCTCGAACGGGTAGCCCAGGCGCCGCCACTCCTCGGCGATGCGCTCGAAGGCGGCGACCTCGACGACGATGTTGATGCGCACCTGCTGGGCATGCTTGAAACGGGGGGCGAACAGCCATTTCGAGGCATCGCGGCGGGCTTCGACGCTGGCCGGCACGATATCTTTCAAGGTCGCCTTCGGCTGGCCTTGCAGGTGGCGGACCAGCCACAGTTCCAGCGGATGCACGCGGGCCAGGTAGCCCTGGTCGGCCAGGCTGTACTGGCGGGCGGCATGGGTGTCGAACAGCTTGCGCAGGCCGGCATCGGTGCCCGCCTTGTCGCCGAGTCGCTTGCGCATGAAGGCCGAGAACTCGGCAAAGTCGCTCTTCGGGCGCACGCTCAGGTAGGCCGCGGCCTGCGGCACCGGGCGACCGGGAACGGAGTCGGCGAGGACTTCCTGGCGGTCCTCCGGCGCCACGTCGCGGTACTTGTGCCAGTAGGTGCGCAGGAAGCCCAGGCCCTCGCGCTCGGCGAAGCGGTTGAGGAAAGCCTGGCGGGTATCGTCGTCGTCCTTGTCGCGCAGGCCGCGCGCCGGGGCGTCGGCGGCTTCGTAGGCGTGGTAATGGACGACGTCCTGCATGATGCGGACGAAGGAGAGGTTGACCGACTGTTCCAGCGCTTCGGCGACGCTCGGGTTCTTGCCGTCGTCCTCGTGCTTGAAGTTGCCGAAGCGGTGGATGCCGCCGCCGGTGAAGAAGGTTTCGCCGGGGTTGGCCGGGTAGCGGCGCTCCATGGCCGCCTCGAGCAGGGCTTCGAGCGCGGTGTCCGGCTTGGCGCGCAGGATGTCGATGGCCCAGTTGCTCAGGCGGTCGGCCGGATGGCGCGGCAGTTTGGCCAGCTCCTCCGCCGGCATGGTGCCGTAGCGCTTGTGCAGGTCGGCGACGACCAGCAAGTAGGAGACCAGGGTGCGGAATTTGGCGCTGGAGCCGAGGTCGAGCTTGGTGCCGGCATTGATGTCGAGCGGCTGGTCGAGATTGTCGGCCTGGATGCGCAGGACATTGGCGGTCGGCGTGCGTTCGTAGAGCGTGAGGCTGTAATTGACTTGCCGGGGATCGCCATTGGCCAGCAGGCGGGCCTCCTTGAAACCGGCGCAGGCCAGGAAGGCCGGGTCGGCCAGGCGGTTCAGCACACGCGTGACCGCCTGCTGGCTGGGGCCGTCCAGGGTGGTGTGCACGTTCAGGTCGTAGCGGTCGAGGGCGTAGAGGTTTTCGACGTCGAGCAGGTCGCTGAGCGAGCTTCGGATGTCGTTGACCGCCTTGCGTTCGACGAAGGAGACCTCCTCGCCGGGGCGGGCCTGGCGGGCCGGGTGGATGGTCACCCGGAGCGCCGCTTCGCGGAGATCGGCGGGAATCAGGTGGTCTTCGGCAAGCAGGCGGATGTAGCTGTCGGTGAGCGCATTGAGGCGGCCGGTGGTGTCGCCGAGCAGGCCGGACGGGCGGCGCTGGGCGACGAACAGCGACAGCGCCTGCTTGAAGGCCTGGGCGCGCTCGATCAGGTCGGCGCCGGGGTCGTTCAGCAGCTGGTTGACCTTGGCGAAGTCGTGGCCGTACCAGGCCCACAGGCCGTCGCCCAGGCCATTGACCTCGCCGTAGCCGGGAATGCCGCCGAGCGGCACCGAGTTGATGAAGTCGAGCACGATGCGCCGGCGCGCCTGCAGGGTCTCTTCGCTGTCCTGGTAGGCGCGCAGGGCGGCCGACATCATCTGGTGGAACTTGTCGTCGGTATCGTGCGTGCGGCCGCCCGGCGAGTGGCGGAATTTCTCGATCTGCGTCGCCAGGGTGCTGCCGCCGGCGCGACCGCTGCCGCCCAGGTTGACCTGGCGCATGGCCTGTCCGGCCGCGACGCGGGTCAGGCGCCCCCAGTCGACGGCCGGGTTGCGTTTCGGCGTATTCGGGTCGAGCAGGTCGCGGTTCTCGATGAACAGCAGGGCTTCCACCAGCACGGGCGGGATGGCGTCGAAGTCGGGGTACTGCAGGCGGGGGTACTGGCTGTCGTACAGCGCCTGGTCGTGGCGGTCGAGAATGGTCAGGCCGGCCCGCGATTTCTCGCGGTAGATCGGGAAATGTCCTTGTCCGACGATATCGCGGAAGCCCTGGGATTGCCGCGCCTGGGCGGCCACCGTGAAGCCGGCCGCGGTCATCCGGGGCAGGAAGGCCTTGAGCTGGGCGTAACCGAGCCGCTGGTCGTAGGGTCCGGTGCTCGGCAGCCAGATGTTCGCGTCTGCGCCGGGCTCCAGCTTCCAGGACGATGTCCGCGCCATCTGGTTGAAATACGTCGCCTGGAAATTCGATTCCTGCAGCTCGATCCAGGCCAGCGTGCCGGCACCGGCGCCGAGGGCGAGGATGGTCAGGGAAAGATAGAGTTTCCAGCGGCGCGGCCGGGATTTGTCGTTGGGAGTGATACCGGACATCGTCGGGGTTGCGTCAGTGTTATGTATGGCTTCTGTCGGCAGGGGCGCCGCTGAGCTTGTTCATCTGCTTCGCATGGTAAATCGGTTTGGCGGCGAGCGCACCATCGCAGAAAAAAGAAAGCCCGGCGTGAAGCCGGGCTTGTCGGGGGGAGGCGAGTGCGATCAGCTCTTGACGTGCAGTCCGCATTCCTTCGATTCGGGGTTTTGTCTCCGGCCGCCGCTTTGCGGCTCAACATTCGCTGCGCGACGTTAGCCTACGACGAAATGCCGATTTACGAGCCGGCCTTCAAATGAAGGCCGCATTCCTTGGTGTCGGCATTTTCCCACCACCAGCGCCCGGCCCGCACATCCTCGCCCAGCGAAATGGCGCGCGTGCAGGGGGCACAGCCGATGCTGGGGTAGAACTTGTCGTGCAGGGCGTTGTAGGGCACGCCATTCTGCTTGATGTAGGTCCAGACTTCCTTTTCCGTCCAGTCGGAAAGCGGGTTGAATTTTTCCAGCTTGTTGCCTTCGTCGTATTCGCGGGTCGGCAGGCCGACGCGGGTGGCGGCCTGCTGGGCGCGCAGGCCGGTGATCCAGGCCTTCTTGCCGGCGAGGGCGCGTTGCAGCGGCTCGACCTTGCGGGCATGGCAGCAGGCCTTACGCAGCTCGATGGAGTCGTAGAAGGCGTTGATGCCATGGGCGCGCACGTAGTTCTCGACGGCCTCGGCCTGCGGGAAATAGACCTTGAGCTTGAGGTCGTAGTGCTTGTGCACGGCGGCCATCAGGTCGTAGGTTTCGAGCGGCAGGCGGCCGGTGTCGAGGCTGAAGATCTCGATGGGCAGGCCGGACTTGACGATCAGGTCGGTCAGCACCATGTCCTCGGCGCCCAGGCTGTTGGCGAAGGTGGCCGGCGCCCATTCGCCGGCGATGTCGGCGAGCAGGGCGCGCGCCGCATCGCTCTTGGCGGCGACGCTGGCGGCGAGTTCGGGCGTGACGTTGAGCAGGCTCGGATTCATGTTTGTTCCCGGAAGATCAGGCGCGGCGGCGGAAATAGGGTTGCGGCTGGTCGGTCGCGCCCTGGTAGCCGTCGCTGAACGGAGCGAAACCCTGCTCGATGGCATAGGCCAGGTTCTTGCCGTCGGTCAGCGCATGGCTGTCGAAGCCGACGCGCTTCATGAAGAACAGCTGGTCGTGCAGCACGTTGCCGACGGCGCGCAGTTCGCCGGTGTAGCCGTAGCGCTGGCGGAGCAGGGCAGCGGTCGAGTAGCCGCGGCCATCGACGAACTTGGGAAAGTTGACGGCGATCAGCGCGAAGCGGGCGACATCGGCGGCCACGTCCTCGACCTTGTCGTCCGGCTGCAGCAGCAGGCCGAGGCGTTCGCGGCCGGCGAGTTCCGCCTGGCGGGCCTGCCAGACGGCGAGCGGGAAAAGGATGTCGCCGGCGGGCAGGGCGACGGTTTCGGGCGTTTCGCCTTCGCCGATTTCCAGCGTTTTCCAGCTATCGGCCGCCGCAGCGCCGTTTTTGATCAGTTGGGACATTATGCGGCCTCCTTCTGTGCTGCCTTGGCCTTGCCGTGGGCGCGGCCTTCGTAAACGCGGTTCTTGAACGGGTCGATGCCGATGCGATCGAAGGTGTCGATGAAGCGCTCGTCCTCGTGGCGGTTTTCCAGGTAGACCTGAACGATCTTCTCGACGGCGTCCGGCATTTCGTCGGCGGCGAAGGACGGGCCGATCACCTTGCCGAGCCTGGCATCGTTGCCCTGGCGGCCGCCCAGCGTGACCTGGTAGAACTCGGCATCGTTCTTGTCCACGCCGAGCACGCCGATGTGGCCGACGTGGTGGTGGCCGCAGGCGTTCATGCAGCCGGAGATGTTGAGGTCGATCTCGCCGATGTCGAAGAGGTAGTCGAGGTTGTCGAAACGGGCCTGGATGGCGGTGGCGATGGGGATGGACTTGGCGTTGGCCAGGTCGCAGAAGTCGCCGCCCGGGCAGCAGATCATGCCGGTCAGCAGGCCGACGTTGGGCGTCGCCAGGCCGGCCGCCTTGGCCTTTTGCCAGACTTCGTGGAGCTCGGTCTGCTTGACGTCGGCGAGGATGATGTTCTGCTCGTGGCTGATGCGCAGTTCGCCGAAGCTGTAGCGGTCGGCCAGGTCGGCGACGGTTTCCATCTGCTCGGAGGTGATGTCGCCCGGCGCGATGCCGTGCTTCTTCAGCGACAGGGTGACGGCGGCATAGCCCGGCACCTTGTGGGGGTGGGTGTTGCGCGCCAGCCAGTTGAGGAAGGCTTTTTCGTCCGGCAGCGCGACGTCGCCGACCGGCTCGTAGGCCGGCGCGGTGAAGTGGGCGGCGACGCGGTCGTATTCGGCCTGGGTGATGGTCATCGGACCGCCCTTGCCATGCGCCCATTCGGCCTCGACCTGCTCGCGGAAGGCGTCGATGCCGAGCGACTGGACAAGAATCTTGATGCGCGCCTTGTAGGCGTTGTCGCGGCGGCCGTAGCGGTTGTAGACGCGGAGCACGGCTTCGCAATAGGAGAGGATGTCATGCCAGGGCAGGAAGTCGCGGATCACTTCGCCGCGGATCGGCGTGCGGCCCAGGCCGCCGCCGACGATGACGGTGAAACCGACCTGGCCGTCGACCACCTTGAGGTGCAGGCCGATGTCGTGGAACCAGGTGACGGCGCGGTCTTCGCGGGTACCGGAAATGGCGATCTTGAATTTGCGCGGCAGGAAGGCGAATTCCGGATGGAAGGTGGTCCACTGGCGCATGATCTCGGCCAGCGGGCGCGGGTCGATGATCTCGTCGGCGGCGACGCCGGCGAACTGGTCGGTGGTGATGTTGCGCAGGCAGTTGCCCGACGTCTGGATGGCGTGCACCTCGACCTCGGCCAGCTCGGCGAGGATGTCCGGCACGTCTTCGACCTTCGGCCAGTTCAGCTGCAGGTTGTGGCGGGTCGTGAAGTGGCCGTAGCCGCGGTCGTACTTGCGGGCGACCGAGGCCATGGCGCGCAGCTGGGCGGCGTTCAGCATGCCGTAGGGCACGGCGATGCGGAACATCGGCGCGTGGCGCTGGATGTAGAGGCCGTTCTGCAGGCGCAGCGGGCGGAATTCGTCATCGGCCAGCTCGCCGGCCTTCCAGCGGCGAACCTGGTCGCGGAACTGGGCAACGCGCTCGTTGATCAGTTGGCGGTCGATGGCATCGTATTTGTACATGAAACGTCCTTCGGTAAATCAGGCAAAAACCAGCTTGGTGCCGATCAGCACCAGCATGGAGGCCAGGATGCGGCGCAGGATGTGCTCCGGTACCTTGGCGGAAAGATGGCTGCCGACCCAGATGCCGGGCAGCGAACCGAGCAGCAATGCGCCCAGCAGCGACCAGTCGACGCCGCCGAGCATCCAGTGGCCCAGGCCGGCGACCAGGGTCAGCGGCACGGCATGGGCGACATCCGATCCGACAATTTTAACGGGCGAAAGTTTGGGGTAGAGGAAAAACAGCGCGGCAACGCCCAGCGCGCCGGCTCCGACCGACGAAATGGTGACCAGCACGCCGAGGATGGCGCCGACGGCGACGGTGATCTTGCCCAGGCAGCACTGGCGCAGCGGGGAGTCTTCGTGCTTGCCGGCGTACTCGCGCAGCTTGCGGCCGAAGGTGATGGCGATGGCGGTCAGCATCAGCGCGAAGCCCAGGCCGTGGGAAATGATGTCGCCGATGGTGTTGCTGCCCTTGGGCAGCTGGGAGAGGACGAGGATGGTGATGGCGGCGGCCGGGATACTGCCGGCGGCCAGGCGCAGCGTGATGCCCCAGTCGATATGCCCCTTGCGGCCGTGCGCCACGGTGCCGCCGGCCTTGGTCATCGCCGCGTAGAGCAGGTCGGTGCCGACGGCCGTGGCCGGATGCACGCCGAACAGCAGCACGAGCAGCGGCGTCATCAGCGAGCCGCCGCCAACGCCGGTCAGGCCGACGATTGCACCGACCGCGAAGCCGGAAAGGGTATAGAGATAATCCATGGGAGCGCATCGTAGCAGCGCCGGTTTGAATCAAAAAGAATATTGGGTTAGATTGTTATAAATATTAGTTATTAGCCGATAGTTTCCAGCGACGACGCCATGGCTAATAACTAGCAACTAGGGACTAGCGACCAGCCATGAAACTCCAGCAACTTCGTTACATCGTCGAAATCCAGCGCCAGGGCCTGAACGTCTCCGAGGCGGCCGAGACGCTCTATACCTCGCAGCCCGGCATCTCCAAGCAAGTCAAGCTGCTCGAGGACGAATTGGGGGTGGCCATCTTCGAGCGCAGCGGCAAACGCTTCACCGGGGTCACCGAGCCGGGCAAGGTGGTGCTGGAAATCGCCGAGCGCATCCTGCGCGAATCCGAAAACCTGAAGCGGGCGAGCGCCGAGTTCGCATCCGGGGAGAGCGGGCGGCTGGTGCTGGCCGCGACGCATACCCAGGCGCGCTACGCCTTGCCCATCGTGGTGCGGGATTTCGTCGCCCAGCATCCGTCGGTCAAGCTCGAGATGCACCAGGGCAGCCCGACGCAGATTGCCGAATGGGTGGTGGCCGGCGAGGCCGATATCGGCATTGCC
Source organism: uncultured Dechloromonas sp. (assembly GCF_945957265.1). Lineage (GTDB taxonomy): Bacteria > Pseudomonadota > Gammaproteobacteria > Burkholderiales > Rhodocyclaceae > Azonexus. The sequence continues at coordinate 39,749 of NZ_CAMFKO010000022.1, forward strand.
ACGGAAGCGCTCGACCAGTACCCGCAACTGATAACCCTGCCGGTGCGCCAATGGAGCCATTGCGTGATCGTGCCGGAGAATCACCCGATTCTCGACTGCCAGCCCTTGTCGCTGAACGAACTGGCGCGTTGGCCGCTGATCACCTACGACACGGCATTTACCGGCCGCTCGCGCATCAACCGGGCTTTCGAGCGCATCGGAACGCAGCCGAACGTCGCGCTCACCGCGCTGGATGCCGACGTGATCAAGACCTATGTCGGCCTCGGGCTGGGTTTGGGGATCATCTCCGCGCTGGCGGTCGACCCCCAGCGCGATTCGGGCCTGGTCGCGCTCGATGCCAGCCACCTGTTCGAATCCAACACGACGCGCCTGGCGCTGCGCCGCGGAACCTACCTGCGGCGCTATGACTTTGATCTGATTGGCTTGTTTGCCCCGCATCTGTCAAGGCGGGTGGTGGAAATGGCGATGCAGGGCGGCGGTGACGAATACCAGCTATGACTTTTGTTATATTTTCCGAGTATGCTGTAAGTGGTAGTCTCTGCTGCAGATTTGGAGAATGACTCACATGAACGCCGTCGCGGAAGAGAAGTTGTTGCCCAGCATGTTGAACGGGGTCGATATTCCTCCCTGCCCGGCCATCCTGATCGCGCTCGACGCCGAGCTGAAGAGGGAGGTGCCGGATCAGCGCGAAGTGGTCCGCCTGATCAGCCAGGATGTCGCCCTCTCCGGTCACGTCATGCTGATCGCCAATTCGCCAGCCTTCTCGACCGGGCGCAAGGTGGCCTCCGTCGCGCAGGCGATCACGGTGCTGGGCATGCAGAGCGTGTTCAGCATGGTGGTCGGACACTTGCTGCAGGTTGCACTGGCCAGCGGTAACGACATTTCGATGGAACGTTTCTGGGACAGCTCGGCCCTGACCGCGCGGATTTCGGCCGAGCTTGCCCGGCGCCTGCGCTGCGCGCGGCCGGACATTGCCTATACCTTCGGGCTGTTTCACGATTGCGGCATTCCGCTGCTGATGAAGCGTTTTCCCCAGACCAAGGACGTGCTGGCCAAGGCCAATCGCTGCGACGAGCGGCGCTTCACGGATATCGAAGACAGCGAATTGGGCACCAACCACGCGGTGGTCGGCTATTTCCTGGCGAAACGCTGGCATTTGGCCGACGTGCTCGCCGAAGCGGTCCTCTACCATCACGACTATGCCGCCCTTGCCAAGCCGGACAGCCTGAGCGATACCGCCCGCGCCTTGATCGGGCTGGGCGTCCTGGCCGAACATATCAGCCGTCTCAAAGGCGTCGGGGGCGGAGACGGGGAGTGGGACAAGGCTGCTCCCGCGATGTGCGCCTATTTCAACTTGTCGCTGGGCGCGGTGGACGACCTGATCGAGGACGTTCTCGACGGCCTCGATTGAGTCCGCCTTCCCGGCGCCGCGCGCTTACTTGCGCATGCGCGGGGCGGTATCCCTGAGAATCAGGCTGGGCGTCGAAAAGGGGGCCAGCCGTTCAAGGAAGTCGAGCAGTTCCAGCACCGGCGAATTCCGGAAGAAGGTCGCGCTCGGCGTTTCCATCCAGATGCGGTCGGCCCAGGCGTGCAACTCGTGCGGCTTGTCGCCGAAACCGTCGCCATCGAGGTCGAAGCCTTCGTAGGTGTCCCAGCGGTTGCCCCACCAGGTGTCGTTCATCGGGTCGCCGTCGCCGATGATGGTGACCGGCCACAGATTGCTCTTGAAGGTGTTGTTGATGGCGATGTGGCCGCCCTTGGCGCCATAGAAATAGATGCCGGTGATGTTGTGGGCGATGGTGTTGTCGATGAAGACGATGCGGTTGATCGGGTTCATCGGCGAGTCGGCCATGATGCCGTGCGCGCAATGCACGATTTCGTTGCCCTGGATCAGCGCAGCCGAGGTTTCCTTGAGGGCGACGCCGGCCCCCGAGGCATCCATGGCATGCAGGATGCGGTTGTTGCGGATGATCAGGCCGTCGGAATTGAGGGCGACGATGCCGGTCGAGTTCTTTTCGAGCAGGTTGCCTTCGATCAGGCTGCGGTGGGCGAACAGGAAGTTGAAGGCGCGCCGGCTGTCGCGGATGGTGTTTCCGGTGTAGCGGTTGCGCGGCGAATTGCTGACGGTGACATCCCGGATCTGCGCGATGTCGTTGTTCTCGATGCGGTTTCCCGTGCTGTACCAGAGGCGGATGCCGTCGCCGCGGTCGGCGGAATCGACGGGGCGGGAGCGGATGCGGTTGCCGCGCACGACGCTGTCCTTGGTTTTGTGCAGCGAAATGCCGAACAGCACGTCTTCGACCACGTTGTTCTCGATCAGCAGGTCGTTGCCTTCGGCCATGATGCCGCCGTCGATGCTGTCATGCGAGCCGCCGCTGCCGCGGATGACGAGGCCGCGCACGGTGACCCGGTCGGATTTGATGGTCAGCACCGTGCCTTTGCCGCCGCCGTCGATGACGACCTTGCCCTGGGCTTCCAGGGTCAGCGGCTTGCTGATCGTCGCCGGGCCGCGGTACTGGCCGGCGGGCAGGCGCAGGACAGTGCCCGGCAGCGCCATGTCCAGCCATGTCTGCAGGGACTGCTCGGCGGCTGCCGCCAGGGGCAGGCCGAGCAGCGGGAGAATCAGGAGGAATCGGAGGCGCATCGGGCGGGATTGTGCCGTTTGCCTCGGCGATTCGCCGCAATCTGAATCAAGTTTCTGCCGATCGGCCGGTCATTCCCAGTACTCGGTCACTTCGCTGGCCCACGCCGTGGCGGCGAGCAGGGCGCGGTTGACCATGTCCGGGCCGACCCCGGCGCCTTGCGCCGCGGCGGACATGCCCGACTGGTCGAGCGCTTCCGATTGTTCGGCGACGGCCAGCAGCGACGCGTAGGGGCCGCTGCGTTCGAGCAGCGCCTGGCGGATTTCGTCGGCGATCGGCATGGTGGCGAGAATGTCGGCGAGCGGACGGTGCAGCAGGCGATCGAGGCAGGAGAAGATGCCGGTCAGGAAGAAGGGATCGTGCGCCTGCCCCGGCACCAGGCGTTCGGCCAGGAGTTCCATCAGGCGGCCGCGGGTCAGCGCGTTCTCGACCAGCAACCAGTCGCTCATCTGCGGTTCGCGAACCGAGAACAGCAGCACCGCCAGCCAGCGGGTGAGGCGCTGCCGGCCGAGGATGATCAAGGCCTGCTCGAGCGAGTCGATCCGCCGCGTCAGTCCGAGCATCGGCGAGTTGAGATAGCGCAGGACGCGAAAGCTGAGTACCGGGTCCTGCTTCATCGCGTCGGCGATCTCGGCGGTTTCCGCATCGCCCTGGACGAGACGCAGCAGGTTCAGCAATTGCGCCTTGTGCGGGTCGCCGCCGGGGTCCTGCTGCCGGGTGGCGGAGCGTTCGGCGAAGCGCCCATGGCAGGCGTCGAAATGCCATTGCAGGCAGAGCTGGAGGTCGTCGTCGGTATCGATGTTGCAAGCCAGGAGGTGGATGGCGTTCTCCCGGACACCGGCCCGCACCGCCGCCGAAAAGTCGCGGATCGAGCCGGGTTCGCTGCCGGCCACGTCGATGGCGGCGCAATCGACTTTCTGGATGATCTTGGTGAAGGCCGGATTCTTCGGTTGCCGGAACAGCCCGAAGCGGTAGTCGCGTTCGCGCAGGCGGGCGATGGCCTCGGCAACCAGGTCGGCTTCCGCATCGGGGGCAAGCTGGATGAGCAGCATCACGTTGCTGCCGGCGAGCTTCTCGAGCACGGGCGAGTCGAGGCTGGCCGAGCTGAGCGGAAGGTAGGCCAGGGTCTTGTTCCACGCCTCGTCGCTGGCGAGCAGCGCCGCGAGCAGGGCGTCGTCGTGGTCGCGTTGCAGGCTGGCGGCGGCATCGGCCGCGGTGGAGGCGTGCTGCAGCCGGAAAACGTGGCCGGCCAGGCGGTTGTTGCGATCGAACACGGCTTCGCGGCGCAGGAAGGGCGTCTGGCTGGCCAGGCCCGGCCCGCCGTTGCCGCCGTCGGCGGTTTCGTTGTCGCTGCGGGTGTCGGCGGATTTGCCGAACAGGTTTTTCAGGCGGCTGAACACGATCTTCTCTCCCAAAAGAAAATGCCCACCGAGGGTGGGCATTTTCCGGACCACACTGGGTGTGGCGATTTTCGCACGCGGGGCCGGGTTTTAGTCGACCTTCGCCTTGCCGCGCAGTTCCTTGACCAGGGTCTCGATCTGCTGCTGGCTGGCGCGCTGCTGCAGTTGCGGCTTGACCTGGTCGAACGGCGGCGGCGTGGCCGGACGGGAGTCTTCGAGCTGGATGACGTGATAGCCGAAGTCGGACTTGACCGGAGCCTTGGTGTATTCACCCTTCTTCAGCTTGGTCAGCGCTTCGCCGAACGGCTTGACGTAGGCGGCCGGGGAGCTCCAGCCGAGGTCGCCGCCCTTGTCCTTGGAACCCGGGTCCTTGGACTGCTTGGCCAGTTCGGAGAACTTTTCGCCCTTGTCGAGCTTGGCGATGATGGCCTTGGCGTCCTCTTCCTTTTCGACCAGGACGTGGCGGGACTTGTACTCGGTGCTGCCGAGGTTGGTCTTGATCAGTTCGTATTCGGCCTTGAGCTGGGCTTCGCTGATCGGGTGGGCCTTGACGTAGTCGGAGAGGAAGGCGCGGATGAGCACGGCCTGCTTGGCCAGTTCGATCTGCCCCTGAATGTTCGGGTTCTTGTCCAGGCCCTTCTTCTTGGCTTCCTGGGCGAGGATTTCGCGGCGAACCAGTTCTTCCTTGATGGCGTCCTTCAGTTCCGGCGAATCCGGGGCGCCCTGGGCCTGCTGCTCGGCGGTGAAGGCGTTGAAGACGGTTTGCGAAATCGGCTGGCCGTTGACGGTGGCGAAAGCCTTGCCCTTTTCGGCAGCCAGTGCCGGGGCGGAAACGATGGCGCCGGCGACGAGCAGGGCGGCCAAACGGGAGAGCTTATGCATGTATCTTATCCTTGGGTGGAGAACAACCTGAAAATTATACTGCGCCGGGCACTTCCGCGCAGATGCTGAGCGCATGGATCGGGCCGCGCATCAGATCACCGGCAGCATCATAAATCAAGCGATGGCGGGCGACGGTGTTTTTGCCGGCAAAAACCATGGCGACGATGTCGACATGGTAATGGCCGCCGCCATCGCGGGCGCCGGCATGGCCGGCATGCAGGTGCGAATCGTCGCGGATGGCCAGGGATGCCGGTTGCAGCACGCTCAGGCGCTGGCGGAGCAGTTCGACCGTCGCGCTGCTCACGCCGGCAGGGCCTTCTTGAACGGTTTGACGGTGACCTTCTCGTATACGCCGGCCGCGATGTAGGGGTCGGCGTCGGCCCAGGCCTTGGCGGCATCGAGCGAGGCGAATTCGGCGATGATGATGCTGCCCGAGAAACCGGCGGGGCCGGGGTCCGGCGAGTCGATGGCCGGGCAGGGGCCGGCCAGGATCAGGCGAGCTTCCGCCTGCAAGGCCTGCAGGCGCTCCAGATGGGCCGGGCGCGAGGCCAGGCGCTGATCGAGGCTGCCGGCGCGGTCTTCACCGATGATGACGTAGAGCATTACTTTTCTTCCTCCATGTATTTGGACAGGAACATGCCTTGGGCGAGCACGAAGACCAGCATCAGGCCCATGCCGCCGAAGAGTTTGAAATTGACCCAGGTGTCGGTCGGGAAATTGAAGGCAATCACCAGGTTGAGCACGCCCATGATTGTGAAGAAGGCGATCCACGACAGGTTGACCTTGCCCCAGACCGCGTCGGGCAGGGTCAGTTGCTCGCCGAGCATCGCCTTCATCGGGTTCTTCCGGAGGACCAGCGCGCTGAAGCCCATGCTGACGGCGAACACCCAGTAGAGGATGGTCGGTTTCCACTTGATGAAGGCTTCGTTCTGGAAAGCCAGGGTCAGGCCGCCGAAGACGACGACCAGGCCAAGGCTGATCCACAGCATCTTGTCCACCTTGCCGTGGCGGAAGTGCACCCAGACGATCTGGGCGACGGTGGCCGCGATGACGACGACGGTGGCGAGCAGGATCGGCGCCTGCTTGGCATCGACCAGGGCCGATCCGAGCAGCGTGGCGACCCAGCTGGCGGCGGTTTCCGGATTCTTTTCCGAGTATTTGAAAGCCGCGAAAAAGAGGATGACGGGGAAGAGATCGAAGAGCAGTTTCATGGCGGGGCATTATATACTCGCAGCGATTACTCCCCTGCAAGCCGAATTTGCCATGCACACCGTCTTGATCATCGACGACAGCGACATCAACCTGACCCTGATCAAGGCTCTGGTGCTCAAGCTTGGCGAGTGCAGCCCGGTGCTTTTCGACAATCCGCTCAAGGCGCTCGAGTGGTGTCGGGAAAACGAGCCCGATCTGGTCATTGTCGACTACATGATGCCGGAGATGGACGGTCTCCGTTTCATCGGCGCCTTCCGCGCCTTGCACGGCCGGGACGAGATCCCGGTGCTGATGATCACCGCCAACGACCAGAAGGACGTTCGTTACGAAGCGCTGCTCGGCGGCGCCAACGATTTCCTGACCAAGCCGATCGACCGCGTCGAGTTTTCGGCGCGGGCCCGCAACATGCTGTCGCTGCGCACCGGCCAGAAGTTCCTGGCGGATCGCGCCAAGCATCTTGAAAAGCTGGTCGATGAACGAACCAGCGACATCCGCCAGCGGGAAAAGGAACTGATCTTCCGCATGTCGCGGGCCGCCGAGTTCCGCGACCCGGAAACCGGCGCCCATATCCAGCGCATGGCGCACTACTCGCAGATCATCGCGCGCGGGCTGGATCTCGGCCCGGCCATGGAGAAGCTGATTCTCGAGGCGGCGCCGATGCACGATGTCGGCAAGATCGGCATCCCGGACTACATTCTCCTGAAGCCGGGCAAGCTGACGCCCGAGGAGTTCGAGGTGATGAAGGGCCATGCCCGGATCGGCTACGAGCTGCTCAAGGACAGCGGCTCGGAAATCCTGCGGGCCGGCGCCGAGGTGGCGCTTTCGCACCACGAGAAATACGATGGCACCGGCTATCCGCAAGGCTTGAAGGGCGGCCAGATTCCCCAGTTCGGCCGCATTGTGGCGGTGGCCGATGTCTTCGATGCGCTGACGTCGGAACGCCCCTACAAGCGCGCCTGGTCCCTGGACGATGCCTGCCGCTTTCTCGAAGACGGGAGGGGCAAGCATTTCGACCCGATGTGCGTCGAGGCTTTTCTCGCCGGCTGGGAAGACGTCATCGAGGTGCGCCAGCGTTTTCGCGACGAGGAAATACCCCAGATCTGATCCGGACCGGGGCGGCAGCTACAAAAAGAATTCAGTGGAGGGAGACATGGCGGGACCTTTCGTTCTTGATCGCGCATCCATTCTTGACCGGCTGGGCGGGGACGAGGAAATCTATTCGATGATGGTCGACATGTTCCTCGACGACGTGGAGGCCAACAGCGCCGCGCTGGCTAGCGCCTTCGCCTCCGGCGAGGCGACGGTGGTCCAGCGCGAGGCGCACACCATCAAGGGTTTGCTGGCCACTTTTTCCGACGACGACGGGGCTGCCGAGGCGCTGGCTGTGGAAAAGAAGGCCAGGGCCGGCGACCTGGCCAGGCTGGGCGACGCCGTCGGCGATCTCCAGCGCCGTTTGCGCGAAGTGGCTAACGCGCTACGCGCCGGGTAGCTTGAGGTAAGCGGCGGCGCCCTCAGCGCCGCCCACCGGGGCGTGGGGGACCACGCCGAGCAGCGGGGCCTGCAGACGGGCCTGCAGCGCTGCCAGGTTTTCATCGAAGCGCGACATTGCCGGGTCGATCCGGTTGGCCACCCAGCCGGCCAGCGCCAGGCCGCGGGCGGCGATGGCTTCGGCGGTCAGCAGGGCGTGGTTGATGCAGCCCAGGCGCATGCCGACAACCAGCAGGACGGGAAGCCCGAGGCCGACCGCGAGATCGTCGAAGCCCCTGTCCTCGCTCAGGGGCACGCAGAACCCGCCGGCCCCTTCGACGATGACCAGGTCGGCCTGTCGCCGGGCCTGCTCGACCGTCCGCTCTATCGTCGGGAAATCGATGGCCAGGCCGCTTTCGGCCGCCGCGATGTGCGGCGCGATCGGCGGCGCGAAGCAATACGGATTGATCAACTCGTCGGCCAACGCGACGTTGCTGGCCGCCCGGATGTTTTCGACATCCTCGTTCCGGCCGTCGGCATCGGTGCCGGCGGCGATCGGCTTCAGGCCGGCGGCGCGCAGGCCGTGGCGGCGGGCGAGGTGGAGCAGGGCGCAGGTGATGAAGGTCTTGCCGATCTCGGTATCGGTGCCGGTCAGGAAATACGCTCGGTTCATGCGTGGGCGATCAGGGTGATGACGTCGTAGGTCAGCGGCAGGCCGTCGGGCGTGCGCTGCGTTTCGTAGGCCGCTTCGGCTTTCTCGAAGGCGCTGCGGCTCATCAGGCTGGTCCGTCGGCCGCTGCCGACCTGGTTGGCGCCGATGGCCTTGACGGCGCGCAGCAGCGACTTGAAGTCGGCGTAGCAGGCGACCTGCGGGTATTGCTCGAGCGACGCGGCCTGCAGCCCGGCGTCGTCGGCCATGCGGCGGACATCATCGATGCCGTGGAAGGCCAGCGTGTGCCGGTAATCGTCGACGCCGGCGAAAGCCTGGCGCAACTCATGGAAGGTGGCCGGGCCGAGGCTGGCCAGCGCCAATGTGCCGCCCGGTTTCAGGATGCGCCGGGCCTCGCGCAGGGTGGCCGCAAGGTCGCACCACTGCACGGCCAGGCTGGACCAGAACAGGTCGCAGCTGGCAGCGGCCAGCGGCAGATGTTCGAGGTCGGCCGCGACGCGACAGCACGGTTCGGCGACATGGCGCAGCATGGCCGGCGACAGGTCGAGCCCGACGGCATGGGCCTGCGGGAAACGCCGGCGCAGCAGCGGCAGGGCGTAGCCGGTGCCGCAGCCGGCGTCGAGCAGGCGCAGTACCGGCCGGGGCGGCAGCCGGTCGACCAGGTCGTGGCAGATGCGGCGCTGGACGGCGGCGGCGCTGTCGTAGGTGCCGGCCGCCCGCTCGAAGGATTGCCGGATGCGCGCCTTGCTCGGTTTAGTCATTCAGGAAACTGCGGGCCCGGGCCAGGAAATCGTCCGGACGGGACAGGAAGGGGGCGTGGGCGCAGTCGTCGAAGCGGGCGAGCTGCGCGCCGGGGATCAGGGCAGCCAGGGCTTCGGCGGCAGCCAGCGGCATCAGCGGGTCGGCGGCGCCATGGACGAGCAGGGTCGGGCAGGCGACCTTGGCGGCATCGGCGCGCAGATCGACGTCGCGCAGCCAGTTCAGGCCGCTCGCCAGCACGGCGCCGGATGGCCGGGGATCGGCCAGTTCGAGCAGTTCGGCGGTCACCGCCTTGGCGCGGGCGTCGCCGCGGTTGAAGCCGCCGACGAAGCGCGGCAGCATGGCCTCGGCGTCGGCCGCGATGCCGGCGGCGAACTCGGCGAGCATGGCCGGCGGCATGGCGTGCGGCCAGCCGTCGCGCTGGACGAAGGAGGTGGTGCCGGCGACCAGCAGCAGCTTGCCGACCTTGTCCGGGTGGCGGGCGGCAATGGCCAGCGCCATCTGCGCGCCGAGCGACCAGCCGCCCAGTGTGGTGCCGGGTTGCAGGCGGGCCGCATAGGCGTCGATGGCGGCGTCGAAGTCGTCGATCGGCGCTGCGCTGCCGTAGCCCGGCAGGTCGACGATGCTGCCGCCCAAGGCGTTGACGGCGGCGGCAACCGGGGTGCGACCGACGCACCAGCCGGGCAGGAAGACAAAGGGAGCGCTCATGCAAGTTCCTTCAGGGCGGACAGCAGTTGGTCGATATCGGCGGCGGTATGCGCCGCCGAGACGGAAATGCGCAGCCGCGCCGTGTCCTTGGGAACCGTCGGCGGGCGGATGGCGGGCACCCACAGGCCGCGCTCCCACAGGGCTTTCGACAGGGCGACGGCGGGCTCGTTGGCGCCGACGATGTAGGGCTGGATGGCGGTGGCCGAGGGCAGCAGCGGCTTGCCGGCCAGTCCGTCGCGCAACTGGGCGATGCGGGCCATCAGCTTGGCGCGCAGGGCGTCGCCGTCGCGGATGATGCGCAGGCTGGCCGACAGCGCGCAGGCGACGGCGGGCGGGGCGGCGGTGGTGAAGATGTAGCTGCGCCCCTTCTGCAGCAGGTATTCGATGGCCGTGTCCGAACCGGCGACAAAGGCGCCGCCGACGCCTGCCGCCTTGCCCAGCGTGCCCATGAGCAGGATGCGCGGCGAGGCCGGCAGGTTGAAATGGGCCAGGCTGCCTTCGCCGTGCCGGCCGAGCACGCCGAAACCGTGGGCGTCGTCGATGACCAGCCAGGCGTCGTGGCGTTCGGCCAAATCGAAGATGAGCGGCAGCGGGGCGAGGTCGCCGTCCATGCTGAACACGGCATCGGTGACGATCACCTTGCGCCTCGCCGTGCTGGCGGCCAGCATGCGCTCCAGCGCGGCGACGTCGTTGTGCGGGTAGCGCTGCACCTCGGCGCCGTTGGCCTTGGCCAGCTGCATGGCGTCGATCAGCGAGGCGTGGTTGAGCTTGTCGGCGAACACCGCGTCGCCGCGGCCGGCCAGCGTCGGGGTGACGGCGAGGTTGGCCAGGTAACCGGTGGAGAAGGTCAGGGCGCGCGGAAAGCCGGTGAAGGCGGCGATTTCCTCTTCCAGCTGCTGGTGCGGCGTCAGGTGGCCGCTGACCAGGTGCGAGGCGCCGCTGCCGGCGCCCCATTGCGTCGCCCCGGCGGCCAGGGCGGCGGCGATGTCGGCATTGCCGGCCAGGCCGAGATAGTCGTTGCTGGCGAAATTGAGCAGCTGCCGGCCATCGACCGTGGCGATGCGCCCGGCCGGGGAATCCAGCACGCGGCGGCGGCGGGTCAGGCCGGCGGCGGCGATGTCGGCCAGCTCTGCGCCGAGTTGGGTGTCAAGGTGGGATGCGCTCATGTCAGGCCAGTGTGAAATGTTTGCGCCCGGGCAGGCGGTAGGTTTCGAAATCGGCGCGGTCGAGCGTCCAGATATCGGTACAGCCGGTTTTCAGCGCGGCGACGACCAGCGAGGCATCGGCCAGGTCCATCGGGCGGTCGGCATAGCGTTCGATCCAGTCGATGGCCGAGACCAGTTCCTCGCGGCCGAGCGGCAGCAGCTCGAGGCCGCCGCGTTCGATCCAGTGGTACAGCGGCAGCGTGGCGCCCACCGTATCGGTCAGGTGGGCGAACTCGGTCAGCACGGCCCAGGTGGTGAGCAGGCGCCCCCGGTGCTGCTTGAGGCGGGCCGTGCACGCGGCATGGTGCTTGTCGCGCCGGTTGGCCAGGGCGACCAGCGGGCCGGTGTCGACCAGCAGCAGGTTCATTCGCCGACCTGGCCGTGTTTGCGGGCGATGGCGGCGCGCACGGCATGGCGGCTGTTTTCCGCGGCCTGCTCGTCGAGCTCCAGGGCGCCGACGAAGCCGGTTTCGCAGGCCAGTTCGTACGGCGTGCGGGGCGGGGCTTCGGCGATGAAATGCTTTTCCAGCAGTTCGATGATGACCTCGGACTTGCTCCGCCGCGTTTCGACGCAATAGCGCGCCAAGGCCTGTTCGAGGCGCGGAGGAATGCGGACGGTGGTGGTCATGGGCGAACTCCCGTTAAGCGTGTATTAACGGTAATACATGCCCGATGGAAAGGCAAGCCTGCCGGATGGCCCGGGTGGAACGGCGGCATCCGGTCGACGTTTTCATTCAGTTCCGCCAATGACGAAGCAGACCACTAGCGGCCGAGCGCTTCGCACAGCGCGCCCTGGATGGCCTGGGTGAGACGGGCAATCTCGTCGTCGCCGACGATGTACGGCGGCATCAGGTACACCGTGTTGCCGATGGGGCGGATCAGCGCCTCGCGGGCCAGGGCGGCGCGGTAGAAGCGGCGGGAGAAATGCGGGTCGTCGGTGGCGATGTCGAAGGCGGCGATCATGCCACGCTGGCGCAGGTGGCGGACTTGCGGATGATCGGCCAGCGGCGCGAGGGCGTCGCCGATGCGCTGCGCCTTGCTCCGGTTGGCGGCGATCACGTCGTCCTCCTCGAAGATGTCGAGGGTGGCCAGCGCGGCGCGGCAGGCCAGCGGGTTGCCGGTGTAGCTGTGCGAATGCAGGAAGGCGCGGGCCACCGAGTCGTCGAGGAAGGCGGCGTAGAGGGTGTCGCTGCACAGCACGATGGACAGCGGCAGGTAGCCGCCGGAAATGCCTTTCGACAGGCACATCAGGTCGGGGCGAATCTCCGACTGCTCATGGGCGAAGAAAGTGCCGGTACGGCCGCAGCCGACGGCGATCTCGTCGCAGATCAGGTGCACCTCGTGGCGGTCGCACAGCTGGCGGGCGAGGCGCAGGTATTCCGGGTCGTACATCGCCATGCCGGCAGCGCCCTGCACCAGCGGCTCGACGATCAGCGCGGCGATGCGCTCGCCGTGCCGTTCAAGGTGTTTCTCAAGGGCGGATGCGGCGCGCCGGGCGACATCGGCCGGCGTTTCGCCGGCTTCGGCGAGGCGGAAGTCGGGCGACGGCACGACCGTCGCGGCGCGGACCAGTGGCGCGTAGGCATCCTTGAAAATGGCGACGTCGGTGACGGCCAGCGCGCCGACCGTTTCGCCGTGGTAGCTGCCGGCCAGGCACAGGAATTCGCTCTTTTCAGGGCGCCCGACGTTGCGCCAGTAGTGGAAGCTCATCTTCAGCGCGATCTCGGTCGCCGAGGCGCCGTCCGAGGCGTAGAAGGCGTGGCCGAGGGCGCCGCCGGTCAGGGCCGACAGGCGCTCGGACAGCTCGACCACCGGCTGGTGGGTGAAGCCGGCGAGCATCACGTGTTCCAGCGTTTCCAGCTGTTCCTTCAATGCCGCATTAATGCGCGGGTTGGCGTGGCCGAACAGGTTGGTCCACCACGAGCTGATGCCGTCGAGGTAGCGCCTGCCGTCGAAATCGAACAGCCAGGCACCCTGGCCGCGGGCAATCGGCACCAGCGGCAGGTAGGCCGGCGAGCCGGGCTGCGCGTGGTGCTGCATCTGCGTGCAGGGGTGCCAGACGGCGGCCTGGCTGCGGGCCAGCCAGTCTTCGTTCGACGACATGCCCATCAGTGCAGGATCTGCGACCCGGTGGCCGGCTGCTCGGGCATTTCGGCATGCACCAGCTCGCCCTCGCGGTTGGGGAAGAGCGGAGCGCCGCAGTCGTCGCAGAATTCCATCGGGAAATGGTGATCGAGGAAGAGCACTTCCTTGACGCCGGTTTCGCGCAGCACGGTCTCGATCTCGCCGGCCGCGTCGGTGGCTTCGTCCTCGGCGCCGAGCAGCGGCCAGACGATGCCGTGATAGACCTCGTCGCCGGTGGTCGGGCCGAGGCTGACGCGGTATTCCTCCATGCGGCGGTCGTAGCACGGGCCGACGACGGCGCGGATGTCGGCGGGCATGAGGCCGAGCATGGTCTGCAGGAAGGCGACCGAGGCCTTCACCGAGTAGGGGCGCGACAGGCGGTCGGCATTGCGGCAGGCGGCGTGGTAGGCGTCCGGCAGCAGCGGTTGCCAGGCGCAGCCGGTGAGCAGCGGCTCGAGGCTGGGGCTGCCCTGCTTGAGCCATTCCTTGAGTGCCGTTTCCCGGTTGCCGTCGGCTTCGTTCCAGCGGAACAGCGGCTTGCCGCGCGGGATGGCGATGGTGCCGACGAGGTAGCGCACGTCGGACAGGAAGCGGTTGGTTTCCGGCATGCCGGCGGCGTCGATGCCAAGGTGGCTGCCGGCCAGCGCGGCTTCGCCCAGTTGCCTGGTCAGCTGCCAGGTGTCGCAGAAGCTGCGCGGCAGCTGGTCGGGGCTGAACAGGAAATCGGCCAGCGCCAGCTTGGCCTGGCCGCCGAAGACATGGGCGCCGAGCTGCACGGCCAGGGCCTGCAGGGTGTTTGGGGACAGTGGGCTGGCGGGGATGGAGAAGCGCGACCAGGCGAGGACCGGGGCGGCGAAGAGCTGGATGTCGAATTCCTGGCCATGGGCTTCCACGCGATGCGTTTCGGCGCGCGATTCGACCATGTCGGCCAGTTCGTCGTGGGCACGCGGGTTGGCTTCGAACAGGCGGTCGAGGGCGGTGTTGATGTCGTCTTCGGCGCCGTTCTTGAGCAGACCATCGACGGTGTCGGCCAGTTGGGCTTCCCAGTAGCTGTCTTCCAGCTTGCCGCCGGATTCGGAAAGGCCGGTGGCCAGGCGTTGCAGTTCTGCCGCTTCGCGGGAAAGTCGGTCGCGCGAACCAAAGCGGGTGCGTTTCATCGGTGATCCAGAAAATACAAAAATAGGATTTTACCAGCCGCGTATCGGCTTGCGCGGCTCAATCGGCATCATGGGAATGCTTCCCCGTCGAGACGCCGGTCCCGGTCAATGGTTCTCCAGCCTGCTGTAGTCGAGGATGCCGAATTCGACCGGGCGTGCCGCCCGGTAGGCGTCGTGGATGGCATCGCTGGTCGGCCAGAAGCGGCGGTCGGTGCGGCGTATGCCGTAGCTGTCGGTGAGGCGGACCAGGTCGGCCTCGCTGCGCAGGGCGGCGACCGCGTCGGCGAAGCGGCCGGCGTTTTGCGGATCGATGGCGAAGATCGCGTTCGGATAGGCGCCGACGATGCCGCTCATGGCCAGCAGTGTGTCTTCCTCCGGCAGCCGGCGGTCGGCCTCGCTGAAGATTTCGGCGACGTTGGTGTGGGCGCTGTTGCGGATCAGCGAAAAGATGCGGGGTTTGCCGGCGGCCGGCTGATAGACGATCAGGCTGTCCTCCGGCATCTGCGCCGCGGCCAGGCCGCGGATGGCGGATAGCCGGCGCAGGGCGGCCAGCTCGCTTTCCGGCAGCCCGCCGGCCTCCAGCTCGCGAGATCGGTCGCGGGATCTGGCGGTGCGCTGGCCGAGCAGCTCGTAGAGTTCGTTCAGCGTGTCCTTGCTGCGGTAGCGGATGCCGGTTTCCACCGGGAAGTAGCGCGCGGCATCGGCGAGGTAGTCGTTGTGCGGCTTGCTGCGCTGGCGATACCAGTGGTCGAGGATGGGCTGACGATCCTTGATCGGCAGCAGGGCGAGGAAATTCAGCTCGCTCTCCATGCGCAGGAAGTCCATGTACAGGCGGGTCGCCAGCTGGTGGCCGATGTTGCCGTAGACGTCGAAGCCGGCGACCAGCAGGTAATGCATGCGCTCGAGCACCGGGTAGCCGATGACGAAGCTGGTTTGCGGCCGTTCGCCGGCCAGACCCTTGATCACCGATGCGCTGTCGAAGTGGCGGAAGACGGTGAGCGCGACGTTGGGGTTGCCGCCGTCGCCGTCCCAGATGTCGTTCAGCGTCGGGCGGGTGTCGCCGTACTTGAACTTGGCGGTGATGCGGCTGCGTTCCTCGGTGTATTTCCGTTGCAGGCGGGAGTATTCCTGCCAGGCCAGCAGGCCGGCCGTGCTGTCGCGCTCGGCCGGCAGGCGCAGTACCGGGCTGGCGGCGTCGATGATCGCCTGCATGAATCGGGAACCCTTGTCGTTGGGGGCGACGAAGTAGACCCAGAAGTGATCGTTGATCGAGTTGAGCGCGAACTGGCCGCGGCAGACAGGGCCTTTCATGAAGCCGGCCAGCGTGAACTGCGCTTCGTCGAGCATCAGGCGGTAGCGCGCGACCAGCGGCAGTTCGCGGAAGGTGACGAAGGGATTGGCGGCACTTTCCGGATCGTAGCCGGGCAGGCGCGTCACGCTGTAGTCGGGCTTCAGGAACCAGTCGCGCAGGCGTTCCATGCGCGCGGCGTCGAGCAGCATCGGCATGTGGGTCTTGGCGGCCGGGGTGGATTCGATGCGGCGCAGGCGATACCAGACCCGGTCGACGCCGGGGTCGTCGTAGGGGCGGCGGGTGGCGATCAGGTCGATGGGCTGGCCCGGCGGCGTACGGCTGCGCACCAGCTCGAAATAGGTGCCGGGCTGTTCGGCGAACCACAGCTGGCCGATGAACCAGTGTTCGTAGATGTAGCGGGCGGCGAGCCGGCTTTTGGCGTCGTCGGCGTTGAAGAACGCCTCCCAGTCGGCAAGCTGGCGGTGCAGGACGGCCGGCAGCGGTGACGCCGGGCGGTAGGGGGCGCCGGCTTCCAGCCAGCGGGTCAGCGTGGCGTGTTCGTCGGCGCTGATCGGCGGCAGGCCGAAGGGCATGCCGCGCGTCGGGTGGCGGCGCGCGTATTCGTCCAGTCCTTCGGCCGGCGTGCAGACTTGCGCGCGGTTGAGGGAGAAGTCGAGATCCGGGTCGTCCAGCGGCCCGCCGTCCGGGCCGGGATGGCTCTGCTTGAGCGCGAGCAGGCGGGCCATCGCGCTCGCTTCGCGGTTGGCCTGCGGCGTCGGCTGGCGTTCGTTGAGGACCGGGAAAAAGCCCATGTCGCGCCATTGGGCGTTGGTTTGGGCATCGATGCCGAGGCGGGTCGGCGCGCCGGCCAGCAGGCGGTCGGCAAACACGCGGCTGGTGCTGGCGCCGCGCGTCAGGCCGCTGTAGCTGGCGAGGTTGAGCTGGCAGGGGGCGTCGTAGCAGGCATGGCAGCTGACGCAGCGGCTGTCGAGCACCGGGCGGACGTCCCGCCAGTAGTCGGGGGCGGCGGTCGATGCCGGCGGAAGACGGTCGAAACGGGCTGGGTCTGCCGGGCCGAAACGGTCGTCGAGACGCAGCGTGGCCACGGTGGCGCAGGCCGCGAGAAAGAGGGGCAGCAGTGGGGTGAGGAAGCGCAAGGCAGTCTCCGCGGAGCAACGGGGGATGTGCCTGTCATGCACACCGACGCGCGCATCCTACCAAAATCCGGGGCCCTGCTCGCGATCGGCGGCGCAGCGAGGCCCGGGGGAGAGCGTGGCGCCGCAATTGGCGATTGACACCCGGGGATGCGCGGAGGACACTCGCCCCCATTTGCCTACGGGAGTTGAATGCACATGAAGAAGATCATTGCCCTGGCCTTGGCGGGCTTGTTGGTGGCGGGCAGCGCGTTGGCCGCCGATCCTGCGCTCAAGTCGGTCGAGTCGATCAACAAGGAGAAGGCTGCGCTGTCGGGCAAGGAAGTCGCCTTTCAGGGCAAGGTCGTCAAGGTGAACAACGGCATCATGCAGCGCAACTTCGTGCATGTTCAGGACGGTACGGGCGATGCGTCGACCAACAACCTGATCGCCACCAGCAAGCAGACCGCTGCCGTCGGCCAGACCGTCAGGGTCGCCGGCAAGGTGACGCTGAATCGCGATTTCGGCATGGGCTACAGCTACCCACTGCTGATCGAGGAAGCGACCATCACCCCGGTCCAGTAAGCGTCGGAAGGCGATTCCGGGAGCCGGCTAAGGGGCGGCTTCCGGCCTCCGGGCGCATGTCCCGGGGCTGCAACACCTGCGGTCGGCTCACGACGGGGGCGTTAGAATGTCGCGCTGTCCAACAATGGCCCGCCCTCCATGCTGATCTTCCTTTCCCCCGCCAAATCGCTCGACTACAAGACGCCGGCGCATGTCGACGCCTTCACGCAGCCAGCCTATCTGGCGCATTCGGAAACCCTGATCGACAGCCTGCGACGCTTGTCACCGGCCGACATCGCCGGCTTGATGAGCCTCTCCGACCCGCTGGCGCTGCTCAATTTCAACCGCTATGCCGACTGGTCGCTGCCCTTTTCGCCGGAAAACGCCAAGCAGGCGGTGCTCGCCTTCGATGGCGACGTGTACGACGGGTTGGCGGCGAAGACCCTGAGCGCCGACGACCTGGCGTTTGCCCAGCGGCATGTGCGCATCCTGTCCGGGCTCTACGGCATCCTGAAGCCGCTCGACCTGATCCAGCCCTACCGCCTGGAGATGGGAACGAAATTCGCCAACCGGGCCGGCAAGGACTTGTACGCTTTCTGGGGCGAGACCCTGCTCGATGCGATCAATGCCGAACTGGAGGCCATGCCGCGGCCGGTGGTGGTCAATCTGGCGTCGGAGGAGTATTTCAAGGCGGCCGTCGGCCGCAAGATCCGGGGGACGGTGATCCACCCGGTGTTCGAGGACTGGAAGAACGGCAGGTACAAGATCATCAGCTTCTATGCCAAGCGTGCCCGCGGCCTGATGACCCGCCATGCGGTCGCCAACCGGCTGGCCGATCCGGAAGGGCTCAAGGCTTTCGACGACGACGGCTATGCCTATGCCCCCGAGGTTTCGGATGCGACGACCTGGGTGTTCCGTCGCCGCGCCGGGTAAGTCTTTTACAGCTTCAGCTTGAAGATTTTGGCGATGGCCTCGACGGCCTCGCGGCTGTCCCATTCGTGGGCGCCGTAGTACTTGCCGAGCACCTTGCCGTCGGCATCGACCAGGACGGTCAACGGCAGGCGGTTGGCACCGAGCATGTTCTCGAGCGGCCAGGGTTTGTCGTCGATGAACATCGGGAACGCGGTGCCGGATTTCTGCAGAAAGGCCCTGGCATTTTGCGGGTGGTCGTCGGTGGATATGCCGATGACCGCGAATTGCTTGCCGTAGCGCTTGGCCAGTCGGTCCAGCGAGCCCATCTCGCTCCGGCAGGGGCCGCACCAGCTGGCCCAGACGTTGATGATCAGCGGTTTGCCCCTGAAGTCCGACGGTTTTTTCGTCGGCCCGTTCAGCCCCTGCATCGGCAGGTCGCGCAGCGTGGCGCCGACGTCGACCTCGCCCGGGGTCTTGGCGTGGGCGGGGGATAGCATGGTCAGTGCGGCGACCAGGAAAAGGATGAACGGCTTCATGGAAATCCTGCAACGGGTGGTTGGAGGATTGTAGTGGATTCCGCCGGACCCTCCGCAAGCATCGCGCCGACCGGTCAAGCCTTCCGTGGCGCCAGCCACCGGAGGAGGGTGGCGAATAGCAGGTCCGGCTCGACCGGCTTGCCGATGAAGTCGTTCATGCCGGCTTGCCGGCATTTGTTGCGATCTTCGGCGGCTGCGTTGGCGGTCATGGCGATGATGGGGACGTCGCCGTAACCGCCGATGGCGCGAATTTTCCGGGTGGCCTCCAGGCCATCCAGGACCGGCATCTGGATGTCCATCAAGATCAGGTCGAAATGCCGCGCCTCGGCCAGCGCGACGCCGGCTTCTCCGTGGTCGGCGACGGTCACCGCCATGCCGGCCTCGCTGAGGAATTCGTTGATGATGCTCTGGTTGATCGGTTCGTCCTCGACCAGCAGGACCTTCGTGCCGCCGTATTCCCAACGCAGGCGAAGGTCGGGGCGGGCGTCCGGCGCGGCTGCGGCTTGCGGCGAGGCGGAGAAGAGCGGGGCGATCGCGTTCTGCAGGATCGCCTTGTTGATCGGTTTGACCAGCACGTCGGCAAAGCCGGCGGCCCGTGCCGACATGGCGATGCTGCTGTCTCCCGAGGCGGTGACCAGGATGCATGTCGGGGCGCGTTTCAGGTTCAGCTTCTGGATCGCGGCCAGGGTATCCATGCCGCTCTGGTCGGGCATCAGCAGGTCGAGCAGCAGGATGGAAAACGGATCGTTCTCGGCATCCGCCTGCAGGATGGCCGCGATGGCTTCCTTGCCCGAAGCCACTGCCTGGGGAGTCAGGCCGATCTGGGCGAGCAGGTGGGTGTGCACCATCTGCGTAATTTGCAGGTCGTCGGCCACCAGCGCCCGTCGCCCGGCCAGTTCGGGCTCGAGCGGCAGCGGCTCCTGGTGCGCCTTGCCCAGGCGGGCCGTCAGCCAGAAGGTGCTGCCTTCGCCCGGCGTGCTGGCGGCGCCCGTCTCGCCCCCCATCAGGCCGGCAATGTGGCGGGTAATCGCCAGGCCCAGCCCGCTGCCGCGAAACCGCCGCTGCACCGCGGCGCCGGGATGTTCGAAGGCCCTGAACAGCCAGGGCATGGTCTCGGCCGGGATGCCGCAGCCGGTGTCCTGAACTTCGAAGCGGACCAGCAGCGTGGTGTCGGCCTCGCTTTCGAGCTTGCCGCGCAGGACGATCGAACCCCGCTCGGTGTATTTGACGGCATTGGTCAGGAAATTGAGCAGGGCCTGCCCCAGCCGCGCGACATCGCCATGCAGGACCGGGGGCAGGTCGCCGATGTCGACGACCAGTTCGAGCCCCTTGGCCTGGGCGCGTTTGACGACCACGTTGCAGATCCGCTGCAGCATCTCCTCGGGGGAGAAGTTGGCCGACTCCAGTTCCAGCTTGCCGGCTTCTATTTTCGACAGGTCGAGGATGTCGTTGATCACCGCCAGCAAGTGATCGGCTGCGCCGGCAATGCGCGCCAGCTTCTCGGACTGCGTCGGGGTGATCCGGTCGCGGCGCAGCAGGTGCGTGAGGCCGATGATGGCGTTCATCGGCGTGCGGATTTCATGGCTCATGCTGGCCAGGAACTCGCTTTTTGCCTGGCTGGAGACTTCCGCTTGCGCGATCTGGGCTGCCAGGCGCTGCTCGAGGTGGCCGATTTCGCGGGCGCGTCGCTTGGCGAGCCGGGTCATGGCCAGCAGGGCGGCACCGAAAACCAGCCAGCTGACGAGGTAGAGCGCCGCCTTTTGTCTCCAGGGCGCCAGGAATTCTTCGGGGGCCAGCCCGATGTTCAGGCTGAGCGGCAGCTCGCCCAACTTTCTGAAGTGATGTATGCGTTCGACCGCGTCGATGGGCGAAACGGCCATGTACGATCCCTGCCGCTCGCCCTGCTCCCCGGCCACCGGCACATCGCCGGCCGCCAGCGTTTCGCCGGTCCTGGCGTCCGTCTCGGGAAGGCGGGCGACGAGGAGATCGTTGTCGGAAACCAGCGCGATCGATCCGCGCTTGCCGATGTCGATCCCGCTCAGGATGTTCTTGAAAACCTCGGTGCGGATGGCGGTTTGGGCGAGGCCGGCAAAGCGGCCATCCGGATGGTTGATGCGCTGGCTGAAGGTCATCACCCACTGGCCGGAGAAGCGGGAAAGAATGGGGTCGGAAACGACCATGGGCAGCTTTTTGCCATTCTTCTGCATCTGAAAATACGTCCGGTCGCCGACGTTGAACCTCGGGAGCGTCTCGTCGTTTCCTGCGCTGAACAGGATGCCGCCTTGCGCGTCGATGATGCGCAGGCTGTTGGCCTGGCTTTCCTCGAGCGCCGCTTCGCGCCTCAGCAGGTCGCGGTTTCCCTCGGCTTGTGCCCGCTGGCTGCCGCCGGTGACGACCGGCATGTAGTCGTATGCCGCCTCGCGCAGAACGATGTCGATCTTCCGGACGCTGGTGGCCAGCTGCTTCTCCAGCAGGCTGGCCTGGCTTTCGGCGCTGGCCAGCGTGTTGGCCCGGGCTTGGGCGTAGGACTGGCGCAGGTCGTATCCGAGCAGGGCGGCAAGCCCCAGGATCAGCCCCAGCGCGATCAGCGACGGGCCGGATGGCAAGTGTTGGCAGGACGCGGGCGGCGACGGTTCGCGTGTCGTTTCCATGGCGGACGGAGGCGTCTTCGCCCGTGAATCGTCCCTGCGCGGGCGACGGGTGTGCAACGCCAAATATGTGATTGGCGTAGCACGATAACATATGGCGGGAGGCGGGGTGCGAGATATTCGGGCGCCCCGGAGAGGCCTGTGCTGCCGGGAAAGCGGCTGTGGATCGGCCAGCCAGTGCGCTGCGCCCCTGCCGCTGGCGATCAGGCCGGCGGGGCGTTCTGCGGGTATCCGGACGGGGCGCCGCCGGCGATTTCGGCGATGCGTTTCGAGGCGGCGGCCGGGCCGAGGATCTGGAAGCCGAGCCGGGTCCGTCCGCGCAACTTGAGCAGCGCCTTGTCCTTGCTGACCAGGAGATCGGCGTTGCAGCGGGCGGCGAGTTCGAGGAACTTCTGGTCGTCGCGGTCCTTGCAGCGCGGCAGCGGCGGCGCCTCGCCTTCCGGAATTAGCTGTACCAGGCCGCTGTAGCGGGCATAGCGCTCGCTGATCATGTCCGGCGTCAGCTTCAGTTGCGGGTAGGTCAGCACCCGCTGCAGTTCATCCAGCGTGCGCTCGTCGGCGAAGCAGGCGATGCGGCCGCCTTCGAGGGCGGCCATGATCGGCACCGCATCCACGTTGGCCCAGTGGAAGAGGTCGAGGACGACATTGGTGTCTAGAACGATACGCAGCATGGGGTGGATTATAATCGCCGCCTTTTTAGGCGCTTGCCGAAAGTATCTCGATGTCCCGCATTCTTCTCGCCCCGATGGAAGGTCTCGCCGATCCGCTGATGCGGAATGTGCTGACGGCCGTTGGCGGCTACGACTGGGGCATCTGCGAATTCATCCGGGTCACCGAAAGCGTGCTGCCCAACCGCACCTTCCTGCGTACCTGCCCGGAACTGAACAACGCCAGCCTGACCGACAGCGGCACGCCGATGCGCGTCCAGCTGCTCGGGTCCGACCCGCATTTCATGGCGGCCAACGCGCGGCGGCTGGTCAAGCACCGGCCGGCCGGCGTGGACATCAATTTCGGCTGCCCGGCGCCGACTGTGTTCCGCCATCGCGGCGGTTCGGCACTGCTCGGCGAGCCGCAACTGCTGCACGACATCGTCAGCGCCGTGCGCGCCGAAGTGCCGGCCGACATCCCCTTCACCGCCAAGATGCGCCTCGGCATCGCCGACAGCAGCCTGGCAGTCGATTGCGCCCAGGCCATCGCGGCCGGCGGGGCCGATGAACTGATCGTGCACGGCCGGACCAAGGTCGACGGCTACAAGCCGCCGGCCCGCTGGGCGCAGATCGACCGCGTACGCGCGGCGGTCGATATCCCGATCATCGCCAACGGCGAGGTGTGGACGGTGGCCGATTTTCGCCAGTGCCAGCTCGAATCGGGCTGCTCCGACGTCATGATCGGCCGCGGCGCGCTGGCCGACCCGCTGCTGCCGCGCAAGGTGCGCGGCGAGGCAACCGGCGGCTGGGAAGAGCTGTTGCCCTCGGTCGCCACCTACTGGCGCGGCGTGCGCGAGCGGGTGCTGCCGGTGCATGCCGGCGGCCGCCTCAAGCAATGGCTGATGCTGCTGCGCCGCCACTATCCGCAGGCCGAGGCGCTCTACCAGCAGCTGCGCCCGGTCAAGGCCGCCGAGGATATCGACCGCCTGCTGGTCGACGCCGGCGTGCTCGACGCCATCCCCGACAAGCTGCTGCTCGCCGCCTGATGGAAGGCAACTCCCGCTTCATCAGCAGCGCCCAGTCCGGCCCGCACGACGATCTGGAGGGGCTGGTCCGCCGCCACCTGGCGCATCCCTTCCGCAAGCCCATCCTCGACTACAACCGCGACGCCTTCGTGCTGGCCATGGCCGCCCGCGCTGCGTGGAACCCCGCCGCGCCGCTCATTCTCGATGCCGGCTGCGGCGTCGGCTGGAGCACGCTGCGCATCGCCGAGGCCTTTCCCGACCACTTCGTGCTCGGCGTCGACCAGTCGAGCGACCGCATCGGTCGCGGCAAGCCGATGGAACTGCCGGCCAACGCGCTGCTGCTGCGCGCCGACCTGGTCGATTTCTGGCGCCTGCTCGCCGAGCATGGCGTTCGTCTGGCGCGTCACTACAACCTCTATCCGAATCCCTGGCCGAAAATCGGCCATCTCGCCCGCCGCTGGCACGGGCATGCCGTGTTTCCGGTGTGGCGCCAACTCGGCGGCGAACTCGAATGCCGCAGCAACTGGCGCATCTACATCGAGGAAATGGCGCAAGCGCTGACCCTGCTCAGCGGTCAGCCGGTAGCTGCCGAACCTTGGCACACCGACGACCCGATCACGCCCTTCGAGAAGAAATACCTGGCCTCGGGCCACGAACTCTGGCGCTGCCGGGTAAGCCTGCCGTGAGCGTCTGCCAGAGCTGCGGCGCCTGCTGCGCCAGCTTTCGCGTCGATTTCCACCCGGCCGAACTGGCCGGCGGCGCCTTCGCCTGGGGCGATGGCGTGCCCGTGGCGCTGACCGTCCCCGTCACCGCCAGCATCGTCCGCCTGCGCGGCACCGACGATCCCGCGCCGCGCTGCATCGCGCTCGCCGGCGAAGTCGGCGTCGCGGTGAATTGCACCCTCTACGAAGCCCGCCCGTCGCCGTGCCGGGAATTCGACACCGAACACGCCGCCTGCAACCGGGCGCGGCAGCGGTGTGGGTTGCCGCCGCTTTAACGCCACGCTTATGGGGCCTTGGACGCAAGCGTGACATCCGAGAACCACAGCTCCTTCCAGCGCCCAGCCTTCTCATTTGCCGTTAACAGCTTTGGAGAAACCGCTGTCTTCTCTCCGAAGCTTTCGGTGCCTGCGAATGCCGCACTATTCACGGTGGCATACAGCTGGCCGCTTTCTTGATAAAGAACTCCGATCAAGACGCCGCACCTCAGGCAGAACAGGCACTCAGCGATTTCGCTGCCTTGGCGATACCTTCCAAGAAACTGCGAACTCCCGACCTCGATGCGCAAAGCACCATGTGGGTCTGAAACGTACGATGCGCCATGCTTGCGACAAAACTCGCAATCGCACGCTCTGGGGAGGTAGTCACTCGGCGTCTTCGGCAGGTCGACGACGACATGAAGGTTCCCGCAATGGCATCCGCCCTCAAGCCGAGGCATGGGATTCCGACTTATGCAACATGGCGTCGCTCCAGTTGATGGTTTTCTTGTGCATGGCGCGATTGGGCCAATGCAATGCAGCCTGGACGGCGGCGCGAGCGCTCGGTGCCATCGTGCCTCAATCCGGCCGATCCAGCTTGGTGCTCAGCATGATGGTCGAGAAGGTTTCGACGACGCCCTTGATGGCGCGGAAGCGGTCGATGACGCTGTCGAGTTCTTCGGTCGAGTCGGTGCTCAGCATGGCGCACAGGTCGTAGCGGCCGCTGACGGAAAACAGCTTGCGCACTTCGTGGCGGCGCGAGATGGACTGGATGATCTCGTGCTCGCACTTGGAGTCGATGGCGATGAGCACCATGGCCCGGATGCCGGGGCCGCGTTGCGGGGCGGAGACGCCGATGGTGTAGCCGGTGATGACGCCGGCGCTTTCCAGCGCCTTGAGGCGCAATTGCACGGTGCTGCGCGCGCAGCCCAGGGCCTTGGCCAGCTTGACGACGGGCAGGCGGGCATTGACCTTGAGCAGGTCGATCAACTGGCGGTCGAGGGCGTCGAGCGGGGTTGTGGTCATGGCGTTTCATTCAGTCTGTTTCATGATCGGTCATTATGACTGAAATTTTTTGGTCGATTCAATCAATGTGATTGTTTTCGTCGGCC
>NZ_CAMFKO010000023.1 GCF_945957265.1 uncultured Dechloromonas sp.
AATACCGGCCTGTCACGCCGGGGGTCGCGGGTTCGAGTCCCGTCCACTCCGCCAGCAATAAAAAAACCAGCTTCGGCTGGTTTTTTTATTGCTGTTTTTTTATGCCGTTTCTCCCGAAGCAGCCCGAGGCGACACGGTATAATCTCGCCCTCCAGAATTGCGCGAGCCAGGCACTTCCACCATGCAGCACAGCAACAGTTCATCGCCTCCGCTCAAGATTCGCAAGACCCTGATGGTTATCGCGCTGTGCCTGCTGGCGACACCCGCGCTGGCCCAATTCGGCGATCTGTCGATCTTCCCGTCGCTGAAAATCCCGTCCGCGCCCGAGCAAGCCACCGGAACACCAGACGACTCGCTGACGGTGCAGGAAATCCAGGGCGCCGCCGTACTCCCGGTCAACATCGACCTGACGGTGCGCGAGAACAATCTCTGGGACCGCATTCGCAACGGGTTTGCGATGACCGATCTCAACGACGACCTGGTCCTTCATTATCAGCAGTGGTACCAGAACCGTCCGGATGCCTTGCGCCGCATGGTCGAGCGCAGCCGCCCCTACCTCCACCACATCGTCGAGGAACTGGAAGCGCGCGGCATGCCGACCGAGCTGGCCCTGCTGCCGATGGTCGAAAGCTCGTTCAACCCCAACGCCTACTCGCGCGCCCATGCCTCGGGCCTGTGGCAGTTCATCCCGGCCACCGGCAAGCGCTTCAATCTCGAACAGAACTGGTGGCGTGACGAGCGCCGCGACATCGTTGCCTCGACCAATGCCGCGCTCGACTACCTGCAGACCATTTACGAGATGCACGGCGACTGGCACCTCGCCCTCGCCTCGTACAACTGGGGCGAAGGCGCCGTCAAGCGGGCCATCGTCAAGAACGAAGCGCGCGGCCTGCCCACCGACTACCCCAGCCTGAACATGCCGAACGAGACGCGGCACTACGTTCCCAAGCTGCAGGCGCTGAAGAATATTTTCGGCAACCCGGGGCTGATTGCCCGCCTCGGCCTGCCCTTCATTCCGAACGAGCCGTATTTCGCCACCCTGGAAAGCCCGCAGCCGATCGACGTCAAGACGGCCGCGCGACTGGCCAACATGTCGGTGGAGGAGTTCCAGCGGCTGAATCCGTCGCACAACCGGCCGATCATCAAGCCGGACACGCCGGTGGTGATTCCCGCCGACAAGGTGGATACCTTCCGCAGCAACCTGCACGCCAACAAAGTGCCGCTGACGCAATGGCAGGCCTACACCGTCACTGCTGCGGAACGCCTGGACCAGATTGCCGCCCGCTTCGATACCAGCGCAGCCGAACTGGCCCGCGTCAACGGCCTCTCCGAAAAAGTGCGCCTGGGCACTGGATCGACCTTGCTTGTTCCCGGCACCGGCAACACCTCGGGCCTGACCTCGCTGCTCAACGCCGCGGCGCCGCAACACATCATCGCCCCCGAACGGACTGCCCGGGCCTGCGGCAAGCCGGCGAAAAAAGGCGCCAAGGCATGCCCGGCACGCGACGAACCGCTTGCCGCCAAAAGCGACAGGACAGGCAAGGGAACGCCGGCCAAAAGCGAGAAGGCAAGCGCCAGGGCCGGTGCCAGCAAGACATCGGCCAACAGCCCGGCCGCCAAGGCACAACCGAAAGCCGGCCCGGGCAAGCCCGGCAGCAAGCCGGCCGGCAGCCCGACCAAGGCCGCCAAACCCGCCGCCAAGCCCCACAAATAGGTCAGGTGCTCAGCAAATGGCAACTCACGCGCTGCGTTGCCGTTACATCGACCGCTTCCGGATAGCGGCTGCGACACACGTCCATGGCGTGCGGGCAGCGCGGGTGAAAGTGACAGCCGCTCGGCGGATTGGCCGGTGACGGCGTCTCCCCGGACAGCCGGATAACGGCCGCCGCCCCCTCCAGGCGCGGTAACGGGACGGCCGACAGCAGGGCTTGCGTATAAGGGTGCCGCGGCGCGCGCAACACCTCCTCGGCCCGCCCCCGCTCGACAATCCGGCCGAGGTACATCACCGCGATGTCGTGCGCCAGGTACTCCACCACCGCGAAGTTGTGGGTGATGAACAGGTAGGCCACACCCAACTCGGACTGCAGCTTCTTGAGCAGGTTGAGAATCTGCGCCTGCACCGACACGTCGAGCGCCGAGGTCGGCTCGTCGCAGATCAGCAGGCCGGGCTGCACGGCGAGCGCCCGCGCCACAGCGATGCGCTGGCGCTGACCGCCGGAGAACTCGTGCGGATAGCGGTCGATGGCCTCTTCCGGCAGCCCGACCTGGCTCAGCAGCGCCGCCACGGCGGCGCGCCGCGAGCGCGCCTCGCCAACGACGCCCAGCGCATCCATCCCTTCGGCAATGATTTCGCCGACGCGCAGGCGGGGGTTGAGCGAGGCAAAGGGGTCCTGGAAGATCATCTGCATGTGGCGACGCGCCGCGCGCAGGCGCGCCCCGCGCAGCCCGACCAGTTGCTGCCCGCCGAGGAGAACCGAACCCTCGGTCGGCGGAATCAGCTGCAGCAGCGCCTTGCCCACCGTCGTCTTGCCGCAGCCGGACTCGCCGACCAGCGCCAGGGTCCGCCCCGGCAAGATGGCCAGCGACAGGCCGTCGACCGCGCGGACATGACCCACCGTCCGCTGCAGCAAGCCCTTGCGGATCGGGAAATGGACCTTCAGGCCGTCAACCTGCAGAAACTCCCTGCCCGCGGAGACCGAAAGATCGGTGATGTCATGGCCGCCCCCCGCCGCATCCGCATCCGCGGCATCTCCCTGCCAGTGACAACGGACCGCATGCGCCTCTACCTCGCGCCAGGCCGGCGACTGCTCGCGGCAGACCGGCATGACATGGGGGCAACGCTCGGCGAAGCGGCAGCCGGCCGGCATCGCGGCCAGCGAGGGCACCTGGCCGGGAATGGTGGCCAGGCGCTGGCCGCGTCGCGACATATCCGGCAGCGCCTTGAACAGCGCCTGGGTATAGGGGTGGCGCGGCTGGCCGAAGAAGGCCTCGCGGCTGGCCACCTCGACCAGCTCGCCGGCATACATGACGCCGATGCGATGCGCCATGCGGGCAACGACGCCCAGGTCGTGGGTAATGAGCAGGATGGCCATGCCGCGCTCGGCCTGCAGGCGAGCGAGCAGGTCGAGAATCTGCGCCTGGACGGTGACGTCGAGCGCGGTGGTCGGCTCGTCGGCAATCAGCAGTTCGGGTTCGCCGGCGAGCGCGATGGCGATCATCACCCGCTGCTTCATGCCGCCGGAAAACTGGAAGGGGTATTCGTCCAGCCGCCGTTCCGGATCGGCAATGCCGACCTGGCGCAGCAATTCGAGCATGCGCCCGGTGGCCGCCGCCCCCGTCATGCCGAGGTGGCGCTCCAGCACTTCGCCGATCTGCTGGCCGACGGTGAGCACCGGGTTGAGGCTGGTCGCCGGCTCCTGGAAGATCATCGCCATCCGGCCGCCGCGCCAGGCGCGCATGTCGGCTTCCGGCAGGGTCAGCAGGCTTTCGCCGTCCATCGAGACGCTGCCGCCGAGCACCCGCCCGGCCGCCGGTAACAGGCGCATGATGCCCTGGGCGGTGACCGACTTGCCGCAACCGGATTCGCCGAGCAGCGCGAAGGTTTCACCCTTGGCGATGCTGAAGGAAATGCCGTCAACGGCTGCCAGCGTTTTTTTGCCGGCCATGAAGCCGAGACGGAGATTGTCGACCTTCAGCATCATCCTTGAAACCTCAGTTGGACGCGGCTGCTGGTGCGTCTGGGCGGGATGGCCGGCGCGAAGCGACGACGCGGCAGGCAAAGGAGCGACAAAGCCGGACGCCCGTCCAGACGTGCCAGCAGCCGTGTAGCGCAGTCACCCAACGGGTGAATTGTCTCGAAGGCACAAAGGCCTGAACTCGTGCGGCTAGCCATCGATGGATAAGCGATCAACTGAGGTTTCAAGGATCACGCCCTCGGGTCGAATGCGTCGCGCACGGCGTCGGCGAACAGGTTGGCGGCCAGCACCAGGATGAACATCGCGGCGAAGGCCGCCGCCAGCGACCACCAGACCACCGGCTCGCGCCCCAGCTCCATGCGGGCATTGTTGATCATGGTGCCGAAGCTGGTCATGGTCGGATCGACGCCGATGCCGACGTAGGACAGCACCGCCTCGGCCAGTACCAGTCCGGAAAAATCCATGACCAGCGCGATGATGACGATGTGCATCAGGTTGGGCAGGATGTGGCGGACGATGATGCGCCACGACGACACGCCGAAGGCCTGCGCCGCCTGGATGTATTCGAGCTCGCGCAGTTTCAGCGTCTCGCCGCGCAGCAGCCGGCACAGGCCGGTCCACGAAGTGATGCCGAGGATGAAGCAGAGCGCCAGCAGGCGCAGGTCGGCCCGCTCGGCGGCGGTCGAGAACCATTGCGGATGCGTGTCGATGACCACCTGCATCATCAGCACGGCGGCGGCGATGAGCAGCACGCCGGGGATGGAATTGAGCACGGTGTAGAGGTACTGGATCGCGTCATCGGCCCAGCCGCGGAAATAGCCGGCGACGATGCCGAGCAGCACCGCCATCGGCAGCATGACCAGCGTGGTGACCAGGCCGATGATCAGGCCGGTGCGCACGCTTTTGAGGATCTGGTACAGCACGTCCTGGCCGACCTTGTCGGTGCCGAACACGTGGTACTGCCCGGACAGCCAGAAGAGCGGCACGGCGACCAGCAGCATCAGCGCCAGGGCGACCAGCACCGCGTTCCACGCGAAGGCCGTTTCGCCGCGCCAGATGCGCTGCCAGCCTGTGCCCGGCGCCTCGCCGCGCCCAACCGCGCCCGACGCCAGGCCGGCCACCGCCAGCCAGCACAGAAAGGCCAGCACGCCGGCCCGGAAGGCCGTAAAGCCGGCATCGGCCGCCACTTCGTCCTCGCGCTCCGCCAGATGTTTGCCGCCGTGCTTGAGGCGCGGATACTCGCGCACCGCCCCCTGGCCCGGCACATCGACGGTTTCCTTGGCATACAGGCGGGTGGCGAAGGGTTCGGAATAGGTTTTTTCGTTGCGCGTGCGCAAGGGCGTCGCCAGCGCGTCGAGCACCGACAGGACCTCGACCGCATAGCGGGTCTCCTGCCCCGGCTTGCCCTCCAGGGCCGGCCGGTAATGCAGGGAGTCGAGCAGGCCGACGAGAATGAAGGCGAGGAGCACGGTAGCCGAGGCCATGCCGACCCGGCTCGCCCCCACCCGCCGCCAGGCCGCCAGCAAGGGAGGATTCCGCGCGATGAGCACGGCGAAACCGATCCCGGCCGCGAGCAGCAGCCAGATCAGGATATCGGACCACAGGACGACGATCTGGAAGCCCATCATTCGAAGCGAATCCGAGGATCGACCAGCGTGTAGGAAATATCGGTCAGGATCAGGCCGACGATGTAGAGCAGCGAACCGATGAAGACCATCGAGCGCACCACGGCGAAATCCTGGGCGTTGATGGCGTCGATGGTGTAGCTGCCCAGGCCGGGAATGCCGAAGAAGGACTCGGTCAGCAGCGAGCCCATGAAGAGCAGCGGAATGACCACGACCACGCCGGTCAGGATGGGAATCAGCGCATTGCGCAGGATATGGCGGAAGAAGACCAGCGTTTCCGGCAGGCCCTTGGCACGGGCGGTCCGCACGTAATCCTTGCCGACCTCCTCGAGAAAGATCGTCCGGTACCAGCGCGTCGACGACCCGATCCCCGAAACCACCCCGATCAGCACCGGCAGGACCAGGAAGCGCCACGCCTCCAGCCCGCCGCCGAAGCCGGAAATCGGCACCAGCCGCCACACCTTGCTGATCAGGTACTGGCCGCCGATGATGTAGAACAGCCCGGAAATGGACATCATCGCCACGCACAGCACGACGCCCCAGAAATCGAAGGCGGTGGCGCGGAAGAAAGCCAGCGTCAGCGCGAAGCTGACCGTCACGAACAGGCCGAGAACGAAGGTCGGCAGCGCGATGGCCAGCGACGGCCCCATGCGGTTGGCGATCTCGCGGGCGATGTCGCGGCCGTCTTCGGCGCGCCCGAAATCGCCGACGAACATGCGCGCCGATTTCCGGAAAAAGACCGTATCGGTCACCGCCGCCAGCCCCGCGGCGTCGCCATTGAACAGCAGCGGCTTGTCGTAACCGCGCTCCGCCTTCCACTTCTCGATCGCCTCCGGCGTCACGCGCTTGACCCCGAGCTGCATGCGCGCCATGTCGTCGGGCGTATTGACCACGAAGAACAGCGCAAAGGTGATGAGATTCACCCCGATCAGGATGGGCAGCGCGTAGAGAAGGCGGCGAACGATGTAGGCGAGCATTGCCGCGATTATGCCAAGACCCGGCGGCTCTGGGGGAGCTAGTAAGCGGCCATGCCGCCCTCGGCGGGCAAATTGTGTCCGCGCGCTTCACAAAGCTTTACAGAGTCGCGACAAGCACCCTGTCGGCCTCGGTTATACTCCGCGCCACCGCACGGCGGCCTCACCCGAAAGCGGCCCGGGAACAAAGAAAAAGCCACGTTCATCAGCCGTACGACGACTGGCAAACATGGCTTGTTCAGGTCCTGGCGGAGAGGGTGGGATTCGAACCCACGGTACCTTGCAGTACGCCTGATTTCGAATCAGGTACATTCGACCACTCTGCCACCTCTCCGCGGGAGCGAGATAATAGCACAAGAGATGCGCTGGATAGAACGTCTATTCCTGTTGATTGCAGTTTTTTTTATCGCCGGCTGCGGCGAGAACTTCGGACGCCTGCCCTTCCCGACGCCGGCGCAGCACGATCTCGTCGTCCTCATCCACCCCGGACAGCTGACCTACACGACCGATGAAAACGGAAATCCGGGCGGCCTCGAATACGACCTGATCCAGACTTTCGCGCAGGAACTCGGCGTCGGCGTCAAATACCTGGTCGCCGAAGCGGATACGCTGGAAGCGCAGATCGCCGGCACCCGCTATCACCTGGCGGCCGGCTGGCTCTCCCCCGGCGCCGACCCCGGCATCGAGAACACCCCGCCCATTTTCCAGACGCGCGACATCCTGATCCAGCACGAAGCCACCCTGCCCCTGACCGGGCCGGAACAGCTGAGCGGGGCGAGCGTTCACGTCATGGCCGGCTCGCGCCAGGCCGAGACGCTGCGCAAGCTGGCCAGCAAGATACCGGACATCAAGGTGGTGGAATTCAACGGCGCCGACGTCCTGAGCCTGCTCGAGCAACTCGGCAACCGACGCATCGAGTATGTCGCCCTTGACGAGAGCCTCGAGGACCTCGCCAACCAGCACGTGCCCAACCTGCGCTCGTCGTTGGCGCTGAGCGACAATCAGCCGGTCGTCTGGACCCTGGGCCGGCACCCCAACGCCGAGCTCAAGGCCCGCCTCGAAACCTTTGTCGAGCGGGTGCAGCACGACGGCACGCTGGCCCGCCTGGAGGATCGCTACCTGGGCCACGTACGACGCCTGGAACAGGCCGACATCGTCAAGTTCCTCGGCGCCGTCGAAACGACCCTGCCCAAGTTCCGCAAATACTTCCAGGCCGCCCAGGTACTGACCGGGATCGACTGGCGGCTGACTGCCGCCGTGGCCTACCACGAATCGCAGTGGGACCCGAACGCCACCAGCTACACCAACGTGCGCGGCATCATGATGCTCACCGAGGAAACCGCCGACCGCCTGCAGGTCGGCAATCGCCTCGACCCGAGCGAAAGCATCCTGGCCGGTGCGCGCTACATCAACCTGCTCAAGGACCAGTTGCCCGACGATTCCGAGGAGCCGGACCGCACCTGGCTGGCGCTGGCCGCCTACAACATCGGCCCCGGGCACTTCGGCGCCGCGCGCAGCCTCGCCCGGCAGCTCAAGGCGGACCCCAACGCCTGGTACGAGATGAAGCGCGTCCTGCCCAAGCTATCGCAACCCAAAATCGCGCAACAGCTCAAGATCGGCAAGGCACGCGGCGGCGAAGCGGTCATCCTGGTCGAGAACATCCGCAGCTACTACGACATCCTGCTGCGCAACGCCCCGCCCTTCGGGCCGACGCCGAAGACGGCGGAAAGCCTGAAGCGCCTGGTCCAGGAAGTCGAAGAACGCCGCAAGTCCTACGCCCGACGGATGGCTGCCGCCAAGGCCATCGGCGAGCCCGACGACGACACCGACAACCGCCCGCCCAGGCTGCCGACCATCGAGGCCAGCGCGAGCAACTGACATAAAAAATCCCCGCCCGGCTTGGCCGCTGGCGGGGATAGTGCCGGGTATCCGGCTAAACCCTTCGGCGCACGCGGCGGATCAGCGCAGCGGCTCCAGCAGTTCCAGGCCACCCATGTAGGACCGCAGCGCCGCCGGAACCACCACGCTGCCATCGGCCTGCTGGTTGTTTTCCAGGATGGCCACCAGCGTGCGGCCGACGGCCAGGCCGGAACCGTTCAAGGTGTGGCACAACTCCGGCTTGTTCTTGTCGTTGCGGAAACGGGCCTGCATGCGACGGGCCTGGAAGGCACCGAAATTGGAGCACGACGAAATCTCGCGATAGGTATCCTGCGCCGGCAGCCAGACCTCGAGGTCGTAGGTCTTGGCGGCCGAGAAGCCCATGTCGCCCGAGCACAGCGCCATGCGGCGATAGGGCAGTTCCAGCGCCTCGAGGATGGCTTCGGCGTGGCCGGTCAGCTCCTCGTGGGCGGCGGCCGACTGGTCGGGGTGGACGATCTGCACCAACTCGACCTTGTCGAACTGGTGCTGGCGGATCATGCCGCGCACGTCGCGGCCGCCGGAACCGGCCTCGGAGCGGAAGCACGGCGTGTGGCAGACCAGCTTGAGCGGCAGCGCCTCGGCGGCGAGGATCTCGTCGCGCACGATGTTGGTGACCGGCACTTCGGCGGTCGGGATCAGGTACAGCGGATCCTGCTCGCCGCGCAGCACCTTGAACAGGTCTTCCTCGAACTTGGGCAGCTGGCCGGTGCCGAACAGGCTGGCGGCATTGACCAG
Organism: uncultured Dechloromonas sp.; assembly: GCF_945957265.1. Classification (GTDB taxonomy): domain Bacteria; phylum Pseudomonadota; class Gammaproteobacteria; order Burkholderiales; family Rhodocyclaceae; genus Azonexus. The sequence goes on from NZ_CAMFKO010000023.1 coordinate 8,950, forward strand.
ATACGGGGCATAGACCTCGGTGTAGCCATGCCGGGTGGTGTGCGTATCGAGCATGAACTGGGCGAGCGCGCGGTGCAGGCGGGCCATACCGCCCTTGAGCAGCGAGAAGCGGGCGCCGGAAATCTTGGCAGCCGTGCCGAAATCGAGCTGGTTCAGCCCCTCGCCGATATCAGTGTGATCCTTGATCGGGAAGGCGAAGGCCTTCGGCGTGCCCCAGCGTTTCATCTCGACGTTGCCGGCCTCGTCGTCGCCAACCGGAACGGATTCGTCCGGAATGTTCGGCAGCGTGGCGAGGATGGCGTTGAACTTTTCCAGCAATTCGCCGAGGCGGGCTTCGGAAGCCTTCAGTTCGTCGCCCAGCGCGCCGACCTGCGCCATGACCTCGGACGCATCCTGCCCCTTGCCCTTGAGCATGCCGATCTGCTTGGACAGGCTGTTGCGCTGCGCCTGCAGATCCTGCGTGCGGGTCTGCAGCGTCTTGCGCTCGGCTTCCAGTGCCGAGAATTCGCTGAAGTCGATCGGCTTGCCGCGCTTGGCCAGGCCGGCGGCGACGGCATCGAGGTTGGTACGGAGTTGTTGGATGTCGAGCATGGTTTTTCCTGATGATTCCGGTCAGCCGCAAGAAACGGCCAAAAACGGGATTATACGCGACGGAACAGCCGCGCCACGAAGCCCCAGACCTTGACCAGAATGCAGGCGGCAATGACGAGAAAGACCGCCAGCATGCCCAGGAAGACCAGCGGCGAAGCGAGCATCGCCCACAGCCCGCCGAGCACCATGCCTTCCTCGCCGAACGAGGCCAGCCAGTTGGAAAACGGCTCCGGCGAGGCATTGATCGCCAAGCGGCTGCCCGCCTTGGCGAAGTGCGTGCCGGCGGTGATGGTGCCGCCGAGCAGGCCGGCGGCCACGGCCCAGGCCGGGTCGACGTCGCCCATGGCAAAGGCGGCCAGCAAGGCGCCCGCCGGGATGCGAACGAAGGTCTGGAAGCTGTCCCACAGCGAATCGAAGGCCGGCACCTTGTCGGCCACCAGCTCGGCCAGCGCCATGCCGCCCGAGGCCGCCATGACCAGCGGATGCGTCAGCACGAGCAGCGACTCCGGCAGGTGCATGTAGCCGAGGTGCGCCAGCACGCCCGCCAGGAAAAGCACCAGGTAGAGGCGCAAGCCGCTCGCCCAGGCCAGCCCGGCGGAGAGGGCGATGGTCTGGACGAGGTCCATTATTTCTTGCCCGCCTTGCGGTCCAGGTCGCGCAAATGGGCCAGCTTCTCGCCGATCTTGCCCTCCAGGCCGCGCGGCGTCGGCGCGTACCAGTGCGGCTCGGGCATGCCGTCCGGCAGGTAGCTTTCGCCGGCGGCGTAGGCTTCCGGCTCATCGTGGGCGTAGCGGTATTCCTTGCCGTAGCCCAGCTCCTTCATCAGCTTGGTGGGCGCATTGCGCAGATGCACCGGCACCGGCCGCGAACCGTCCTGCTTCACGAAGGCCCGCGCCGCGTTGTAGGCCATGTAGCCGGCGTTCGACTTGGCGGCGACGGCGAGGTAGATCACCGCTTGCCCGAGCGCCAGTTCGCCCTCCGGCGAACCGAGCCGCTCATAGGTATTGGCCGCGTCGTTGGCGATCTGCATGGCCCGCGGGTCGGCCAGCCCGATATCCTCCCAGGCCATGCGCACGAGGCGCCGGGCGAGGTAGCGCGGGTCGGCGCCGCCGTCGAGCATGCGGCAGAACCAGTACAAGGCGCCATCCGGGTTCGAGCCGCGCACCGACTTGTGCAGGGCCGAAATCTGGTCGTAGAACGCATCGCCGCCCTTGTCGAAGCGGCGCAGGTTCTGCGCCATCGTCGCCTCGATGAAGGCACCGTCGACGGCTGCCTGCCTGGCCGCATGCGCTGCCGTACGCACCTGCTCCAACAGGTTGAGCAAACGCCGGGCATCGCCGTCGGCCAGGCCGATCAGCCGGGTACGGGCATCGTCGTCGAACGCCAGGTCGGCCAGCGCCTTGTCCCGGGCGCGGTCGAACAACTGGCCCATTTCCGCTTCATCCAGCGATTTCAGCACATAGACCGACGCCCGCGACAACAAGGCCGAATTGACTTCGAACGAAGGATTCTCCGTCGTCGCGCCGATGAAGGTAAACAGGCCGCTCTCGACGAAAGGCAGGAAGCCGTCCTGCTGCGCCTTGTTGAAGCGGTGGATTTCGTCGACGAAGAGGATGGTCCGCCGGCCCTGGCCCCGCCACAGCTCGGCCTGCGCCACGGCCTCGCGCACTTCCTTGATGCCCGAAAACACCGCCGACAACGCGATGAACTCGCAACTGAACTGCGTCGCCATCATCCGCGCCAGCGTCGTCTTGCCCACCCCGGGCGGCCCCCAGAGGATCATCGAATGCGGCTGTCCGGATGCGAACGCCAGGCGCAGCGGCTTGCCCGGACCAAGCAGGTGCTGCTGGCCGATCACCTCATCCGGCACCCGCGGGCGCAACTGCTCGGCCAGCGGCGCAAAGGCAGGCTGGCTGCGGTCAGCCGGAATGGCCGGCGCATCTTGAGAAAACAGATCGGTCAACGAAACCCTCGTCCGGCGGCCAGACCGCCTTTAACACAATCCCCGCAGTGTACCGCCGCCCCCCGGCAAGCCCAAATCACATTCGATCGAGCGGAGAGAGCACGCCCCGCCCTCCCCGGTTGAGCACATGGGTGTAGATCATGGTTGTCGATACATCGGCATGACCGAGCAACTCCTGCACCGTGCGAATGTCGTAGCCGGATTCCAGCAGGTGGGTGGCAAACGAATGGCGCAAGGTATGCGTCGATGCCGGTTTGGCAATCCCCGCCTCGCCCAGCGCCCGTTTGATCGCCCGCTGCAAGGCCTGCTCCTGCGCATGGTGGCGGCGCGTGACGCCGCTACGCGGATCAACCGACAATGCCGATGCCGGAAACACCCAGAACCATCCCCACGATGCCGGCGCCCCCGGATATTTGCGCACCAACGCCGTCGGCAAATAGACGCCGGGCGCCCCGGCCGCCCGGTCGTTAGCCCATAAAACCCGCACGCGCAGCAGGTGCTGCCGCAGCTGCTCGGCCAACGACTCCGGCAGCATCGTGTGCCTGTCCTTGCCGCCCTTGCCATCCCGAACCGTTATTTCGCCGCGCTCGAAATCGACATCCTTGACGCGCAGGCGTATGCACTCCATCAAGCGCATGCCGGTGCCGTACAGCAGCCTGGCCATCAGGGCGTGAGACCCGGCGAGCATTTCAAAGAGGCGCCCTACTTCGCTGCGCGACAAAACAACCGGGACGCGCTTGGGCTTTTTGGGGCGTGCCAGATCGACCAGCCACGGCAAATCCAGCTCAAGCACCTCGCGATAAAGAAAAAGTAACGCCGATAAGGCCTGCTGATGGGTTGATGCCGCCACATCCGCCTCCACCGCCAGATGCGTCAGAAAAGCACGAACCTCCCCTGCCCCCATATCGCGCGGATGGCGACGCCCATGGAAAGCAACAAACCGGCGTACCCACTCGACATATGCACGCTCCGTCCTTATGCTGTAGCGCTTGTAGCGGATGACTTCCCGAACCCGGCCAAGCAAAGTCGGTGCAGCAGCATCCATGACGTAAAACCCCTGCAAATATCACTGTACATAACAACAGCAATTGATCGCAAACAAAGATGCAAGAAGCATTTTAGGAAGCTACGTTCGCAAGCGTATACGTCAGTTCCCAGGGGTATACGTTGTTTTTGACGTCTACTAATAGTTAGGCACATATGAAAATCTGGCCCGGTCAAACTGAAGACTTCAAGCCTCCTCTCTTGTCGCCCAAGGAAAAAGGAAATCTGTGGTTGGGTCTTGCTGGCATCTTTTTCGTTGGTTCAGCCACTTCATATTTTTATCCTTCAGCCGCACCTGCTACAGGTCGCTGGGCATGGCTCCACAACATCTTCTTCAATCAATTTGGTCCATCGGGAGATTTTGTTCTTTTCCTGGTGTTGGGCTTTGCTGGCGTACTGGCCGCACTCAAGCAGTATTCCGCTCACTCAAGCGAAAAGGGGCAGCATTAATGCGTAACCCAGCATTGCCTAACAAACGCTTCGAGCCGACCGCCCAAAAGCTGCGCTTTTGGGTTCCCTCCGCGCTGCGCGCTCCGGCGTCGGCTCAAGCTGCACGTTATGCGTAAAGCTCTTTACCGTGGCGAATAACTGGAATATCCCTGCTTGGCTAGAAACGGAAGTCCGAGCCAGAGACAAAGAGTGCGTCTATTGCGGCACGCCATTTACTTCTTCCAAAGTTTCCCCAAAATCGGCAGCAAGCTGGGAACACATCATCAATGATGAAAGAATCATCACAAGAGAGAACATCGCGCTTTGTTGTCGTGGGTGCAACTCCAGCAAAGGACAAAAACAACTTTCGGTATGGTTGCAGTCGAACTACTGCCAAGATCGCGGAATATCAAAAGAGTCCGTGGCCCCAATAATCAAACAGGCAATCGCCTGTGGCCTATAAATTGCGCATAACAAATCATTCCAGCGGACCGTCAAAAACCGCACTTTTGCCGTTCGCTGAATTCAAACGTTAGACACCAATGCCCACACCTACAATCCACGGCCGTGCGCTAAACATTTTTATTGCCGCGTTTTTAACTTTTATTGTCATCTTTTCGCTGTGTGCCCTTATTTCGTCAGTTAAAGATTTTGCCAAGGCATCAGCGTCTCCTGCATGGCCTTCCACCGAAGGCTTGGTTATTTCTTCGCAGATACAACGTAAGTGCAAAAATTTGGCGTCTTACATGCCGGAGATTCTTTATCGATACACGGTTGAGCAGCAAGAGTATGTAGGTCGTCGCATAAATTTTGGTGACAACCTATGTAGGTCAAAAATCGATGCAGAGAGAATTGCCAACGCTTACCCCGAAGGCAAAAACATTCAGGTTTATTTTGACCCTACCTCTCCGGAAAATGCTGCTATCAGCGTGTCCAGTACCGAGTCCGGTACCTGGTCCGTTTTTATCGTCGCTCTCATAATCTTTGGCGCCTCGTCGCCCATTGCTTACTACTACATAAAACTTTGTCTAACATCGCAATCCACCGGACCTGCGCGAAAAGCCGCGCAGGTCCGGTGATTTCTAACGTTAGGAATCACAACATGCTATTACGCTGTCCTTGTTGCTCCGCTTTACTTCTGCCGCTCAAGGCAATGTTTAGAGGCTCGGCGGGTCGCGTTGATTGCCATGCCTGCAAATCAAATTTAGTTATTTCCCGCCCCTCTTGGGTAACGGGTCTAATCATTGTCGGCGGGACTGCCACATATAGGGCTATCAGGTCTTATGAAAGCTTTGCCATTGCTTTCACCATTGCGCTCATTGTTGGTATCACTATCGACATATGCCTATCAAAACTAACAGTCATTTCCTAACACCCCGCTCCAACCAACCGTCAAAAAGCTCCGCTTTTTGCCGTCGGCTGAGCTAGTACATTGGGCGTCATGAATCAGCATCGTATCTCGCTCGCAGCGCTGGTAGCCGTGGTTGCGCTTGGCGCCTGCGTCTCTACAACCACAGTGCAGCTAGCACCGTCGCCTCAGCCTTCGGTGTGTCAGAGCACCGCAAACGCACTCGTGCTTTGGGTACCGCAGTGGCGCCCGAACCAGAAGGACATTTCCGAACGGGAGGCGGCCGCAGCAGACGGCATCACACAGTTCTTTGCCAAGTCAGGTTGCTTTTCCTCAGCCACCGTTCAACGGATTGCACAGCCATCTGCCGCCGAAGTGGCCGCAGCATTGGAGCAAGCGCAGTCGCGCTATGACCGTGCTGTCGTGGTCATGGTCCGTGAACTGGGGCCCATAGTCAAAATCGGGTCATCTGCGGCGCTTGTTGAAGGAGGAACCGAAGTTGTGCTGGAGTTGACAGAGTACAGACTGCCGGCGTTGTCGGCGCAACGCAGCTTCTCTGTAAATTGGCGGAACGGCGGGCCTGGTGTCATCAAGGGCGTAGCGAGCCTGCCGCAAGATATCCAGGCCGCATTGACCGCAGGTATGCAGCCAGTCGCAAAATGACGCCCAACCCATCCATCAACCCGGACGCTGCGCGATGAAGCCGCGCAGCGCCGGTTATGTCAGACGTTGGGCCTCTTTAACTCACAGAAAGTGATCTATGGGCGCAAAAACATGGATGCTCGTACTTGCAAATTCAGATGCACGTGGGGTGCTCGCTGCGAAGCCTCCGCTCGATCGGGAGGCAACCCTAAAGCTCGCAAGCACCCTATTCCCCGGCGAGAAACTCGAACCGATTGGGGATGGCGATCTGTCCTATACATCTCCACCCGATAATGAACTTCACATCGGTTGCTTTCCGGGTGTCTCAGTTGTTGCGGCCAAAGAATTTGGTATCGATTACCCGTCTAAGCTGCCGCAGCATTTCATAGCTGCCGGTGGCAGCGGAGTTGTCACGCTTCACGCAATGCACAGCGTGGTTGATTGGTTTGCGTATGCAATATGGACGAACGGAAAATTGGTGCGCTCCCTGAGCCTGTCTCCGGATGGCGGCATCATGGAAGACATCGGACAGCGCCTATTTTTCGAAGAGCCTTACTGGTCCGGTGAGTACCCGGCTGTTGATAACGATGAAGAGAAGGACGCTTACCCGTTTCCGTTCCATCCTTTGGATCTCGGCGAGGAAACATTGAAGAATCGCTTTGGCTACCAGCTCGAGGGGTTCATTGACTCTTCCCTTCTTGAACCCGAGTCAATTCCATTGCTTCGCTTTAAGCGCTCCCGGGCCTCTTGGTGGCAGTTTTGGTAGCGAGGCCCAACCCGTCAGTTCATCGGACCTGTCGCGGCAAGCCGCGCCAGTCCGGTGAGTTCAAACGTTGGGCGTATTAGGAACCGTGGCTAAATTTCCTGAGCAAAAAGAGATGGAGTTCCAAGAGCTTGCCGCTTACGTCAGCTTTTTTGCGAGCGCTGTTTGGGGCATCCCCGAAGAGTCCCCACTGCATCCAAGTCACTTTGCTACTCCTGTGCGCGGAAAAATCAGCAAATCTCAGCTGCTTGCCGGTTTAAGGCAGGCTGCACGAGACACCTTGGAAGCAACAAAGAATTACCCAACGGAAAAAATTGAGGCCCTCGACAGTGCCTGCAAAAAGCTCCAAGTGCTTACGCTTTCTGCGGTCAGGGAACGTTATGGTCGTAAGTAATTCGCCCAACAATCCACTCCAGCCGACCGTCACCCCTCTCCATGCACAACTACAACCTTCCGCTTCTTTTGGGAGCTGCACTCAGTCTTATTGCGGCGCTCCTTCATTTCGCGTGCATCCCATGGGGGGCTAACGGCTTTAGATTTCTTGGTGCTGGCGAGCCTATCGTTCGCATGTCAGCAGCAGGTCATTGGTACCCCCCCGCTGGTTGCTTTTGTCATTGGCACGGTCCTTTCGGGTTGGGCCATTTATGCGCTATCTGGTGCCGGCCTTCTTCCTCCGTTACCGTATTTACGGTTAGCACTGGCCGGCATCACCGCTATCTATCTGCTCCGAGCGCTTGCCTTCCCATTGCTCAAGCCCGCTTTCCCGGGGAACAGTACAACGTTCTGGTTTGTCACTTCAGCCATTTGCCTTGTCATCGGTTTCACCCACCTGCTTGGCCTTATTCAGGTGTGGCAACGCACATGATGCCCATCCTCCACGCCATTGGTGTCGTTGTAGTCGCTGGTCTTGGAATTGCAACCTGGAGAATTCGCTGTGAAGGCTTTGGTTGCGTCGGCGTTGGCCTCGCTTGGGTCGCATGGAGTTGCGTGTTTGCACTATGGCTGGCTGTCGGCCTGCTGGCGCTCCGCTCTACCAAAGGCAGGCCGGGGATGCTGCGCATTGGACGCTACAGCATCGCGGCGCAACTGGCGGTCGGGCTCGTAGCACTAGGCTACTGGGCAATACGAAATACGGCCTGAGATGTTATTCAACCCGGAGCGCCAATGAGTCGCCCCGGAAAAACAGCACTGCCTGAGCGTGCGCTTCTTCGGCTTGAGCGGGTGTTTTGCCCGTTGCAAGCGCAGGCGCATCAGGCCCGCGATATCAGCCCTCGCCCTCAGGCGGCAGCAGGGGCTGCGGTACGCTGGTGGCGTGGAGCACCCCGGCGCAGCAGCCGAAGAAGAAGACGGCCGCTGCCATGCTGGGCGTCCAGGTATCGGCCATGCCGCGGGTGAAGAAGAACCAGCCGAAGGCAATGATGGCGGGGATCATCATCAGCGCGCAGAATGCGGCGCCGACCAGGGCGATCTTGTGCCCGATGTGGCGTGGTTTGCGGATAATTTCTTCGGTCATTCTGCTTCCTCGACTTTTAACCAGATGGAGCGATTGTCACGGGCATCGCTGGTGCCCACGCTGAAGGCGCCGCCTTGCTGGCCGGCGGCTTGCCGGCCGCTGCCGCCGAGTTCGATCCACTCGCCGAGGGTACCGGAAACGGTGGTGGCGAGGCGCTGCGAACTGACGCCTCCCCGGCCATAGGCGGGATCGAAGCTTTCGGCCTGCTGGGTGATTTCCAGGGTGACGCGCTGGCCGTTGATGCGCGGCGTGGCGTAGAAACCGCTGCCGATGTCGCGATAGACGGCGCCTTCGTTGATGAGCGCGCCGCCCGGCCCGACGACGACCTGGCGCATCGGCACGGCGAGCGAACGTCCGACCTGGATGTAGGCGCGGCCACCTTCGACGGTCTGGACCATTTGCGCCGCGTTTTCGCCGCGCACGCTCTTGGTGTCCCATACCGTGGCACCAACATTGCTGCGCCGGGTGCCGCCCAGGGTGACCTGGCCACTGACCTCGCCGCCACGGGCGCTGTCTTCGGCTTGGCGGTTCTGCGCGATGCGGATGATGAGGCGGCGACTCGGGCGGTCCATGGCGGCGAGCGCGCGCTTGATCTCGTCGCGGTTGCGTGGCGATGCTTTCAGGAAGAGCTGGTCGTTCATGCCGGTCAGGGTGCCGCCCTGCTCCAGCAGGGGCAACAGGGCCGGGATGACTTCTTCGGCGGTCTTGCTGCGGAGCTGGACGATTTCCATCTGCTGCGCCGCCACGATGCCGAACCAAAGGGCCAGCAGACCGGCGAGACAGCCTTTCAGCATCGTTTTCATGGGTTGTTGCTCCTCATTCGGAAGGAATGTGTGGCAATCCGAGGTATTCCTTGGAGTTCATCTCGGTTAGACGGCTGACCGTGCGCTTGAATTCCCCGGCCTGGGTGCCGTCGGTGTACAAGGCGTCGGCTGCGCAGTCGGCGGTCACGATGAGCTTGACCTTGTGGTCGTAGAAGACATCGACGAGCCAGGTGAAGCGGCGGGCTTCCGAGGCCTGGTGCTGGGTCATTTTGGGAATGTGGGAGAGCAGCACGGTGTGGTAGCTGCGCGAGATTTCGAGGTAGTCGTTCTGCGAGCGCGGCCCGCCGCACAGGGTGCGGAAGTCGAACCAGATGACGCCATGGCCGCGGCGCACGGTGTCGATGTTGCGGCCGAGCACTTCGATATGACCGCCCTTCTTGCCGTCTTCGCCGGCCACCATCCTGAAGTACTCGAGCATCTTTTTCTCGGCGGCATCGTCGGCCGGATGATGGTAGATCTCGACCTGCTCCAGCGCGCGCAGGCGATAGTCGATGCCGGCTTCGACCTCGAAGACGTCGAGGTTCTTGTTGAGCAAGGCGATGGTGGGCAGGAAGCTTTCGCGGTGCAGGCCGTTGGGGTAAAGCATGTCCGGCGGGTAGTTGGAGGTCATGACGACGATGACGCCGTTGGCGAACAGGCCGTTCATCAGGCGGCCGAGGATCATCGCATCGGCGATGTCGGAAACGTGGAACTCGTCGAAGCAGAGCAGCCGGACGTCCTTGGCGACCTGCTCGGCAACCTTGAGCATGGGGTCGGCCTCGCCCTTGTATTTGTCGAGGTCGCGGTGGATCTGCTGCATGAAGGCGTGAAAGTGGATGCGCTTCTTGCGGCGATAGGGAACGGAATCGTAGAAGCAGTCCATCAGGAAGCTCTTGCCACGCCCGACCCCACCCCAGAAATAGACGCCCTTCGGCGGTTTGGGCGGGGAGAGAAGACGCTTGAAGGTGCTGCTCCGGTCGACCTTGAACGACAGGAGGTTGGCGTACAGGTTCTGCAAGGCCGTGGCCGCGATCATCTGGGCGGCATCGGCAACATAGCCACGGGCATCGAGCAGGGCCTTGTACGCGTCGAGCATGCCTTCGGCAGCGACGTTCAGTTTTTTATGCGGCATCTCTGAAAATCAATGTTGGGAAGAAACGTATTCTGCCAAAGAAAAAGGCGGGTGCGTTGCCGCAACCCGCCTTTGGATGGCCTATTTGGCGATCAGAAGTTCAGCGTGCGCTTGTCGCAGGCCAGAGCGGCTTCGTGCACGGTCTCCGACAGGGTCGGGTGAGCGTGGCAGATGCGCGCCAGATCTTCCGCAGCACCGCCGAACTCCATCGCCACAACGGCTTCGGCGATGATTTCGGAAGCATTGGCACCGATGATGTGCACACCGAGGATACGGTCGGTCTTCTTGCAGGCCAGCATCTTGACGAAGCCGGACGGATCGCCCATGCCCAGCGCACGGCCGTTGGCCAGGAACGGTACCTTGCCGGCCTTGTACTCGACGCCTTCGGCCTTCAGTTGCTGCTCGGTCTTGCCGACCCAGGCGATTTCCGGCGAGGTGTAGATGACGAAGGGGATGGTGTCGAAGTTGCAGTGACCGGCCTGGCCAGCCATCAGCTCGGCAACCATGACGCCCTCTTCATGCGCCTTGTGCGCCAGCATCGGGCCGCGCACCACGTCGCCGATGGCCCAGACGCCCGGCAGATTGGTGGCGCAGTGGCCGTCGACTTCGACGAAGCCGCGGGCATCCAGCTTCAGGCCGACGCCTTCGGCGTTGAGGCCGTCGGTGTTCGGCACGCGGCCGATGGAGATGATCAGGCGATCGGCATCCAGCTTCTGTTCCTTGCCGTCCTTGTCGGTATAGGCGATGGAGACAGCCTTCTTGGTCGCCTTGATGTCGCCGATCTTGACGCCGACCTGGATGTTCAGGCCCTGCTTGGTGAACAGCTTGAGCGCTTCCTTGGCGACGTCCTGGTCGGCCACCGACAGGAATTCCGGCATGGCTTCGAGAACGGTGACTTCGGAACCGACGCGACGCCACACCGAGCCCATTTCCAGACCGATGACGCCGGCGCCGATGATGGCCAGCTTCTTCGGCACGGATTCCTGGTTCAGGGCGCCTTCGTTGTCCATGACGATCTTCTGGTCGACCGGCACGCCCGGCAGGTGACGGGCCTTGGAACCGGTGGCGACGATGACCTGCTTGGCCAGCACTTCCTCGGCGCCGACCTTGACCTTGTAGTAGTCGCCTTCCTTGCCCACGAAGGAACCGTGGCCGGCCAGGAAGGTGACCTTGTTCTTCTTGAGCAGCATCTTGATGCCGGAGGTCAGCTGATTGACCACGCCATCCTTGCGCGCCTTCATGGTCGGCACGTCGATGCTGGCCTTGCCGACCTTGATGCCCTGGGCTTCGAAGCTGTGGTTGGCTTCCTCGAACAGGTGCGAGGTGTGCAGCAGCGCCTTGGACGGGATGCAGCCGACGTTCAGGCAGGTACCGCCGAGACGCGGCTCGCCCTTGGGGTCGGCATAGGGATTGGATTCGGCGCAAGCAGCCGAGAAGCCGAGCTGCGAAGCGCGAATGGCGGCGATGTAGCCGCCAGGGCCGCCGCCGATAACGAGCACGTCAAATTGCTTGGACATGTGACAAACCTTTCAGAATTCAGATGTGCAAAAGCGCCAGCGCCCTTGTCGGGACACTGGCGCCGGCAGGCGTCGATTAGACGCCGAGCAGCAGGCGGGACGGATCTTCCAGCGCTTCCTTCATGGTCACCAGACCGAGGACGGCTTCGCGACCGTCGATGATGCGGTGATCGTAGGACATGGCCAGGTAGTTCATCGGACGCACGACGACTTGACCGTTCTCAACCATGGCGCGGTCCTTCGTGGCGTGGATGCCCAGGATGGCCGACTGCGGCGGGTTGATGATCGGGGTGGACATCATGGAACCGAAAATGCCGCCGTTGGAGATGGAGAAGGTGCCGCCGGTCAGTTCTTCGATCGACAGCTTGCCGTCCTTGGCCTTGGCGCCGAATTCGGCGATCTTCTTTTCGATCTCGGCGATGCTCAGCTGGTCGGCGTTGCGGATGATCGGCACGACCAGGCCGCGCGGCGAACCGACGGCGATACCGATGTCGATGTAGCCGTGATAGATGATGTCGTTGCCGTCAACCGAGGCGTTGAGGACCGGGAACTTCTGCAGGGCGGCGCAGGCGGCCTTGACGAAGAAGCCCATGAAGCCGAGGCGGACGCCGTGGGCCTTCTCGAACTTTTCGCCGTACTGCTTGCGCAGCGCCATCATCGGGCCCATGTTCACTTCGTTGAACGTGGTCAGGATGGCGTTGGTGGCTTGCGACTGCAGCAGACGCTCGGCGATACGGGCACGCAGACGGGTCATCGGCACGCGCTGCTCGGTGCGGTCGCCGAGGGCGACGCCGGTGCTCGGTGCGGCGATGTTGATCGTCGGCGCAGCCGGGGCAGAAGCCGGACCGGCCTTCGGGGCGGCGGCGACGGCGTCTTCCTTGGTGACGCGACCGCCGCGGCCGGAGCCGGCGACGTCGGCGGCGGCAATGCCCTTCTCGTCGAGAATCTTGCGGGCCGACGGGCTGGCGGTACCGGCCGGAGCAGCGGCGGCGGCAGCCGGGGCAGCCTTGGCGGCCGGAGCGGCAGCCTTCGGTGCTTCGGCGGCCGGCGCAGCAGCGCCTGCCTTGGCTTCGGTATCGATGCGGGCGATCAGTTCGCCGGAGACGACGGTTTCGCCATCGCCCTTGACGATTTCGACCAGCACGCCGGCGCCCGGCGACGGGACTTCCAGCACGACCTTGTCGGTCTCGATGTCGATCAGGATTTCATCGCGGGCAACGGCTTCGCCGATTTTCTTCTTCCAGGAAGCCAGCGTGCCTTCGGCGACGGACTCGGACAACTGGGGAACTTGAACTTCGATAATGCTCATGTGTGACTCCACTCTGCTGTAGTTTTTAGTACTCGATCTTGCCCAGTGCGGACTCGATCAAAGCCTTGGTTTGCTCGTTGTGCTTGGCCAGGTAACCCACCGCCGGCGACGAAGAGGCCGGACGCGACACCAGCAGCATCTTCTGCTTGGCGCCCAGCTGGGTGTCGAGGTGGTGACGCGAGGCGATCCAGTACCAGGCGCCCTGGTTGCGCGGTTCTTCCTGCGCCCAGACGATCTCGGTAGCCTTCGGATACTTGGCCAGTTCGGCTTGCAGGGAATCCTTCGGGAACGGATAGAGCTGTTCCAGACGGACGATGGCGATGTCCTTGATGCCCTTTTCGCGACGGGCGTTGACCAGGTCGTAGTAGACCTTGCCCGAGCAGAGGATGACGCGCTTGACCTTCTTCGGGTCGAGTTCGTCGACTTCGCCGATGACGCGCTTGAACTCGCCGTTGGCCAGTTCTTCCAGCGAAGAGCTGGCATCCTTGTGGCGCAGCAGCGACTTCGGCGACATGACGATCAGCGGCTTGCGCTGCATGCGGACAGCCTGGCGGCGCAGCATGTGGAAGACCTGGGCAGCCGAGGTCGGCATGCAGACTTCCATGTTCATCTCGGCGCACAGTTGCATGAAGCGTTCCGGACGGGCGGAGGAGTGCTCCGGCCCCTGGCCTTCGTAGCCGTGCGGCAGCAGCATGACCAGACCGCAGGCACGGCCCCACTTGGCTTCGCCGGAGGCGATGAACTGGTCGATGACGACCTGGGCGCCGTTGGCGAAGTCGCCGAACTGGCCTTCCCAGATCACCAGCTCGTACGGGTTGGCCGAGGCGTAGCCGTAGTCGAAGGCGAGCACGGCCTCTTCGGACAGCACGGAGTCGTAGCACTGGAAGCCGGCCTGCTTTTCCTGCAGGTTCTTCAGCGGGTGGTAGGTGCCGGTATCCCAGCTCGTACGGTTCTGGTCGTGGAAAGCGGCGTGGCGGTGGAAGAAGGTGCCGCGACCGACGTCCTCGCCGGAGATGCGCACGCCGTAGCCGGAAACCAGCAGCGAGGCGTAGGCCAGGTTCTCGGCCATGCCCCAGTCGACCGGCAGCTTGCCGTCGCCCATGGCGGCGCGATCCTCGACGATCTTCTTGACGCGCGAATGCAGCGTGAAGCCTTCGGGAATGGTGCTCAAGCCCTTGGCCAGGCGCTTCAGTTCCTTCATCGGCACCGTCGTGTCGCAGGTCTCGATGTAGTTCTTGGTCAGGAACGGCGTCCAGTCGATGGTGTTCGGGTGCTTGTAGCCGGCGAGAACCGGGTTGTACAGCAACTCGCCCTTGTCGAGGTGAGCGCGGTATTCGGCGATCATCGCATCCGGACCTTCGGCCGGCAGGGTGCCTTCGGCGATCAGCTTGTCGCCGTACAGCTTGCGGGTACCCGGGTGCTTGGCGATGATCTTGTACATCAGCGGCTGGGTGACCATCGGCTCGTCCTGCTCGTTGTGGCCGAGCTTGCGGTAGCAGATGATGTCGATGACGACATCCTTGCCGAAGGTCTGGCGGTATTCGACGGCCAGCTGGGTGACCAGCGCAACCGCTTCCGGATCGTCGCCATTGACGTGGAAGATCGGCGCATCGACCATCTTGAAGATGTCGGTGCAGTAATGGCCGGAGCGATAGTCGCGCGGATCGGAGGTGGTGAAGCCGACCTGGTTGTTGACCACGATGTGCAGCACGCCGCCGACGCCGTAGCCACGGGTCTGCGCGAAGTTGAGCATTTCCTGGTTGACGCCCTGACCGGCAACGGCGGCATCGCCGTGCACCAGGATGGGCATGACCTTCTGCTTGCTGCCTTCGCCGCGACGAACCTGGCGGGCATAGACGGAACCGGCAACCACCGGGTTGACGATTTCGAGGTGCGACGGGTTGAAAGCCAGCGTCAGGTGGCAGGCGCCTCCCGGGGTGGACACGTCGGACGAGAAGCCCATGTGGTACTTGACGTCGCCAGCGGAGAGATCGCTCTTCTTCTTGCCTTCGAATTCGGCGAAGAGCATGGACGGGGCCTTGCCCAGCGTGTTGACCAGGACGTTCAGGCGACCGCGGTGGGCCATGCCGACGACGACTTCATCGACGCCCAGGGCGCCGCCGGTACGAATGGCTTCGTCCATCGAGACGATCAGCGATTCGCCGCCTTCGAGCGAGAAACGCTTCTGGCCGACGTACTTGGTGTGCAGGTAGCGTTCGAGGGTCTCGGCGGCCGTCAGGCGCTCGAGAATGCGCTTCTTCTGCTCGGCATTGTAGGACGGACGCGAACGGATGCCCTCCAGGCGTTCCTGCAGCCAGCGCTTCTCGTTGTAGTCCGTCATGTACATGTACTCGACACCGACGGTGCCGCAGTACGTTTGCTTCAGGGTTTCGAGGATATCGCCCAGCTTGGCGTTTTCCGGGAGCCCCTTGAGGGAGCCGACGCTGAAGGTCTGGTTCAGGTCGGCGTCGGTGAAGCCGTAGAAAGCCGGCTCCAGTTCGTCGATCTTCGGACGGGCCAGGCGCTTGAGCGGGTCCAGGTCGGCCCAGCGGGTGCCGAGCGAGCGGTAGGCGGTCACGAGTTGGCCGACGGCGGACTGCTTCTTGTGCTCGGTCGAGGCAGAAGCCGGCGCCGCCTGGCGGAAACCGCCGTCCTTGGCCAGTTCGGCAAAGGCGGCAATCACCGGCGCATGGGCGACGTCGCGGGCGACATAACCCGGCATCTGGGCCAGGCGATCGAAATAGTCGCGCCACTCGGCCGGAACCGAGGTCGGGTCATTCAGGTAGTTTTCGTACAGCTCTTCCACGAACGGCGCATTGCCGCCGAAGAACATCGTGCTGTCGGACAATTGGTTCATCGTAGTCATAGGCATCCCCACTAGGGTTATTTTTCTTTCGTAGCTGCTTGCGTGCGGCGCTACAAATCTCCGCAGGTAAAAAAAGGGCGGCCAAGAGGCCGCCCATTTTTTTCTTTAGCCGCGTTGGGCGAGCGGTACCACGTCGCGCTTGGCGGCGCCGATGTACAGCTGACGCGGACGGCCGATCTTGTATTCCGGATCGGTCAGCATTTCTTCCCACTGCGTCATCCAGCCGACGGTGCGCGCCAGGGCGAAGATGCAGGTGAACATTTCGGTCGGGATGCCGATGGCCTTCTGGACGATGCCGGAGTAGAAGTCGACGTTCGGGTACAGCTTCTTCTCGACGAAGTACGGATCTTCCAGGGCGATCTTTTCCAGTTCCATGGCCAGCTTGAACAGACGGTCGTTTTCCAGGCCCAGTTCGCCCAGCACGTCGTTGCAGACCTTGCGCATCAGCTTGGCGCGCGGGTCGAAGTTCTTGTAGACGCGGTGACCGAAGCCCATCAGCTTGAAGGAGTCGTTCTTGTCCTTGGCGCGGTTGATGTACTCGCCGACGCGGGAAACGTCGCCGATTTCTTCCAGCATCTGCAGGCAGGCTTCGTTCGCGCCGCCGTGTGCCGGACCCCACAGA
The DNA here is from genome assembly GCF_945957265.1 of uncultured Dechloromonas sp. GTDB lineage: Bacteria > Pseudomonadota > Gammaproteobacteria > Burkholderiales > Rhodocyclaceae > Azonexus. Next base: position 25,492 of record NZ_CAMFKO010000023.1, read on the forward strand.
CAGGCGATACCGGCAGCGATACAGGCAAACGGGTTGGCACCGGAGGAACCGGCCAGGCGGACGGTCGAGGTGGAAGCGTTCTGCTCGTGATCGGCGTGCAGCGTGAAGATGGTGTCAAGCGCGTTGACCAGAACCGGGTTCGGCTTGTACTTCTCGCACGGGTTGCCGAACATCATGCGCATGAAGTTGGCGGTGTAGTCCAGCTCGTTGTCCGGGTACATGAACGGCGCGCCGGTGTTGTACTTGTAGGCCATGGCGACGATGGTCGGCATCTTGGCAACCAGGCGGTTGAAGCTGACGTTGCGGTGCTCGGCGTCCGAGAAGTCCATCGCGTCGTGGTAGAAGGCGGACAGGGCGCCGACGACACCGGTCATGACGGCCATCGGGTGGGCGTCGCGACGGAAACCGGAGTAGAACTTGGTCAGCTGTTCGTGGACCATCGTGTGGTTCTTGATGGTCGTTTCGAAGTCGGTCTTCTGCTTGGCGTTCGGCAGTTCGCCGTTCTTCAGCAGATAGGTCACTTCGAGGAAGTTGCAGTTTTCAGCCAGTTGTTCGATCGGATAGCCGCGATACAGCAGCTCGCCCTTGTCGCCGTCAATGAAGGTGACCTTGGACTTGCAGCTGGCGGTGGAGAGGAAACCGGAGTCGTAGGTAAACAAACCGGTCTTGCCACCGAGCGTGCGAATATCGACGCAATCGTTGCCGTGCGTCGGGGACATGATCGGGAAATCGACGGGAGCCTGCCCGTCGATGTTCAAAGTTGCCTTGCGTTCGGTCGTCATGGTGTCTTCCCTTTACAGGTGTTGGTTGTCACTGCACTGCCAAAAAAAGCGGTAAACGTTCCAAAGTTAGAACATCAACCTTACTCAACTCTTACGAATCGCCGCCACGATGGGCGCGAAACGAGGATCATCGCACTCTTCCTTGCCGCTCAGCCAGTACCAGAGCTCGTGATCCTCCATATCGGCCAATTCCACGAACACCTGCTGCTGCTCGTCGGTCAGCTGGTCGAACCCGTCATCGAGAAAACGCGTCAGCGTGATGTCGAGCTCGAGCAGCGCGCGACGGATACAGCGCCAGCGAAGGCGTTCGTAGTCCGCGCGCTCCATCAGACGGCGCGACGGACCATCATGTCCTTGATCTTGCCGATGGCCTTGGTCGGGTTCAGACCCTTCGGGCACACGTCAACGCAGTTCATGATGGTGTGGCAACGGAACAGACGGTACGGGTCCTCGAGGTTGTCGAGGCGCTCGTTGGTTGCCTGGTCGCGCGTGTCGGCGATGAAACGGTAGGCGGCCAGCAGGCCGGCCGGTCCGACGAACTTGTCCGGGTTCCACCAGAACGACGGGCAGGACGTGGAGCAGCAGGCGCACAGGATGCACTCGTACAGGCCGTTCAGCTCTTCGCGATCTTCCGGCGACTGCAGACGCTCGCGCTCCGGAGCCGGATCGTTGTTGATCAGGTAGGGCTTGATCGAGTGGTACTGCTTGAAGAACTGGGTCATGTCCACGATCAGGTCGCGGATGACCGGCAGGCCGGGCAGCGGGCGCAGCACGATGGGCTGCTTCAGGCTGTCGATGTCGGTCAGGCAGGCCAGGCCGTTCTTGCCGTTGATGTTCATGGCGTCTGAACCGCAGACGCCTTCGCGGCAGGAACGACGATAGGAGATCGCGTCGTCCTTGGCCTTCAACTTGGTCAGCGCGTCCAGCAGCTTGCGGTCGGTCGGCTCGAGTTCGACCGAGATATCCTGCATGTACGGCGCGTCGTCCTTGTCCGGATCGTAGCGATAGATGCTGAATTGAACCATGCGTTTGCTCATTCTGGACTCCAATTAGTACGAGCGCGTCTTGAGCGCAACAGGCTCGACGGTCAGGGGTTGCATGTTGACCGGCTTGTAGCTGATCGAGTTATCAACCGGCGAGAACAGCGTGTGCTTCAGCCATTCCTTGTCGTTGCGGCCGTTCGGGAATTCGGCGGTATCCGGTGCGTCGTCGCGGACGTGGGCGCCGCGGGATTCCTTGCGGGCTTCCGCGGAGATCATGGTGGCCTTGGCGACCTCGATCAGGTTTTCCATTTCGAGCGCTTCGGTACGAGCCGTGTTCCAGGCTTGCGACTTGTCCTTGATCTCGAGCTGGCGGGCAGCCTTCTCGACTTCGAGGATCTTCTCGACGCCCTGCTTCAGCATGTCGCCGAAGCGGAACACGCCGGCGTGGTCCTGCATGGTGCGCTGCATGGCCAGGCGGGTTTCGTGCACATTGGCACCGCCCTTGCGGTTGTCGATGGCGGCGATACGGGCCAGCGACTTGTCGGCGGCGTCCTTCGGCAGTTCGCGATGCGCCTTGCCGGCCTTGAGGTCTTCCACGGCGGAGTCACCGGCCGACTTGCCGAAGACCAGCAGGTCGAGCAGCGAGTTGGTACCCAGGCGGTTGGCACCGTGCACCGAGGCGCAGGCGCATTCGCCGCCGGCGTAGAAGCCCGGCACGACGGCATTCATGTCGCCGTTCTGCGGCATCACGACGCGGCCGGAGTAATGGGTCGGGATACCGCCCATCTGGTAGTGGCAGGTCGGGACGACCGGCAGCGGTTCCTTCAGGCAATCGACGCCGGCGAACTGCAGGCCGATTTCGTGGATACCCGGCAGGCGCTTCATGATGGTGGCCGGATCGAGGTGGGTGATGTCGAGCAGGACGTAGTCCTTGTTGACGCCGCAGCCGCGACCTTCCTTGATTTCGGTGGCCATGGCGCGGGAAACCACGTCGCGCGACGCCAGGTCCTTGGCGTTCGGGGCGTAGCGCTCCATGAAGCGTTCCTTGCTGCTGTTACGCAGGATGCCGCCTTCGCCGCGCACGCCTTCGGTGATCAGCACGCCGGCACCGGCGACGCCGGTCGGGTGGAACTGCCAGAATTCCATGTCTTCAAGCGGGATGCCGGCACGCGCCGCCATGCCCAGGCCGTCACCGGTGTTGATGAAGGCGTTGGTCGAGGAGTAGAAGATACGGCCGGCACCGCCGGTCGCGAAGATGGTGGCGCGGGCGTGGAAGATCACGACCTGGCCGGTTTCCATTTCCATGGCGGTGACGCCGAGGACGTGGCCTTCTTCGTCGCGGATCAGGTCGAGGGCCATCCATTCGACGAAGAACTGGGTGTTGGCCTTGACGTTGCGCTGGTACATGGCGTGCAGCATGGCGTGACCGGTACGGTCAGCGGCCGCGCAGGAGCGACGCACCGGCTTTTCGCCGAAGTTGGACATGTGGCCGCCGAACGGGCGCTGGTAGATCTTGCCATTGTCGGTACGGTCGAAGGGCATGCCGTAGTGCTCGAGCTCGACGACCACTTCGTTGGCCTTCTTGCACATGAACTCGATGGCGTCCTGGTCGCCGAGCCAGTCGGAACCCTTGACGGTGTCGTACATGTGCCACGTCCAGTGGTCTTCCTCGGAGTTACCCAGGGAAGCGGCGACACCGCCCTGTGCCGCAACGGTGTGCGAACGGGTCGGAAAAACCTTGGACAGCACGGCGGTCTTCAGGCCGGCCTCGGACAATTGGATCGCGGAACGCAGACCGGCGCCACCGGCACCGACGATGACCGCATCAAACTTCAGAACAGGAATACTCACGCTTACAGCCTCCAGAGAATCGCAGCAGCCCACGCGGTGTAACCCACCAGCGCGGCAATGGTCAGAACGTGCAGGGACAGGCGCAGGCCGGTCGGCTTCACGTAATCCATCCAGATGTCACGCACGCCGATCCAGGCGTGGTAGAACAGGCTGACGAAGAAGAGGAAAGTCAGGAACTTGATGACGCCATTGGCGAAGATGCCCTGCCAGGCTTCGAAGGTGCCCGGGCGGACGACCAGCAGCACGGCGGCGATCAGCACGGAATAGACGGCCATGATGACGGCGGTGGCGCGCTGGGCGATCCAGTCCTTGAGGCCGTAATGGGCACCGACAACGATACGATTGATCACAGCAGCACCCCCCACAGGACCAGGGTCAGCGGGATGCTGACGGCGAAGACGACGGCGGCGGACTGACGGGCGGCTTCCTTCTCGATGCCGACATGCAGATCGAGCAGCAGGAAGCGGATGCCGGCGCAGAAGTGATGCACGAATGCCCAGAGCAAGCCGGCCAGGATGACCTTGACCGGCAACATGCCGGCAACGGCCTTGAAGGCGGCGAAGCTTTCAGGAGATCCCAGGCTGGCGCCGAAGAGCCAGAGCATTACCGGGAAGCAGAGGAACAATCCGATGCCGCTGACGCGGTGAAGAATTGAAACCTTGCCAGGCAACGGCAGCCTGATTGTAGTCAAGTCCAAGTTTTTTGGACGTTTCTTGATGGTCATTTCTGCCATGAACGTCATCCCTCGCGTAAAGATGCGGTTATCCGCTTGTACGTGGTTCGAAAAGAACGGTAATTATACATTCAAAACCCGGCCAAACACGCCACTCCGGGCGCTTTACGACCTAGTTCGAAAGCATGCCATCTCTCATCCCAACTCGTTCCGGTAGTAGTGATGCCGCGTGCAATACAGACCGCGACGCCACTCCACCGGTTTATTGCCATAGGTGTAGGCCGTCCGCTCCACAAGCAGCAACGGCTCACCCGTTTGAACCCCCAGCAATTCCGCACTTTGCCCATCCGCGGGCACCGCCCGCAGGCGCTCTTCGGCGTTGATCATGCGCACGCCAAACTCGCTCTCGAACAGGCTGTACAGCGACCGCTCGCCGGCGCGCAAGCCTTCGAGCGTCAGGCCGTTGAACAACTCGGCCACCAGAAAGATTTCATCAAAGACGACCGACTCGCCGCCGAAACGGAGCAGCCGCTTGACATGCACGACCCGATCGCCCGCCCTCAGGCCGAGCGCCCCGGCAACCTCGGGCGTCGCGGAGACCGTCTCGCAATAAAAGGGATCGCTTTCGGTCGGCATGACCTTGCCGCCATCGGGCACCAGGCGCAGAAAACGATAGAAGGAGCGCGGATCGCTGTGCGTGGCAACGAAGGTCCCCTTGCCCTGGCGGCGAACCAGCAAATTCTCGGCGGCCATTTCGTCAATCGCCTTGCGCACCGTTCCCTGGCTGACATTGAAGCGCACAGCCAGCTCCCCCTCACTGGGAATGGCATCCCCGGGCCCCCACTCCCCGTGCTCCAGGCTGCGGATCAGGAAATCCTTGATCTGGCGATAGAGCGGGCTGAAAGTTGGGGAAGCCATACGGGAGGCAGGACGGGAAACATCGCGAGTCATGGGCGAAATTTCAGCACATTTCGGAGGCAGCGTCCACGAAAAGTTGTCTTATATAAGACATATAAAAGAATTCATCACCCGACTGCCCCAAACATATCGAGTACACGCACCGCATCGTGCAACCTGTTCGGCATAAGGTGAGCGTAACGCTCTGTCATTTTGATCGAGGTATGACCGAGCAAATCCCGCACCTTGATCAACTCAACACCCTCAGTGACCAGCCAGCTAGCGAACGTATGGCGCAGGTCATGAATCCGGAAATCTTCGATTCCTGCTGCACGTACAGCCTTCCGGAAAAGCCAATCTAGCGCCTTGATGCGCTCTCCAAATCGATTGGCAAACACCCACTCTGAGTCATTGCCGATCAACCTACCCCGCAGCGCCTGATCTGCGCCCCGATTGATGGGGATTACACGACGACGGTTTGCTTTTGTGTTTTCCGGCCGCAGAAGAATGTAGCCGCGCTCGAGATTTACATCTGACCAACGAAGGGTCAGGAGTTCATTCTTTCGGCATCCAGTATTAAGCGCCAACCGGACAAAGTCGCCCAGGTCAGCACGAAGCTCATAAGCCTCTCGCAGCAAGGCATCAGCTTGACAGCGTTCAAGATATCGCACCCGCAATGCCGGCATCCTCAACCGGAGATGCCTTGTTGGGTTCGCCATCTGTACGCCCCACTTTCGCCGAGCATGATTGAAAGCGGCCGAAAGAACAGATAACTCCCTATTGACCGTTGTAGGCTGTATGCCGACTTCTAAGCGCTTCTGGACGTACCCATGCATGTCAGAGCCTGACAACTCAGCCACGGGCTTTGCAGGGGCATTCTCGCGGAAAGTATTGAGGACAGAAACGACCGAATAATGCGACTTGTGAGAGAAGCGAATTTCGCGACTATAACGGTCCAAAAAATCCGGAATGGTTAGGGATTGCATGACCAGCAATATTACCGGAAACCCTTGCGGCAGCGTCCATACCGCCGAATCCGTTGCAAAGTGTCCTAGTTAAGATTTTAGGCGCTCGCTCCGCTCGCGCCGCCGCTGCGGGCCTTCGGTCCTCGCGGGGCGCGGCGGAGGGCGCCATTGATCATAGGACGCACGCCGACGCTTCTATCCGCCTTCAGCAGGCAAACAGCAATGGTAAAGCTCCAACCCCTCAGCTAGACGCCCCTTTGGGGCTTTTGTTTTCCGGCAGACGCGTTCGCAGCCTGCGCCCACGGCCTAAGCCGTTTTCCTGAAGGCGCGTATCAGTACGGGCTAGATACGCCGACAAATACCACAGTCCGTCCATTCCTCAAGGGCCGGGCTACGCCCTGAAATCCTCACCCGTTCGTTTTTTCTGATGAAGCGCCGAAAAAGCCGCTGCGGCTTCCGGTTTCTCCCTTGCTCCATTCCCGGCCAGTGGTCTTTGACGGCAAGCCCATACCGATACTCAGGAAAACAACTTAACCCGAAGGAGCTAATCATGCAGGCAGCAAACAAACCGGAAAACAACAACAGCCACGAGGCCCACCCGAGCCTAGGAAAAGCACTCGAAATCGACTACCCGCAATGGGTTGTGGTGGAAAACGCAGGAACTGACGAAGAGGACATCTGGAGCGATCACTACACGTTCAAAGCCGCTCTTAAGGAACTCGAGAACTGTGGAGGCACCGAAAACGGCTTTGACATCATGAAGCGCCTCGCAACTGGCGAACTGACCACCGAATTCTAAAACCATGAGCCGCTACACACCGCGCCAGTCCGCCGAGTTCGAAGACCGTCAGGGTTGCTTCGAGTTCGGCGAGGCTTGCCGGTTTGTGGCAGCAACAGTCTTTGACGTGAAAAAAGCCATCACATCTTGGGTTAAGGGCTTTTTCGCCAAGGCCAACACGGCCAAGAAGCCGCACCAGCTTGTTTTGGAACTGGATGGCATCGCGCAGGTGCCTATGGTTTTCGTTATGTAACAGTAATTGGAAACAGATCGCCTTTCCCTCTACAATCAAACAAAAGGAGCATTGACCATGGAACTTGAAATTTACGACGCACTTCAATCGGCAGGCGTTTCCGCCGAGAAGGCCAAAAGCGCCGTTGAGTCGATCAACAAAGCTATCGACCAACGCTATGCACTGCATGCTCAACAACTAGCTACCCGCGGCGACGTAGAACAGGTCCGCGCCGACTTGGAGAAAGCCAAAGGATCACTGACCGCCGAAATTGCCCGAACCGAAGCCAACCTCGTGAAATGGCTTGTAGGGACCGCTCTAGTGACCGTGGGCACCATTGCCGCACTGATTACACGGCTTCCAATCTAACAGACCGCGAAAACGACAAAGCCGGGGGTTTCCCGGCTTTTTTTACGTCCAAATTCGCCTACCCGGCAGGGCCAAGGGCTAGCCCTTGGAACGTGATTTAAAAGCGATACAAACCTTAGATCCGATCGTGTATCACTTTTAGATTCGCTGCACTTCCAGCATGAGAACGGTTTCGTTCTGGCGGCGCTCTTTGCTTTTGCCGAAGGGCAGGCCGTAAAAGGCTTGGCTGGAATCGGTGTTTTCTTCGGATTCCAGGCCACCGATAAATACGACTTCGCCGGGTTCAACGGACAGTTCGGTTTCGGCACTGCGCTTGTTCAGGGTCGGGCTGTTCTGCACGCCCGTGATGGTCTGAACGAAGGTTGAGTATTCTTGTTTGAGCTTGACGTCAACGCGGCCCTGTCGCACTTGTGGCGTGACATCGAGAAGAACGCCGCTTGAGCGGTATTCGACGGACTGGACGGCAGCGCCGCCATTGTTTTGGGTAACGACACCACCCAACACCGGGACATCGGCACCGACCGCGAAGCGGGCCATGGAGCCGCTTTTGACTCTGACGGCGGGACGAGACAAGGATTTGAAGCGGGTATCGGTATCAAGGGCATTCAATACGGCATCAATACCGCCTATCTTGATACTGACAGTGCTATCTGAACCGGCCAGCTTGCCCCTGAGATCGATTCCGATTTTCGATTTCAGCAGCCCCCAGACCAGATCGAGCGCCGAGCCTTCACGTTGGCCTTTCTGGACTTCATAAGCAACGGCACGAATGACAACCTCACTTTGTTCGATATCTAGCTGATCGATCAGGGAGCGAAGCGCCTTTGCCTTTTCGGGTTCGACACGGGCAACCAGTACGTCAGCCGATACACGGTCAAACAATCCGGAAACGCCCTGCTCACCAGTAATCGGCATTGCACCTTGCATCATTTGACCAGGCTGATTCGCGTAGCCCTGCCCCTGTGCGGCATAGCCGTATTGGTTCATAGGGACATTGGACATTTGGCGACGACCACCGATCTGGATGCCGGGAAATGCGGCTACGAGTAGCTCCGAGAGGTAGCTAACCGAACGGAATTTAGGGCGATAGATGATCACTTCCGATTCCGGCGCTTTGGGCTTATTGATCACCACGACACCGCCGACCGACTCTGCAGCCAGACCAGACGCCTTGAGCGCATCGACGGCCAAGCGTTCGATTTGTTTCGGTTCCGATTTCGGAAAATAGACGGAGATTTTTGCGGAATCGACCGACTCATGCACGACGTAGCCGGTTTTTAAAATGTCGCCGTAGACGACCTTGGCAAAATCTTTGACCGGGATTTGGTCAAACTGGACAGCAACCGGCTCTGCTAGCGCGGAAGCGGAGAGGAGGAACGCGCAGACGATCCGGAAAATTCGGTTACCCATTGCTCACCAACTTTCAATTCATAGGATCGACGGGACAATTTGAAGGTCAGCGGGTTATCGAGCACCCGCCGCCTCTCACCGTCATCGAGATAAAAATACACATCGCCGCCCTTCTGGACGTATCCAGCTGCGCGCCATTTTTCAGAAATTTCAGGCGGTGTAGCCTTCGGTTTTTGGTCAGCGGGCAGTTGGCCGGAATCCGCTAATGGCGTGGCATTCGAGGCTTTTGATTCTGCGGTTTCAGACGTTTTTTTCTTCTCGCCCATCGAGCTTAAGAACGACCAGCTCGCGTAAAAACCGCCGACGCAGGCAATCAGCGCAAGAGGCATTCCGTAACGCCAGAATGCGCCCTTGAGCATGTTCTGACGGCCGTCGACTTGTTGCTCTTTAGCCTTTTCGTGCGAATAGGATTTATAGAGGTTGTATATCTCGGGTTTATAGCTGTACGGCCCGAGGTTCTGAATCGGCTTGCGCAGACGGCATTTGCTGTACACGTCGACCATGTACCGATTGACGCCGATTTCCTTGAGCTTGCGCGTGACGCTGCTCATTTCGATCTTGCCGCGCAGGGACTTCGCCAGTTCGGTTAGATCGGGGTCGATCACCACGAGGTCACAGGTATCGCCGCACTCATTTGAGAAGTGACGATGTTCGCGGAAGAAGTAGTAGTGGCGCGGTTTTACACGAGTTCCGACTTGCCAATAACGTGTTGCCTCATCGATCACGACAAGATCACCGCCATTGACGGTTTGCTGCTCGCACTGGGGAACCGGCTGGGCTACATCTAGCGCTTCTTCGCCGGGGAAAAATCCATCTTGCTCCGGAGCATTTCGTGAACAAGTCCGGATATGGCCAATACAGATGATCTTGCCGGCCGGCGCTTTGCTGGCAACGTATTCATAGATTTCGTCGGGCTTTAGACCTTCGATGTTGGTCAGGATGAACCGACCTTTGGCGACAGCCGGAAGAATGACGTGTTCCATGACGCCGTAGGTTTTACCGGAGCCGGGACCGCCGCCGAATGCGTTAATGGGCATGGCTTATCCAATGACCGGGATACGACGGATCAGGAAGACGACGACCGAGGCCGTGAGGACGAGCGGCAGACCGTAAGGGATTCGGGCATAGTCCAGTACCCACCAGACGCCGCCCGGGAGGACTGACAGCGCATTAGTGAGGGCTTGGCTCGACATGAAGGACGGCAGCAGGGACCAGAGCCACTCGCCCAGGAACGTTATCAGCAGGGTCAATGCCGTGAGGATCAGCCCCTTCAAAACCGCTTGACCGAGCAACCAGCCGAAGAATGAACGAAGGGCCGCAAGAATGACGGTATGCATGTTATGCCCCCAGCACAATGAAGAAGGCGACGATCACCCACAGGGCATCAAAGATCGTGGCGGCAGTTGCTCTGAATTGATCGGCGTAGGCACAGTGAGATTCGAATCGCCCGTGATAGCTGAATTCTTTCCAGTCAAAATTTATATCGGCCGTTGGGCAGATTCCGGTAAAGCCGGGGACATGCCAGCCGAGAAGGCCGATGATCTTGTTATCGTTGCCGTAGAAGGTGTCCTGAGCGCCGGACAGGGTTGGTATGCCTATGTCGGGGTTTTCTACCGCCGGGGCTTCTTTGAGAGATTCGACCGAAGTTTTGACCGTATCGAGCTTGGCAGTGATCGAGGAAGCGGCTAAAGCGGCCTCGCCCGCACGGGCGTAGTCAGTCGGGAAAACTATCGGCTGTGATCCTGCACCAGCCGTAACGGCCGCACCCGTAGCGACCGAGGGAATCGAACCGGCGCCAGTTGCCGGAGTTACAGCGCCAGCCGTAGTCGCAGCAGACGCGCTCTGAATCGTACCGGTCGCATTGTCAACGACAAGGGTTTGAGCCTTAACAGTTGATTGCGCGGAATCTTCGCTCTGCACGTAGTGACGTACATACGTTTTTGAACCGTCAGCACTGACCGAATATTCAATCATTACCGGGTTGCCGGAAGAGTTTTTGCCAGAAGCATAAACAACACCGTTCTGCACCTGAGCATAAGAGGGCAACGGATCAGCATCACCAGCCGCAGTAAAACCACCCGCCGAACGCTGTATATCCTTTTTGTTATCTGGCACAGCTTCACGCGGATTTGTGACAACACACTGCGAACCACTCGACACCGATCCAGCTGGGCACGTTTGCGTAGGCGTACCGGAATAACCGACTGTATAGCTATAGGTGAAACCACCTGCCATATTGATGGACCCGGTACAGTTAGCACCACCGCCGGAGCAGCTCACTGAACCAGTACAGTTATATTGCGGCGAACCCGACGCGCCATTTCGATTGCACGACTCAAGGTCATTCTGAAAACAAACAGAAACCGGATTGCCTCCGCAGTAGGTATAAGACGTTGAGGACGGAACCGTTCCAGGGTTTGCAGGCGGCGGCATCACCGCGTCAATAGTCGGTTTATCCGACAGCAGCGGAACACGCATAGGCGCTTCAGCGTTGTTTGGCGTGATAGCGAGCGCGGCGATAGTTCCGCCGATCATCGCAGTTCCACCAGCGGCGAGTAGATCAGCCGTAACTAAAGCACCGGCACTGTTATATGCAGCGACAGCCAGCGCGACGAGCGGAAATGCAGCATTTGCACGCTTGACAGGCACAACCACCGACAGCGCGAACCAGAGCGACAGCACAAGCGCACGGAGCCTTTTGGTTTGCATCACCAGCCCCCCGCTCTGAAGGCTTGGATAATCACGCCGGCCATGACCAGCCCCCACGCCATGAAGAAAATGTCCAGATAGTTGTTAAGTGTCATTGCTACCCCCAGCAGAAAAAAGGGCCGGACGCGCCGACCCTTCGTACTTCAAAGCGCGTTGCGATTAGGCAACGTTCTTGCCCTTCTTCGACAGCGCCCAGAAGGCCAGACCACCACCGATCAGCAGGGAAATGCCGATCAGCGCGACGATGCCAGCGGCAAGGGCGGTACCGAGGGAGCCGTAATCCAGCGCGCCGGTGAAGGCGGTGTAATCGACAGCGGCGGCATTGGCGACGCCAGCGGACAGGGTGATAGCGCCAGCGGCGATCATCGACTTCATAGCGTTGTAACGATTTTTGAACATGCTTTTTTACTCCAGAAAACCCCGGAAAATGCCGCCGGGTGCGGTTACACGGGAACCCCTCCCGAATTCAGACAACACGCCGCGATAGTCGCGACAGTGCGAAAAATTCCATCAAGCCCCTAACGAGGAAATAGAGACCGAGCGTTGGCCCCAGTACGGCGGCGAACAGAAGACCACCGTGGTTGTAGTCGTATGGCGTGTTGGCCGAGGTCATGACGCTTGCGAATTGCGCGTATTCGGTATCGGTCAGGGTATGACCGGCCACAGGTGCGGCGGCGAGCTTGGCGTTGATGGCCGTTACTGCCGATTCAAGGGCGGTGATTCTGGAAACCAAGGCGTCAATTTGAGGCTGGTAATTAACCGACGACGACGGAGGGACAGACCAGCCAGTAACGCTGGCAACCGTAGAGACATAGGTTCTACCGCCACCACTATTGCGAAACGTGAGCACAGTGCCGGGGCCGACGGCCTGATATTGACAGTCACCCGACGTGGATGCCGCTTGAACTAAAAAGGCAGAAATCACCGTCTGACAGCTGAAATCGGAGACAGTCTGAGTCCAACCAGTATCTAGCGTGATCGTGCCTGCATAGGACTTGACGGACAGGAGCAGGCAGAGAAGGACGAGGCGCTTAAACATTGCCATCCGTCCAGAATTTAGAGCTATTTACATAGCGATCCGTAGCCCACGCGTTATAGAACAGCGTGATAACGACAATCAAAATACCGACCAGCAAACCGAGAAGAAAAGGAGGCAAGAAGAGCATGTCGATATGGCTCATTTTTCGTTACTCCGTAACGGAAATCCGGTCTGCATCCAGTTTTTGTTACATAACGCAAATCGGATTAGTTCCCGCGTGATCTGGTCTTCAGTCAGGTCGAAATGCTTGGCGAAGCGCTTAATGGTCGCGGTCATGGATTCGCCGACATCGACGGATTTATGCCGTTTGCGGTAGATGGCTTGACGCTGGGCATTCGTCATTGCATTGGCTTTGCGAGGACGGCCGACCGGGCGAGTAATGCCGGGAAGCGGAAGCGTGGCATCGATGGCAGCGTTACGTTTCATCGAAACATTCCTGTTTGATAAAAAAACAAATCGCACAAAAACAAATGAAGAAGAACAAGAAAAAAATTGGTTCAAGCTCAGGAGGCAAAGCGGACATCACTGCACCCCCACCGCACCGGCTATCCAGTACGCATCGTTTTGCGTGCTGACCCAGTGATTCCAGGAGTTACCGAGGCCGATATGGAAATCGAGTAGCTCGACCGTGGATTTAATGGCTTGAGCCATGTTGTCGCCACAGACCCAGAAGCGTTGTTTTGCGGGCTGGACGAGCTGTTTGCAGTGCCAATAGCGCCGCTTTTCCGTGTTGGTATCGTCAAAGGTCTTTGACAGGTATTTGGTCAGGTAGCCGGCCAGCTTGTTGACCTTCCATTGGCGACCGGTATGGCCCCAGCGAGCCTTGTCCGGATTGGTCACATTGACCGCGCCGGGGGTTTCTTCGCCAGCGGCATCAACTGCAGCGCCGAGCGCTTTGTACCAGCACATGCGAAGATATTTGATGCGCTGGAAGCCTTTGACGGCGCAATGGATGTGGTATGCGCCACGCTCTTGTTTTTCGAGGACGGCGACGTATTGCCAGCCGGGAACCCCTTCCTGACCGCGCCAGCCTGAGCGAACCAAGCGCAGAAATCGTGTGAAGTCCGCCCTAGCTTGCTCCCGGTCAGTCTGGTTTTCACGGTAGGTCAGGGTAAATAGCCGGTCCGCTTCCATGGCTTTACAGAGCCAGCGGATGTTTTGTTTCGACCGACGCACAGCCCGGTTTAGATTGGACTGGCGGTCAAATTCGGATGCTTCTTCCTTGATTCGGACTTTGAAAGCGGCATCACGCCCAGAGCGCGAGGTTTCGCCCTGTTCCCGGCAGGCAGACGCGTAGTCCGTTCCTGTCATTGATGCATTGATCATTTCGATTTTCATCGGTTTGGCCGCTTTCAAAATCGCCTCAAATTCGCCACTTGCAAATTCGCGTAAATTGAGGTAGTAGTTTTTTTCTGATTCTTCGGGTACGATGTAGTCCATGCCTGTTCCATGAGCGATATGGGGCGGGTTAGAAAGCCTCGCAAACGTCCAATTTGCGGGGCTTTCGGCTTTTCAGGGTTAGGCTTTTGCTGCGGCCTGAGCTTGGGGTTTCGCGTCGCGACGGGTCAGGGACTTCAATTGACCACCGAGTTCTTTGGTCTGCCAATGAATGGCGAGGCCGTATTCCGCGAGGTAATCACCAGCCGGGACATCGGGCAGAGAATCCATATCCGAATTGACCGGCTTGACGGGACAAAGGGCTTCCGGGACAACGAGGACGCCCACATCAAGTTTGATTTCGCCATCTTCTTGCGTCTGATGAACGACGCACTGACAAACGCAACGCTTGGAGATACGCCCCGACTTCGGGTCTTTGTATGCCTTGCCTTCAGCGCGGAGGATTTGGACGAGAGTTTTCATTTCGGTTTCCCTTTTCGGTTACGTAACAACAATCTGCACGGGGCCACCGGCCCCGCTGGTTTACAAATTTGCCAATTCGGCTGAAAATCATTGTGTGGCTTCGCGGCCTAAGTTATGAGCTTTTGCTCATGATCAAATTCTCACATGAGGAAAATAGCATGTCAATAGCAAACGCAACTGAACAACTGAATGTCTACATCGACCGCGCAATCGATTTGCTAGGCAGCCTTACTGCCGTTGGCAACCAAATCGGACTTAGCCAGCCGCGAATGAGCCGAATCAAAAAAGGCAAGGAACACATGCCCATGATGGCAGCCGTACGACTCGCAGACCTCGTATCCGCCGACCGTTTCAACGTAATTGTTTGCGCTGAAATGGCAACGTCGAATAACGAAGACGACTACGATTTCTGGGAAGGTGTACACAACGAAATGGAGTCAAAGGACTTTCAGGAGAACCGCGAACTGGGAAAAGCCCTAGGAGCTAGCTCTTATATAAGACAGATGATGAATTGACAGGAAAACGATGAACTTCTAACATCGACAGTCTGTTGTTCCAGCTGACCACGCAAGGTAAAAACAAAGCTGGGCGCACACGAAACCCGCAAAATTTCAACCACGCTGTTTCAATACAGGAGCGATTTATGTCCAAAGCCCCCATGCGCGTTGCTGTTACCGGCGCCGCCGGCCAGATCGGTTATAGCCTGCTGTTCCGCATTGCCTCCGGCGAAATGCTCGGCAAAGACCAGCCGGTCATCCTCCAGTTGCTCGACCTGCCGCAGGCCCAGCAAGCCGTCAAGGGCGTCATGATGGAATTGGACGACTGCGCCTTCCCGCTGCTGGCCGGCATGGTTGCCACCGATGACCCGAACGTCGCCTTCAAGGACGCCGACGTCTGCTTGCTGGTTGGCGCCCGTCCGCGTACCAAGGGCATGGAACGTGCCGACCTGCTGACCGCCAACGGCGCCATCTTCACCGTCCAGGGCAAGGCCATTGCCGAGAACGCCAAGGAAGACGTCAAGGTTCTGGTCGTCGGCAACCCGTGCAACACCAACGCCTACATCGCCGCCGCCGCCGCCAAGAAGGTTGGCCGCACCAACCCGAACAACTACCACGGCATGCTCCGCCTCGACCACAACCGCGCCCTGTCGCAGCTGGCCGAGAAGACTGGCCGCGCCGTTTCTTCCTTCAAGAAGCTGGTCGTCTGGGGCAACCACTCGCCGACGATGTACGCCGACTACCGCAACTGCGAATCCAACGGCGACAACGTCAAGGCCCTGGTCAACGACCACGCCTGGAACAACGACGTCTTCCTGCCGACTGTCGGCAAGCGCGGCGCCGCCATCATCGAAGCCCGCGGCCTGTCCTCCGCCGCCTCCGCTGCCAACGCCGCCATCGACCACGTCCGCGACTGGGTTCTCGGCTCCGGCGACTGGGTCACCATGGGCGTTCCGTCCGACGGCTCCTACGGCATCCCGGCCGGCATCGTGTTCGGCTTCCCGTGCGAATGCAAGGGCGGTTCCTTCAAGATCATCCAAGGCCTGGAAATCGACGAGTACAGCCGCGAGAAGATCAACATCACCCTCAAGGAACTGACCGACGAAGCCGAAGCCGTCAAGGACATGCTCTAAGAACTGTTCTTCAGCTCTGCCAAAAACCGCAGCTTGTGCTGCGGTTTTTTTGTTCACAATGAAATATTGACAAATACGATCAATACAACAATATTAATATATCCAACTCAAACCGAGAGAAGGTCATGGGCGACATCCAATTTTCCACAGACGAAATGTTGCGCATCCGCGAACTCTCGCGCTATGGGGTGGTGTACGAGGAGAAGGAGGAAGCCTTCTGCGACATCGCCCGGATCGCGATGATGTTCACCTCCATGCCGCTCGGCGGCGTCAGCCTGGTGGACGACAACGGCGTATGGCTGAAAGGGCGGGTCGGCGTCGAACTGTCCTGCCTGGAACGCGAAGGCGCATTCTGTACCTACTCGGTCGAGTCCAGCGAAGACATGTTCATCGTGCCCGACACACAGAAGGATGGCCGCTTCCTCAACAACCCGCTGGTCGCCTCCGATCCGCACATCCGCTTTTACGCGGCGGCCAACCTGATCGGCCACCGCGGCTACAACCTGGGCACCTTGTGGGTCATGGACAGGCAACCCAGGCAACTTGACGAAAAGCAGCGCAACGCCATGCGCGCCCTGGCCGGACAGGTCGTTCGCCTGCTCGAGATGCGCTACCAGAACGCCGGAACCCACCTGCCCAATCGCGGCGCCTTCGTCAGCAACCTCCAATGCGCCCTCAACCAGCAACGCGGCAGCCAGACCTGCCGCCTGGCCAACTGCGCCCGGCACAACGCCGACAACGTGTGCCTGAGCCAGGGACGCAAGGAACCCTGCGTCGTCGGCTGCATCAAGATTCACAACCTGCACCTGATCAACACCGCCTACGGCTCCGACACCGGCCAGGAGTTGATGCGCGGACTGACCACCCGACTCGGCGACTGGGTGGACACCCACGACCTGCTCGCCCACCTCGAAAACGACGATATCGCCTTCGCGCTGTTCCGTGGCCCGCAATCCTCGGAAAACCTGCTCGAGAAACTGGTTTCCCTGCTCTCGCAGCCGATCGAGGTGCGCGGCAACCTGCTGCACATCGCCACCTCGGTCGGCGTTTCCCGCTTTCCGGAGTCCGGCCTGAATGCCTCGTCGCTGCTCGACCAGGCCGCCGCTGCCGCCAGCCGGGCCAAGGAGACGCCCCCGGCCACGGTCCTGACCTTCTTCGACAATCGCATCGTCCAGAACGTCCACAATGTCGAATTTCTCAAATCGCTGCCCGAAAACCTGAAGGAACGCCGCTTCGTGCCGTATTACCAGCCGCAAGTGGATACCGCGTCGGGGAAGCTGATCGGCTTCGAAGCGCTGGCCCGCCTGCGCAGCAAAAAGGAAGGCCTGATCGGCCCCGACCGCTTCATCCGGCCGGCCGAACAGAGCGGCCTGATTACCGAGATCGACTTCCTGGTCCTCGACCAGGTCTGCCGCGACCTGCGCTACTGGCTTGACGAGGGCCTGAGCGTCGTTCCCGTCTCGATCAACCTGTCGCGCATCACGGTGGGCACGCCGGACCTGCTGCAAACGCTGCACAACACCCTGCAGATGCATCGCATACCGACCGAGCTGATCGAGCTGGAAATCACGGAAAGCGGCTTCT
The DNA here is from genome assembly GCF_945957265.1 of uncultured Dechloromonas sp. Taxonomy (GTDB): domain Bacteria; phylum Pseudomonadota; class Gammaproteobacteria; order Burkholderiales; family Rhodocyclaceae; genus Azonexus. The sequence continues at coordinate 43,254 of NZ_CAMFKO010000023.1, forward strand.
GCGAAGACCCCGACCTGGTCCGCCAACGGAACCTCGAGATGCACGACATGGGATTCAAGGTCTCCATCGACGACTTCGGCACCGGGCTATCCAACCTGAGCACCCTCAGGGACCTTCGCTTCGAGCGCCTGAAGGCGGATCGGCTCTATGTGCACGGCGCGTCGACCAACATCTACGTCGGCGGAATCCTGCGCTTCATCAAAGGCATCGGCGAGGTTTTCAGCGCCGACGTCATCTGCGAGGGCATCGAGGAACAGGAAGACCTCGACTGGATCACCTCGCTTGGCTGCAGGCTTTTCCAGGGCTGGTACTTTTCCAAGGCGATCGCCCCGGAATGCATCCCCGACCTGCTCGTACGCCTCGACCAGCATTATCGTTCACGGACGAAGAAGCACACTGTTCCGCAAGCCCTGGCCGAAATCCTGCAGAGATAAATCCCGCCAAAACGGCTGCGCTATAATGGTCGCTTTCGCCGACCGTTCCCCATGCGCCACCCTAAAGCCGTCCTCTTTGCGGGCGAGAAGCCCTTCCCCATCCTGCCGGCCGTCGACCACTACGCCGGTTCGGAAAAGCTGATGCGCAAGGCGCTGCAACTGCAGAACGAACTCGGTCCGATTTTCGACATCACCTGCGATTGCGAAGATGGCGCCCATGCCGGTGCCGAGCGCGAGCATGCCGAGATGGCCGCCGCCGTGATCATGAGCGGCGACAATCGCTTCAATCGCGTCGGCGCCCGGGTGCACGATGTCACGCATGCCCACTGGCAGCAGGACATGGAGATCCTGGTCGGCACCGCCGGCAACCGCCTGCCCTTCCTCACCCTGCCCAAGCCCTGCAGTGCGGGCGACGTCCAGGTACAGATCGAAGCGCTGCGCGATATCGAACGACGCTTCGGCATCGAGCGGCGGATTCCGGTTCATGTCCTGATCGAGACGCACGGCGCCCTGCGCGAAGTGTGGGAAATCGCCGCCCTGCCCGGCGTCGAAAGCCTCGATTTCGGCCTGATGGACTTCGTTTCCGGCCACCATGGCGCGATCCCCGGTGCCGCCATGAAGAGCCCGGGCCAGTTCGACCACCCGCTGATCGCCCGGGCCAAGTGCGAAATCACGGCCGCCGCGCTGGCCAACGGCATCGTGCCGTCGCACAACGTGACGACCGAGCTCAAGGACCTCGAAACCATCCGCGACGATGCGCGGCGCGCCCGCCGCGAGTTCGGCTACCTGCGCATGTGGAGCATCCACCCCAACCAGATCGTGCCGATCGTCGAGGCCATGCGCCCCGACTTCTCCGAGGTCCAGGCCGCCGCCGAGATCCTGATCGCCGCGCAGGACAAGGACTGGGGACCAATCCAGCACGAAGGACGGCTGCACGATCGCGCCTCCTACCGCTATTACTGGGAATTGCTCGATCGCGCCCAGGTGACGGGCATGGCCATTCCCGGCGACGCGAAGACTCGTTTCTTTGCCTGAAACCCTGCCCATTCTTTTTCGCGACGAGCATATCGTCGTCATCGACAAGCCGCCCAACCTGCTTGTCCATCGCTCCGAAATCGATCGCCACGAGACGCGCTTTGCGATCCAGATCCTGCGCGACCAGATTGGCCAGCGCGTCTGGCCGGCGCACCGGCTGGACCGCGGCACATCCGGCATCCTGCTCTTCGGCCTGAATGTCGAGATGGCCGGCCTGCTCGGCCGGCAATTCGAGCAAGGCCTGGTCGACAAACGCTATTGGGCTGTCGTCCGCGGCCATCCGCCATCCGCCGGCAGCATCGACCACGCCCTGACCAGGCAGCGCGACGCCTACGAATTCCAGGGCGAACAGTGCAGCACGGAAGCGCAGAGCGCCCTGACGCACTACCGGAAACTGGCCGAGGTCGAGCTCCCCGTTGCCGTCGACCGCTACCCGACCAGCCGCTATGCGCTGCTTGAACTCGAACCGGTGACCGGCCGCCGCCACCAGATTCGCCGCCATCTCAAGCACCTCGCCCACCCGATCATCGGCGACGCCACCTACGGCAAAGGCCGCCACAACCGGTTTTTTGCCAATGCGCTGGGCTGTCGGCGCCTGCTGCTGGCCTGCGTCGGCCTCGCCTTCAACCACCCGCTCAGCGGCGAGCGGCTCCACGTGAAAAAGCCAGTATCCGGCGAGTTTGCCGAGATACTGGCTCGCTTTGGCTGGCCTGGCGCTTAATAGCCGATGGAGCCCTCGAGCTCGTTGAGATGCTTCATCTCGCGCTCCAGATCGACCATGTCCTGCCCCAGCGCATCGCGTGCCGACACCATGCCGACCGGCGCGCCATTGCGGTCGACCACCGGCACATGCCGGAAACCGCCTTCGGCCATCATGTACAGGGCGTAGGCCAGCGGCTTGTCGACGCCAATGGTCTGCGGGTCGCGCACCATGACCTGATCGACACGGGTGACATCCGGGTCGGCCCCGGCCGACAGAATCTTGTTCAACACGTCGCGCTCGGTAAAAATCCCCGCAATGCGGTCGTTATCCACCACCAGCAGGGCACCGATCTTTCTTTCGGTCATCTGGCGGCAGGCAGCGCGCACGGTCATGTCCTTGCTGGCCGTCACCAGGCTGCGGCCGTCGAGTATTTCGCTGATCATTCTTCTTTGCATGATTGTCTCCTTTGTTGTCGGTGCTGTTTCCGCAGTTCCTATCATGCAGGATGCCGCGGCGCTTGCAAAGGCTACATCGACTTTATGACAGTTATTGCAATGACCACGAAGATAATGACCATGCCGATCAGCTCGACGTTCAATGAATGTCTATCCTATTTCGGCAGTTCGTACACGACACGCACCCGGGCATCCGCCTTGGACAGCTCGATGAAGCCGATACCGCCGGGCTGCGAAAGCACCAGCCTCATCACGTCGTCCTGGCTGGCCGCCCTGACTGGCGGTTGCTGCCGGCCGGAGAAGACCTGCCTCGACCAATAGGCATTGACCTCGGACAAGTCCTTGCCGACCAGGGCGCTGTAAAAACGCGCCCGGTCCGGATGGCTGTCGACCATGTCGACCGGCTGCGCCTCGACCCCGTTGAAGAACTGCCGGGTACGCCCGAAGAAAACGTTGACCACCTCGTTCCGCGACATCGCGGCGACGCCGCTGCGCGCATTGACGACGACGACCAGCTCGGCATGCGCCGCCCCCGACTGCATCAGCAGCCAGAACATCGAGCAGAGGAGGAGCAGGCGACGTATCGGCATGGCCTCAGAAGACGAAGTCGAAGGTCACGGTATAGACATCCATGCGCCCCGACCACAAGCCATTGGCCGGGTCGTTGCGATAGGGGAAGATCGAGGTGGCCTCGCCGCGCACGGCATCCCACTGCGCCTTGAGCGCCATGTTGCGCGCCAGGTCCCAGCGCACGCCGACGATACGGGTGGCCTGGTCGACATGGGCATCGGCCATGATTCTCGTCTCGATGACCTGGCGCCCGGCGGTATTGCGCTGCGCCGAGCGAATCCAGGAATAGCCGAGATAGGGCTTGACCTCGCCAATCCGGTAACCGGCCAGGACGTATCCTCCTTCAGAACTTTCGAACGAATTGCTCCCCTGCTCGATGCGGTTGAGCATCAGTTGCACCTGCAGCGGCCCCTGATCGTAGACCACGCCCAGCGAATAGTAGTCCGAACGCCGGTCGCGGGTGGCGAGATAGCGCGACGACGCCGCCGGGTCGGGCGAATAGGTTTGCAGGATATCGCCGATGGGCAGGTCATTCTTGAACGTGATGTTGGCGTAGCTCGCCCGGATCTGCCAGGCGGCGTACTGGTACTCGACCGAGGCGCCGGTCATGGGCGAGCCGTTGATGTCCCACTGGCGGTCGGCCAGGGGAATCTGGCCGTTGGAAAGACCGTAGAAGGCCTTGACGCGAACGAGACTTTCGCCGAGCGACCAGGCGTAGGCCGCGTCGCCGCCATTGATGCTGTAGAAGGGCAAATACCAGAAGTAATCGCCCGGCGGACGCACCGTCAGGTAGGAATAGCCGACCCAGCGCGAGTCGGCCATCATGAAGAAATCCGTTCCCAGGCGCCCCAGGCGCAGCGTCGCGCTGGGCGTCGGCTCATAACGGAGATAGGCCCAGGCGACCTCCGGGTTGTACGTATGGTCGTAACGGTATTTGGCGGTGGCCTGGACGACGGCCGACAGCCGGGGATCGATCTGCCAGGCGCCCTGCAAGCCGAACACGCTGTCGTTGCGGCCGTCCCAGTGCTTCCTGATGCCGCCCGGCTGCGACAGGTCGCGGACGAACTCGAGCTGGTCGTTCGTCGTCCGGGCCATCCCGACGGTTCCGAAGCCCTGCAGGGTGAACGCCTGGGCATCGTCGGATGCGACGGCAAGGGAAGAAAGGGCCAGCAGGCAGCAGGCGGCAAGCCAGCGCCCGAACGTACCGCCCGATCCTCTCCCCTTCAGCATTCGCGCAAACCGCATGACCATCCAGACCTCAGTTACTTGCCGACCATCGCCTCACCGGAACCGGGAGGCGACAAAGACTCAAGCTTGCGGGTCTGTCGGCAGCGCGATCTTGTTATCCGTGCTGAACTGGTAGTCCTTGAACACATGCTCGGCCGACAGCACCTGGTAGCGGCCGTCTTCGAGCTTGTGGGTCGTATCCTTCAGGCGATAGGTCAGGTGGCCGCAGGTCCAGATCTCGAAGTTGCGCATGTGGGTGCACAGGCAGGTCTTGTCCCAGACCTTGACCTTGCGCGCCTCGGGGTGCGCGGCGACTTCGCGGTTGTAGGACGTGATGTAGGCGCACTTGCCGTTGGCGTCGAGCAGGTAGCCGTAGGCTTCGCAGTTCGGGCGGATGCCGTCGCCGATGCCCGGGCTGGACTTGATCATGCGCATCGGATAGCCGGTCGGCGAAATCTGGTTGACCTCGATATCGTCTTCGTCGGCCTTGAAATATTCCTGTTTGGCGTCGTCCGGCAGGCCGCACTCGCTGGTCACGGTGAAGCGCGTGGCAACCTGGACGCCGGCCGCACCCATCTCGAGGAAGCCGGTGGCGTCGGAGCCGGTGAAGATGCCGCCGGCGGGAAGGACCGGGATATTCAGGTTTTCGTCCCGCAGATACTTGAGCACGTCGGCGACGATGGTGGCCAGGTCGTATTGCGCCCAGTCCATGCCGAAGCCGAGGTGGCCGCCGGCCAGCGGACCTTCGACCACGATGTAGTCCGGCAGGCGGTTGGTGCGGGCGCTCTTCTTCAGGAAGAGCTGCAGCGCGCGGACCGAGGACACGATGATGCCCAGCTGCACGTCGCGGAAGCGCGGGTGGTCCTCGATCAGCGAGAAGGAACCGAGATGCAGGCCGGCCGCCAGCGTGATGCCGTCGATGCCGGAATCCATGGCTGCCGTCATGCGGACCTTGAGGGTCTCCTTCGGCGCGTTCATGGTCAGCTTTTCCATGCAGTTGATGAAGACCAGGCCGCTGCCCTGCTTGCGGCTCATGGTCGCCTCGACGTGCAGGCGGGTGGCTTCCTCGAGGCGGCCGAGGTCGAACTTGACCGCCGACTTGTCCTCGTTCTGGACGTTGTACTTGTAGAGCGCGAGCTTTTCCTTGACGTGCTTGGTTTCGTAGCGGCGATCGGAAACGGTGTTGATCATCGCGTCCGAAATGTGCCCGACGCCGCCCAGCCGGGCTGCCTCCAGGGCCAGATCGGCCGTCGAAATATCAACTCCCATGCCACCGATCATGATCGGCACGAGCTCGTGCTTGCCAAGCCGCAAGCGGAAATCATCCACACGCTTCATCATTGTCCTTATGGAAATCAGCCGAACAACCCCTCACCTCGGCCAAGGATGGGATTTTACGCCATTGTGGGGAACGATGCGTGACAAGGCCGGTATAAATCAAGTTTGCAGCTCGCGACAGTCGTTAAACTTGCCACTTCGATCGTACTTTTCCCTTCCGGTTCATCATGTTTTCACGCACCCATCCGCTGTGGCTCGTCGGCTTCCGTCCCTTCTTCGCGCTGGCCTGCCTTGCCGGCATGCTGCTCCCCATCGCCTGGGCGCTGATGTTCAGCGGCAGCCTGCCGGCCCCGAACGCCCCCTTCACCTCGGTGCAATGGCACGCCCACGAGATGTTCTTCGGTTTCGGCTGGGCCGTACTGGGCGGCTTCCTGCTCACCTCGACCAAGAACTGGGTCAACATCCGCGGCTATCACGGGCCGGCCCTGATGCTGCTCGCCGCGGCCTGGATCGTCGAGCGGCTGGCGATGAGCTTCGGCGGCCAGTGGCCCTTGCCGGTCGCCATGCTCGCCAACAACGCCTTTCTCGGCAGCATCGCCGCCATGCTGGTATGGACGCTGGTCCGCTACCGCAGCCAGGACAGCTACCGCGACAACGCCTTTTTCATGGTCATGCTGCCGGCCTTCCTGGTCGCCAAGTACCTGATGCTCTACGGCAACGACTTCCCGGCCGGCTACGGCATGGCCATCGCGCTGTTCCGCATGGCCTTCCTGGTCATGCTCGAACGCACCCTGACCGGTTTCATGAAGGCGGCTTTCCAGACCCAGATCCTGCGCCAGCCCAAACTCGACATGCCGATCAAGCTGCTCGGCCTGCTGCTGGTGCTCGAACCCTTCCTGCCCCGCCCACTGACGGCCGGCCTGTCGCTGGCCCTGGCCGCGCTGCTCGCCATCCGCTTCGTTTTCTGGAAGCCGCATCTCGCCTTCAAACGCATCGACATCGGGATCATGTACGTCGGCTACCTGGCCATCGTCGGCCAGTTGCTGCTCGAAGCCCTGGGCCATATCATGAACTTCGTGTGGATCGGCTCGGTCTCGGTGCATCTGTTCACCTTCGGCGCCATGGGCTGCGTCATCCCGGCCATGATCATCCGCATCTCCAAGGGCCACACCGGCCGCAAGGTGGTCTTCGACGGACTGGACCGCGCCGTGCTGTACATCATGCTCCTGGCGCTGGTCATCCGCGTCGCCGTGCCACAGTTCGCGCCCGGTGCCTACATCGGCATCATCCACGCGTCGGCGACTTGCTGGCTCGCCAGTTTCGGCATACTCGCCTGGCGCTACATTCCCATCCTGATGCAAGCCCGCATCGACGGCCGGGAGCATTGATCGCCGCGGCGTGGGACAATGGCGGCCCGTTTCAAGGAAACCCGCCATGCACCCCCGCAACGAGAACGCCGATGGTTACGACCTGGCCGTACTGACCGCAACCTCGGCCGCACTGGCCAAGCACATCAAGACGACGCCAGCCGGCACGCCGAGCATCGATTTCGCCAACCCGGCCGCCGTCAAGGCGCTCAACCGGGCGCTGCTCATGCACCATTACGGCGTCAAGGGCTGGGACATCCCGGCTGGCTACCTTTGCCCGCCGATCCCCGGCCGCGCCGACTACATCCACGCGCTGGCCGACCTGCTGGCCGACGGCAACGCCATCCCCACCGGCCCCGGGGTGCGCGGGCTGGACATCGGCACCGGCGCCAACCTGGTCTACCCGCTGATCGGCCACGCCGCCTACGGCTGGTCCTTCCTCGGCACCGACATCGACGAGGCGGCGCTGGCCAACGCCGCCGCCATTCTCGCCAAGAACCCCGAGATCGCCGCCGACGTCGAACTCCGCCACCAGCCGGTATGGGACAACATTTTCACCGGCCTGCTGCGCAGCGGCGAGAACTTCGACTTCACGATGTGCAACCCGCCCTTCCACGCCTCGCCCGACGAGGTGCTGGCGGTCAGCCAGCGCAAATGGAACAACCTCGGCAAACCCGGCGCCCGGCAGGGCTCCACCCAGGCCCGCCTGAATTTCGGCGGCGGCGGCACCGAACTGTGGTGCAACGGCGGCGAGCGCGGCTTCGTCAAGACCATGATCGAGCAGAGCAAGCAGATTCCCAAGCGCGCGCTGTGGTTCACCACGCTGCTCTCCAAGGCCGACAACCTCACGCCGATTCAGGCCGTGCTCAAGAAAGCCCGCGTCGTGGATACCCGCATCATCGACATGGCCCAGGGCCAGAAGCAGAGCCGGATCGTCGCCTGGAGCTTCCTGAGTGCGGGCGAGCGCTCGAAATGGGCGCGCGAGCGGGCGAAAAACCCGGCATAGCGAAACGCCGGAACGGCGCGCCGCCCCGGATGCTAGCCCGCTCCGGGATGCGCCGTGGTCTCGCCCTCCTCGCGGGCACGGGCCAGGTATTCGGCCCACAGGTGGCCGTAGCGGTCGTCGAATCGGGCGTCGAGCAGCTCGACGCCTGAAAAGCGGTCGACGCGGAAGGTGCGGAAGGTCTGGCGGAGCTCGCACCAGGCGCCGAGCGTCCAGCAGCGCCCCCAGAAGACGAGGCCGAGCGGCCAGAGGATGCGCTCGGAGCGTTCGCCGTCGCCGCGCCGGTAGGCGACGCGCACCTTGCGTCCGGATTCCATGCCGTCGCGCAGTGCCGCCATCGGTTCGCGCAGCGGCTCGGGCTGCAGGCAGTCCGGGGCGAGGTAGCGCCGGCTGCTGGCCGCGATGCGCTCTTCCAGATCGCGCGGCAGCACGGCTTCGATGCGTGCCATGGCGGCATCGGCGGCCTTGCCCAGCGCCGGATCGGTCCACGCGCGGACCAGCTTGGCGCCGATGGCCAGGGCAGCGAGTTCGTCGGCGGTGAACATCAGCGGCGGCACCTGGTAGCCGCGCCGCAGGCGGTAGCCGACGCCAGCCTCGCCGTCGATGGGTGCGCCGGCGCGGATGAGGTCGGCGATATCGCGGTAGACGGTGCGCTCCGACACCTCCAGCGCCTCGGCCAAGGCCCGGGCGGTGACGATGCGGCCGTGGCGCAGCATGAGGATGATCTGGAACAGGCGGTCGGCTGGGCGCATCGGCGACAACTCCGGGAATGGCGGCTGGATTTCAGCATAGCACGCGCTTTCGCGCGGCCCGTGGAGTCTCCTGACACCACGTTGTCAGGAGGGGGCGCGGATGATGCGCTCAACGCCGGCAAGCAGCCGGCGCCCAACCTCAAGGAGAAAACCATGAACACCCCGATCTGCTGGTTCGAATTGCCCACCACCGACCTCGACCGCGCCGTCGCCTTTTACCAGCGCGTGCTCGGCACGACTTTCCGCCGCGAAACCTGCGGCGACCACCCGATGGCCATCTTCGCCTACGCCGACGAGATGCCCGGCGGCGCCCTGGTCGCCATGCCGCAACTGGAACCGCGCGACAACGGGACGCTGATCTACCTGAGCGTGGACGATCTCGACGCGGCGCTCGCCCGCACGCAGGCCGCCGGCGGCCAGGTCGCCATGCCGCGCCTGGCCCTGGGGCAGGACGCGCAGGGCCGGGACATCGGCAGCATAGCGCTGATCGTCGATAGCGAAGGCAACCGCGTCGGCCTGCACGCCCGCGGCTGAAGGCGCTGACAGCGCCTTGCCGTCACCCGCCCGGCAAGGCGCCAGGCCCCAAAGGCCTGGGCGCGGCCGGATGGCGCGCACCGGCCAGCGCAAAGGCCGGCGGAATGGAGAAAGACGGCACCCGGTATAATGAGCGCCCTTCATGTTGCCGGTGCCTCCCGTGTCCGACCGTCTTGCCGTCCTTCCCCAATACCTGATCCCCAAGCAGGCCCTTACCGTTCTGGCCGGCAAACTGGCCTCGGCCGAAGCCGGCTCGCTGACGACCTCGGTCATCCGCTGGTTCGTCGGCCGCTACGACGTGAACATGGCCGAGGCGGCCAATCCGGACATCGCCGGCTACAAGAGCTTCAACGAATTTTTCACCCGGCCGTTGCGGGACGGCGCGCGGCCCCTGGCCGACGCCGATTTCCTGTCCCCGGTAGACGGCGCGATCAGCCAGTTCGGCGCCATCGCGCGCGACCAGATCTTCCAGGCCAAGGGGCATTCCTACTCGACCACCGCGCTGGTCGGCGGCGACCGCGAGCTGGCCGCCCGCTTCGAGAACGGCAGTTTCGCCACGCTCTACCTCAGCCCGCGCGACTATCACCGCATCCACATGCCCTGCGACGGCAAGCTGACGCGGATGATCTACGTGCCCGGCGCGCTGTTTTCGGTCAACCCGACCACCGCCCGCGGCGTGCCCGGGCTCTTTGCCCGCAACGAGCGCGTGGTCTGCGTCTTCGAAACGGCCGGCGGCCCTTTCGTGCTGACCCTGGTCGGCGCCACCATCGTCGGCAGCATGGCGACGGTCTGGCACGGAGTGGTCAATCCGCCGCGCCCGGGCGTGATCCGCGAATGGCGCTACGACGAGCAGAACGTCGTGCTCCGGAAAGGCGAGGAAATGGGGCGCTTCCTGCTCGGCTCGACGGTCGTCATGCTCTTTCCGAAAGACCGCCTGTCCTTCAATCCCGACTGGTCGCCGACGCGGTCGATCAGGATGGGGGAAACGATGGGCAGCAACATCTAACAAAAAGACGAAAATCACCAAATAAATTCCAGTTGCCAAAAATAAGTCTCTCCCTATACTACTTTCGTAATAGGGGAGATTTATGCATTCCTGGTCGCTCAAAACGCGCTTCTCGATTGGCGTAGTCCTGCTGTTTTTCCTGGCCCTGGCGGCCATCCTGCACGTGGTGCTGGATACCCTGCAGGAGCGATTCCAGCGACTCATCGGCCAGGATGTCGCGCTCCTGACGGAAACCCACGCGACCCTGCTCGACCGCCGCTTCGAAGCGGCAACGCAGATGCTGCAAACCATTGCCGCCCATGCCCCGGAAGCGGCTTTCGACAAGCCCGCCGCCGCCCATGCCTATATCGGCACCCAGTCGGCCGGGCTGAGCGTTTTCGACCTGGGCCTCTATATCGCCAACAAGGATCGCATCCTCATCGGCGTCAATACGAAGGACCCTGCTGCCGCCCAGAAACGCCTCGGCAAACTCACCGGAGCGCCGGACGCCGACCAACGCGCCCGGGAAAGCCGCCGGCCGACCTTCTCCGAGCCCTACCCCTCACCGTCCTGCAACGGCTGCCCGGCGGTCGCCCTGATCATTCCAATTTTTGGCCGCGACGGCGAACATCGCGGATTCGTCACCGGCGCCCTGCGCCTCGACGGCAACAACTTCCTGGCTTCGCTGAATGAAGTCCGCATCGGGCAAGGCGGCTATTTCTTCATGCTGACGCGGTCGCGGACCATGCTGATGCACCCCGACCCGGCGCGCATCATGAAAATCGCCGCCAAGCCGGGGCAGAACAGGATTCTCGACAAGGCGCTCGAGCAAAATTTCGAAGGAAGCGGGGTCACCTTCAACAGCACCGGCACGAAGATGATCGTCGGCATACGCGCCATGAAAAGCACGGGCTGGCTGCTGGCGGCCAATTTCCCGGTCGCCGAAGCCGAGCAGCCGTTTCGCGAAACCCGCGACCGGGTCTTCTTCCTCGCCGCCGTTGCCGGATGCGGCCTTCTCGCGCTGGCCTGGCTCATGGCGCAACGCTCGCTGGCCCCTTTGTCGCGCCTCACCGAACACGTCGCCCGCCTGACCAACCAGGTGGAAAAAACGCCGATCAAGCTGCAGGCGACGGGCGAGATCGGCACGCTGGAACGAGCCTTCAACGAAATGCTCGCGGTACAGGAACGGCAGCGCCACGAACAGGAACGCGTGGATGCCGAGATACGCGACCTGAACGCCAACCTGGAGCGCCTGATCGAGGAACGGACCGTCGCGCTGGCCAACGCCAACCGCGAACTGGGACAAACCATCCAGACCCTGACCGATACCCGCCAGGAACTGGTCGAGGCTGAAAAGCTGGCGGCCCTGGGGGCGCTGGTCGCCGGCATCGCCCACGAACTGAATACGCCGATCGGCAACTGCGTGCTGGTCGCCTCGCGCCTGAGCGACGAAACCGCGGCGCTGCAATCGGAAATCGACCAGGGCCAGCTGCGCAAAACGACCCTTCGCGAGCATATGGGCAAGCTCGACAATGCGACGCTCATCCTGCAACGCAACCTCGACAAGGCAGCCCAGCTGATCGCCAGTTTCAAGCGTGCCGCCGTCGACCGGACCAGCGACGTCCGCCGGGGTTTCATGCTCAAGGAGACGCTGAACGACACCGTGCTGATGCTCAACCCCAGCCTGAAACGGGGTCATTGCACGGTGACGACCGAGATCGACGGCGACATCCCGATGAACTCCTACCCCGGCAGCCTCAACCAGGCCGTTTCCGCCCTGCTCGAAAACGCCATGATCCACGGCTACGGCGAGACGGGCGGCGACATACGCCTGTCGGCAAGGCAGGATGGCGACAAGGCGGTGATCGTCGTCCGCGACAACGGCGCCGGCATCCCCGACGAAAACCTCGGGCGCGTATTCGACCCCTTCTTCACGACCCGCTTCGGCAAAGGCGGGAGCGGCCTCGGGTTGAATATCGTCTACAACATCGTGACCGGCATCCTCGGCGGCAAGATACGCGTCGAAAGCGCGCCCGGCCAGGGCTGCGCCTTTACCCTGACGCTCCCGCTGGAAGCGCCCGACGCGGCTTGATCGTCAAGTCACGGCAGCCCACCGCGACCTTTCGATTCAAGCCGAGAATGCTTCAGGGCATCACTTTCCCCTGCCTCGTCGTCATGACTTACTGGCTCGCATTCAGCCGCTTGACCCCGGCGACGAAGCGCTGCAGCGTCTGCGACAGCACGCCGCGCGGGATCATGATCTCGATCAGCTGGAAGCGACCGCGCACCGCCATCGCCTGGTCGAGCGCCGCCTTCAGTTCGGCGCGGGTGCGGACCCTGACCCCGTCGCCGCCCATGCCGGCGGCCATCGACGCAAAGCCCCAGTCGTCCAGGTTGTTGAACCCGGATTCCGGCTGGAAGGTACGCAGCATTTCCCAGCTCGCGTTGTTGAACAGCAGGACGATGGGGTCCCAGCCGTAGCGGCGGCAGTTGCCCAGTTCCCAGCCGGTCATCTGGAAAGCGCCGTCGCCGACCAGGATCAGCGGCCGCTGCCCGGTCGCCGCCTGGATACCCAGCCCGGCCGGGACGCCGTAGCCCATCGTCGCGTAGTAGCCGGGCGCGACCAGCGCGGTCTGCTCGATATCCATGGCGGTGAACAGGCAGTCGCCCATATCGGCGGCAATCGGCAGCTTGCCGTGCTCGTCCATCAGGTCGTTGACCGCCATCGCGATGTCGTTCGGCGCGATCGTCGCCGCATCGGCGCTCAGGCCGCGCGGATAGGCCGTGCGCTGCACCTCGAAATCGCCCGAACGCGGCAGCGTGCGGGCAAGCAGGGCATCGACCAGCGCGGCGAGCGGCATGTCGTGATAGACGTGGTAGCCCAGGCGCACCTCGCCATCGCAGGCGACGATGGTCTTCCGGAGATCGATCTTCTTTTCCGACACCGCAAAATTGGTGTCCGAGAGGATCACCCCGAGCAGGAAAAGACCGTCGGAACCCTCGACCAGTTCGGTCACTTCCGGCAAGCCGGCGACTCCCATGTAGGTGCCGACCAGCGGCGCATTGGCTTCGGCCAGCAGGCCGCGGCCCATGAAGCAGGTGGCGACGGGCAGCGCCAGGCGGTGCGCCAGTTCGGCCACTTTTTCCTCCAGCCCGAAGCGGCGCACTTCGACGTCGATCATCAGCACCGGCCTTGCCGCCGCGTCGAGCCGGCGCAATACCTCCTCGGCGCAGGCGGCCAGGGCATCCGGATCGACCGTCGGCGCAGCCAGCGGCGGCACCGGCGCACAGGGCGCGGCCACCATGTCGCGGGGAATTTCGATATACACCGGTCGCGAGTGCTTCAGGCAGTTGCCGAGCACGCGCGCGATATCGGCCGGGGCGCGCGCCGCGTCGTCGAGCCGCACGCGGTCGCAGGTGATTTCCTCGAAGATGCGGTATTGCGAATCGAGCGTCTTGGCCTGGTGGTGGAGCAACAGCCCGGAACTCGACTCCCCGGTGCCGGGCCCGCCGGAGAGCACGACCAGAGGCGACTTCTCCGCATAGGCAGCGGCGACCGCGTTGATCATGTTGAGCGCCCCGGCACCGTAGGTCACCGCGGCCACTCCCAGCGATCGCCCCTCGCCGCACCCGATGCGCGCCGCGGCGTCGGCCGCGAATCCCACGCCCGGCTCATGGGAGAGCGTATGCAACGGGAGGATGCCGGACTCCTCGATGATGCGGAAATACGGCAGCGCGAAGTCGCCGGGAATGCCGAATATCCGGCGGGCGCCGTTGGCTTTGAGTGCATGCAGAAGGGATTCGGTCAGATTCATCGAGCGGTTTTCCAGAAAGATTTCCTAGAAAAAATTATTGCGCAACACGAGCGCAACAGGCGTTCAAAATAAGCACACAAAACAGTAAATTACGCACACTTTGTGCATGAACAGGAAAATCATGAGCGAAATCGTCATCGACCGCTACGACCTGCAACTTCTCGCCGCGCTGCAGCGCCAGGGGCAGGCCACCAATGCCGAACTGGGCGAAAAGGCCAACCTCTCGGCCTCGCAGATCAGCCGCCGCATCCAGCGGCTCGAGGAGGCCAAGGTCATCTCCGGCTACGCCGCCCTGCTCGACCCGCCGGCGCTCGGCCTCGGAGTCATCGCCTACGCCCAGGTCATTCTGGAAAGGCACGACAAGACCCGCGCCAGCGATTTCGAACGGCAGGTCAGCGCGCTACCCGAAGTGCTCGAATGCTTCGCCGTCACCGGCGAGGCCGACTACATGCTGCGCATCGTCGCCCCCGACCTTGCCGCCTTCTCCGACCTGATGATGAAAAAGCTGCTCACCCTGCCCGGCGTCGCGCAGGTGAAAACCAATATCGCATTATCGAAAATAAAGCAGACGCATGAACTGCCGCTCGGTCATGTCGCACATCCGCAGCAGCCCAAGCGACGGGTGCGCTTCAAGGAGTGATGGGGCGAGCTGCCCCTACTGGAAGGCCCCCGGCGCGAGCAGGCTGGTCGGCCGCATCCGGCGCGTCCCGACCGGGAAGACGAACTCCGCATCGGGCAGCAGCTCCATGCCCGGCGCCTGCCCCGGCGGCCTGACCGCACCGCGCAGCGGCGACAGGTTGGTCAGTTTCAGCGGAATGCCGCCCAGGTCGACCAGTTCGTGCCGACCGACCGAGCGGTTGCCATCGAATCGGCCTTGCGACGGCTTGTAGAGATCGCCCGCCCCCACCGTCAGGTTGTTGAGCAGCCAGACCTCGACATCGGCCCCCATCCGGTCGCTGCGCACGTTGACGAAGGTGCCGGCATGGGCGTCGTTGATCAGCGTGTTGTGCGCCATGTACAGGGCGTTCTCCGGCCATTTCGGCCCCTCGGCGCCGTAGGAAACGAGGCGCGGATTGTCGGTGCCGGCGCTTTGGCCGATGGTATTGCCGACCACGTAGGCGACCCCGCCATTGGGAAACTCGAGTTCGTAGGACGACTTGCCGCCGGCGCCGTCGACCAGCATGTTGTACAGGATGTGGTTCTCGCGCGCCCGAGATTTGACGAGGTGGCCGAGATAGCCGTTGGCAAAGCGGCTGCCGCGCAGCGTGAATTTCCCGATCGCGCCGACATACAACAGGTGATGCAGATCGCCCTGGGTGCGCGGCGCATCGCCGAACTCGCTGTCGACCACCTCGAGACTCAATTCGCTGCGGTTTGCCGTCAGGATGCCCATCTCGTTGTCGAAGAAGGTGCAGCCGCGCACGGTCAGGCTGCCTTTTTCGAAACGGATGCCGGCGCCGTTCAGGTCGGCCACCCTGGCGCCGCGAAATTCGATATTCTCGATCCGCACTTTGCCGCCGCGCACCACCCAGATCGCCTTGCCCTCGGCGCTCTTGCCGTCGGCCAGCATGACCGGCCGCTCGCCGGCGCCGCGAATCACCAGGTTGTTCTGCGTCCAGACTGTCGGCTGTCCGCGATAGACCCCCGGGCGAATCTCGATCACCTCGCCGTCGCGCGCCTGTCTGGCCGCCTCGGCGATCGAGGTGATTTTCTCGCCGGGACCGACCATCATCGTCGCCGGCACGATCGCCTGAACGCTTATGGCGTCTTCCGGGCGGGCCACCAGGCGGCCGTCGGCCCCGCGGCGAATCTCCCCCAGGTAGTCCGGCGCCGCAGGCAGTTTGTCGCCGGTCTGCGCCAGCGCGCCGCCCAGGCAAAGCCACAAGGCCAGCCCGCCCACGGGCAGCAAACGGGCAATGAATCGAACCATGGCAGGCCGCTCCGCTCGAGAAATGGGGAAGCAGCCATGAAACGGCGCCATGATGCATTTGTCAACCGCTCACTCCGTGGCACTATCTGCCCTTCGCCGCCGATGGCCGCCCCCTTCGGCCATCCCGGCCTTTCCTCCACCTTGCAGGAGCCCCGCATGACCCCGACCGCATCTCCCCTGAAAAACGCCTTCCGCCGCCTGGCCGTCGCCGGGCTGTTCCTGCTCGGCAGCAGCCTGGCCATGGCCGAGGCGCCGCAGCAAAAAACCCAGGTGCCGGGCTACTACCGCCTGATGCTCGGCCAGTTCGAAGTGACCGCCCTCTACGATGGCGCCATCGACCTCGACGAGAAGCTGCTGAAGAACATCGACAAGCGCGACATCCAGCGCCTGCTCGCCCGCGAGTTCCTGAAAGGCCCCAAGGTGCAGACCGCCGTCAACGCCTACCTGGTGAACACCGGCAAGCAGCTGATCCTGGTCGACGCCGGTGCCGCCAAGCTGTTCGGGCCGGGACTCGGCAACATCGTGGATAACCTCAAGGCGGCCGGCTACACCCCGGAACAGGTCGACACCGTGCTCGTCACCCACCTGCACGGCGACCACATCAACGGCCTGGTCACCCCGGAGGGCCAGCGCGTCTTCGTCAACGCCGAAGTGTGGTCGACCAAGGCGGACAACGTTTTCTGGCTGAGCGAGGCAATTGCCGCCCAGGCCCCGAAGGATTTCCAGCCCTTCTTCAAGATGTCGCGCGATGCCGCCGCCCCCTATCTCGCCGCCGGCAAATGGAAGACCTTCGACAGCGACCGCGAACTGCTGGCCGGCGTCAGCAGCGTCGACACGCACGGCCACACCCCGGGCCACGCCAGCTACCTGTTCCAGAGCGGCGATCAGCGCCTGATGGTCCTCGGCGACCTGGTGCATAACCACGCCGTCCAGTTCGCCCGCCCGGAAGTCGCCTTCGAATTCGACAACGACCCGAAGCAGGCAGTCATCGCCCGCAAACGCATCTGGGCGCTGGCCGCCAAGGAGAAGCTGATGATCGCCGGCATGCACCTGCCCTTCCCCGGCGTCGGCCATGTCCGCAAGGAAGCCAAGGGCTACGCCTGGGTTCCCGCCGAGTTCGCGCCGCTGGCCAAGTAGCATGCAGATCTGGGTCGATGCCGACGCCTGCCCCGGCGTCATCAAGGAAATCATCTACCGCGCCGCCGAGCGGCGGCAGATCCAGACCATCCTGGTCGCCAACCAGATGCTGCGCACGCCGCCGTCGAAATTCATCCGCGCCGTCCAGGTACCCAGCGGCTTCGATGTCGCCGACCGGCACATCGTCGACCAGGTGGTTGCCGGCGACCTGGTGGTTACCGCCGACATCCCGCTCGCCTCGCTGGTCATCGAGCGCGGCGCCCATGCCCTGAACCCGCGCGGCGAGCTGTACACCACGGCCACCATCCGCGAACGGCTGAGCATGCGCAATTTCATGGAAGAATTGCGCAGTGCCGGCGTCGAAACCGGCGGCCCGGCTTCCTTCAGCCAGGCCGACCGACAGGCCTTCGGCAACCAGCTCGACCGTTTTCTCGCCAGATTACCCAAGGAGTCCGCATGACCACTTCGCTCAGCCGCTACGACGATGCCCGCCCCTACACCACCAAGGACGGTTCGGAAATCCGCGAACTGATGCACCCGCGGCAGCATGGCAACCAGGCGCAGAGCCTGGCCGAGGCGACGGTTTATTCCGGCCAGAAAACCCTGCTCCATCGCCACCGCGTCACCGAAGAGCTGTACCACGTCACCGCCGGCCAGGGCACGATGATCCTCGGCGACCAGACGTTCGCCATCGGCGTCGGCGACACCATCCTGATCCCGCCCGGCACCCCGCATGCGCTGCACAACACCTGGCCGGTTCCCCTGCGCGTGCTGTGCGCCTGCAGCCCGGCCTACGACCACGCCGACACCGAAATCCTCGACGACAGCGCCACCCCCTGAAAACCATGAACGCCATCAAAACCGCGCCCCTCTTCGCCGCCGGCAACCCGCTCGATCAAAACCAGGTGCACTGCGACCGCTGCACCCTGTCGAGCAAGGTGGTGCTCGCCACGCCCTGCCCCGTCGGCGGCCTGCTGGCCATTGGCGAAGCACCGGGCGCACTCGAGGAAGAACGCGGCGAAGGCTTCGTCGGCGACGCCGGCAAGAAGCTGGATTCTTTTCTACTCGAACAAGGGATCACCCGCGCGCAGTACGGCCGGGCCAACATCTGCCGCTGCCGCCCGGAGAACAATCGCAAGCCCAAGGCCGGCGAAATCCGCGCCTGCCTGCCCTTTCTCGCCGAACTGATCGTTCGCTGCCAGCCGAAGGTGATCCTGGCGGTCGGCGGCGGCACGGCGACCCAGGTTTTCTGCGGCAAGGGAACGCTGCACCAGAAACTGGCGCAACGCCCGTACTGGCAGGCCGACGACTGCAAGGCGCAGGCCGCCGAAGAGTTGCGGGCGGCGCTTGACCATGTTCAATTCGTCGTGCCCATGCCGCATAGCAGCCCCCTGGCCATGAACCGCTACGCACCGGACGGCACGCGCTGGGAGGTCATCGCCCGGCAGCAGGTCGCCCAGGCGGTCGCCCTGCTCGGCTAGCTAGCTCACGAGCCGATCAGCCCGCTAGTCGGCGACGACGGATCGGCCGAGTAGTATTTGCGGGCCATGCGCCCGGCCAGGAAGGCTTCGCGCCCGGCCTCGATGCCTTTCTTCATGGCGCTGGCCATGAGCACCGGGTCCTTGGCGTGGGCGATGGCGGTGTTCATCAGCACGCCGTCGCAGCCCAGTTCCATGGCGATGGTGGCGTCCGACGCGGTGCCGACGCCGGCGTCGACGATGATCGGCACCTTGGCGTTGTCGATGATCAGGCGCAGGTTCCACGGATTCACGATGCCCATGCCGGAGCCGATCAGCGAGGCCAGCGGCATGACCGCGACACAGCCGATCTCTTCGAGCATCTTGCACTGGATGGGGTCGTCGGCGCAGTAGACCATGACCTGGAAGCCTTCCTTGACCAGCGTCGCTGCCGCCTTCAGGGTTTCCGGCATGTTCGGGAAGAGGTTGCTCGGGTCGCCGAGCACTTCCAGCTTGCACAGCGGATGGCCGTCGAGCAGCTCGCGCGCCAGGCGCAGGGTGCGCACCGCGTCGTCGGCGGTGTAGCAGCCGGCGGTGTTGGGCAGGATGGTGAAGCGCGACGGCGGCACGGCGTCGAGCAGGTTGGGCTGGCTGGCGTCCTGGCCGATATTCACGCGGCGCACGGCGACGGTGACGATCTCGGCGCCCGAGGCGTCGAGGGCGGCGCGCGTTTCGGCGAAGTCCTTGTACTTGCCGGTGCCGACCAGCAAACGGGAACGGTAGGCCTTGCCGGCGAGGGTCAGTTGGTGCATGGCTTTTAGTCGCTAGTCATTGGTTGTTGGTCATTAGCCGTGGAGTGCCGGTTGTTTTTGCTAACGACTAACAACCAGCGACTAACCACTGCTTTCAGCCGCCGCCGACGGCGGCGATGATTTCCAGGCGGTCGCCGGCGGCCAGGAAAACCTGCGCGTACTGGCTTTTGGGGACGATCTCGCCGTTCCGTTCGATGGCGATGCGCTTGCCGGAGTAATGCAGTTCCTCGAGCAGCTGGGCGAGAGTGACGCTGTGCTTGGCCAGCCATTTCTGGCCATTGACGATGATGAGCGACATGGGTTTACACCTTGCGATAGATGTCGGCCCCGCTCTTCACGAACTCGACGGCCTTGGCTTCCATGCCCTTGTCCAGCGCCTCGGTCTCGGCGATGCCCTGCTGCGCCGCGAAGTCGCGCACGTCCTGGGTGATCTTCATCGAGCAGAAGTGCGGGCCG
>NZ_CAMFKO010000024.1 GCF_945957265.1 uncultured Dechloromonas sp.
CCTCCGGCCGGTTGATGCGGATCAGGCCTACCTTGCCGATGACTTCGCTGAGGACGACTTGGGACATGGGGTTCTCCTTGGTTCGGTGATATTTTGCGGTTTTCCCGTCGCGCAACCACCTCGACCTTTGTCCGGTTGGCGACAGTTGACGTTAACGTTAACCTGCTATCCTGTCATGCAAAATCGACAACACCCAGGAGACAAAATGACCTACGCCATCGAAGCGCAGCCCTTGTGGCAACCCAATCCCCAAACCGTCGGCGATACCCGCATGGCGTCGTTCATGCAGGCGACCGGCCATGGTCGCTATGCCGATCTCTGGCAATGGTCGGTTGACCAGCCGGAGGCCTTCTGGTCGACGATCTGGGATTTCTGCGGCGCCGTTGGCGACAAGGGGGGGCGGGTTCTCGTCGATGGCGAGCGCATGCCGGGCGCCCGCTGGTTTCCCGATGCCCGCCTGAACTACGCCGAAAACCTGCTCAAGGCGCGCGATACCGGCGAGGCGCTGGTGTTCTGGGGCGAGGACAAGGTGAAGCGGCGGATGAGCCGGGCCGAACTCTACGCCGAAGTCGCCCGCTTCCAGCAATTCCTGATCGCCGCCGGCGTCGGCGAGGGCGACCGCGTTGCCGGCTACCTGCCCAACCTGCCGGAAACCCTGGTCGCCATGCTGGCCGCCACCTCGCTCGGCGCCATCTGGTCGTCCGCGTCGCCGGATTTCGGCGTGCAGGGCGTGCTCGACCGCTTCGGCCAGATCGAGCCCAAGGTGCTGGTCTGCGTCGATGGCTACTGGTACAACGGCAAACCGGTCGATTGCCTGGCCAAGAACGCCGAAGTGGTCGCCCGCATGCCGTCGCTGCTGAAAACGGTGGTCGTCCCCTACCTGAATGCACAGCCGTCGCTGGCCGGTATCGCCGGGGCCACATGCTGGAACGATCTGGCCCCCGTGGACGGTGCCGCCGAGGTCGTCGTCTGCCGCGTCGCCTTCGATCATCCGCTGTTCATCATGTTTTCCAGTGGCACCACCGGCGTGCCCAAGTGCATCGTCCATTGCCACGGCGGCGCCCTGCTGCAGCATCTCAAGGAGCACCAGCTGCACAGCGACGTGCGCCCCGGCGACCGGCTGTTCTACTTCACCACCTGCGGCTGGATGATGTGGAACTGGCTGGTCTCCGGCCTGGCCTGCGGGGCGACGCTGCTGCTCTACGACGGCTCGCCGTTCGCCGGCGGCGGCACGGTGCTGTTCGACTATGCGGCGGCCGAGCGGATGACCCACTTCGGCACCTCGGCCAAGTTCATCGACGCGGCGGCCAAGATGGGCCTGACGCCGGGCAAGACCCACGATCTCGGCGCCCTGCGCGCCATGTTCTCGACGGGCAGCCCGCTGTCGCCGGAAGGCTTCGACTGGGTCTACCGCGAAATCAAGCAGGACATCCTGCTCGCTTCCATTTCCGGCGGTACCGACATCATTTCCTGCTTCGTCCTCGGCAACCCGGTGCTGCCGGTGTATCGCGGCGAAATCCAGTGTCGCGGCCTGGGCATGGCGGTCGCGGTCCTGGACGACGACGGCAGCCCGGTGCGTTCGCAAAAGGGGGAGCTGGTGTGCACCAAGCCCTTCCCGGCGATGCCGGTCGGCTTCTGGAACGATGCGGATGGCGCGAAATACCATGCCGCCTATTTCGAGCGCTTCGCCAATATCTGGTGCCACGGCGATTTCTCGGAACTGACGGCACACGACGGCATGATCATCTACGGCCGTTCGGACGCCACGTTGAATCCCGGTGGCGTGCGCATCGGCACGGCGGAAATCTACCGCCAGGTCGAGCAGCTGCCGGAAATCCTCGAATCGCTGGTCATCGGTCAGGCCTGGCCGCCGGGCAAGGAAGACGATGTGCGGGTGGTGCTCTTCGTGCGCCTGCAGGAAGGCTGCGTACTCGATGCCGCGCTGATCGAGCGCATCAAGAAGCAGATCAAGGACAACACCACGCCGCGCCACGTGCCGGCCAAGGTCGTGCAGGTGCAGGACATCCCGCGCACCAAGTCGGGCAAGATCGTCGAACTGGCCGTGCGCAACGTGGTGCAGGCGCAGCCGGTGAAGAACGTCGAAGCCCTGGCCAATCCGGAAGCCCTGGAGTTCTTCCGCGGGCGGCAGGAACTGGCCGACTGATCAGAAGCGACGGGCGAGCAGGGTGCCGACCAGCGGCACCTTGCGCACGATCTGCAGCGTATTGCCGGCGCTCCAGCTCAGCGCGGCGGTGATGCGCCGGCTGGCTTCCGGGCTTTCGATCCAGCGATAGAACAGGGTTGCGGCAGCGATGCTGGCCGATACCGACAGGCCGAGGCAGACCAAAGTGGACAGCGGTGAGTCGTAATCGGTCTGGGCGTACAAGGTGTTGGCCAGCAGCAGGACCGGGAAGTGCACCAGGAAGACCGAGTACGAGATCTGGCCGAGGAAGGCCAGCGGGCGGAAAGCCGGCCACTGTTCGAGCAGGCCGGTGCGCCGTCCGAAACCGAGCAGCATGGCGACGCCCAGGGCGAGCGCGATGCGCAGGCGGAAATCGATGACCAGCGCGGCAATGGCGACAGTCAGGATGACGCCCAGCCAGGAGGACATTTGCCGGCGATCGGATGCCCACCAGGCGGCGGCGCCCAGGCCGTAGGAGCCGAAGAAATAGATCGCCCAGTTGTCCCAGCCGGCATCGCGGTTGAACCAGAACAGCGAGGCGGTGGCGACGGCCAGCACCAGCGCCGGCGCGACGATGCGGACGCGACCCGACCACAGCAGGATGGCCATCAGTGCGAACAGCTGGAAATCGATGGCGATGTACCAGACGCCGGCCGACAGGGCGTCGAAGCCAAGCAGGCCGTGCAGCAGGGCGGCGTGGGCCAGCCATTGCAGGAAGGTGGCGCGCGCCGGAATCGCGTCGTCTTCCATCCAGCGGTCGGCGATGGCCGCGGCGATGATGGCGAGGCCGATGGCCGCGAGGTAGGGCACGGCCAGGCGCAGGTAGCGCTTCCAGATCAGCGGCAGCGGCGATCCGGAGAGCGCCTGCCCGTGGGCCGACAGGCCGCGCGCCGCGAGGAAGCCGGCGATGACCAGGAAGACCTGCACCGCCATGCGGCCGTACTCAAAGAACCAGTTGAAAACGACCGGGAAATAGTCGCGCGCGGCCTCGGCCAGCGGGCCGTAGGACGAGAAATGGTTCATCAGCACGAGCAATGCCGCGACCGCCTTCAGGGCATCGATCAGGGGCATGCGGTTCTGGTTCTGGCTCATGACGCGAATATTACACCTTGTTGTTGCGGTGCACAAAGTGGTTTGATGTTGATTTGTATGGACTTTATTACATAAAACGCGCAAGGAACGAATCGGTGTACAGCGCCGGCAAATCGACCCATACGCGGTGGCCGCTGCCGGGGGCGACGGACACCGGCTGGCCGTCCTTGTTTTCCATCCGGCTCAGGCGCTGGCGATAGTTGCCGCCGGGATGGACGCACTCCACGTCGTCGCCCAGCGCGAAGCGGTTCTTGACGGCGATTTCCATCAGGCCGCGGGCCGTGTCGAAGGCTACCGCATCGCCGACGTACTGGCTCTTGTCCGACTCGGAATGGCCGCGCAGGTAGTTCTGGTAGTCGGCATCGTGGTGGCGCTGGTAGAAACCGTCGGTATAGCCGCGGTTGGCCAGGTTCTCCAGCTCGCCGAGCAGGCTGGCGTCGAAGGGGCGGCCGGCGACCGCGTCGTCGATGGCCTGGCGATAGGCCTGGCAGGTGCGGGCGACGTAGTAGGGGCTCTTGGTGCGGCCCTCGATCTTCAGCGAGTCGATGCCGATCTCGGCCAGGCGATGCACGTGTTCGATGGCGCGCAGGTCCTTCGAGTTCATGATGTAGGTGCCGTGCTCGTCTTCCTCGATGGGCATCAACTCGCCCGGGCGCTGCTTTTCCTCGAGCAGGATTTCCGCGTCGCGATCCATGAACTGCACGGGCTGTTCGGCCGGCTGATGGACCTTGTAGTCCCAGCGGCAGGAATTGGTGCAGGTGCCCTGGTTGGGGTCGCGGTGGTTGAAGTAGCCGGAGAGCAGGCAGCGGCCGGAGTAGGCGATGCACAGCGCGCCATGGACGAAGACTTCGAGCTCGATGTCCGGGCATTGCTGGCGGATTTCGGCCACTTCGTCGAGCGACAGCTCGCGCGACAGGATGATGCGGGTCAGCCCCAGCTTCTTCCAGAAACGGACGGCCGCCCAGTTGACGGTGTTCGACTGTACCGACAAATGGATCGCCTGTTCGGGCCATGCCTCGCGTACCATGTCGATCAGCCCGGGGTCGGACATGATCAGGGCGTCCGGCTTGAGGGCGACGACCGGCGCCATGTCGGCGAGGTAGGTGGTCAGCTTGGCGTTGTGCGGGAAGATGTTGCTGACGACGAAGAACTGCTTGCCGCGCGCATGCGCCTCGGCGATGCCGTCGCCCAGCTTTTCCAGCGTGCCGAACTCGTTGTTGCGGACGCGCAGGCTGTAGCGCGGCTGGCCGGCATAGATTGCGTCGGCGCCAAAATCGAAGGCGGTGCGCATCATGTCGAGCGAGCCGGCGGGAGCGAGAAGTTCGGGCGCCTTGCGCATAGTAGAATCCAGAAAAAACCGCGAATTGTAGAGCGTATGACCGAAGAAATCCTGATCAATTTCACGCCGCAGGAAACACGCGTTGCCGTTATGCAACAAGGGGTTGTGCAGGAGTTGCACATCGAGCGCACGGCGAGCCGCGGGCTGGTCGGCAACGTCTATCTGGGCCGCGTTGTGCGCATCTTGCCGGGGATGCAGTCGGCCTTCGTCGAGATCGGCCTCGAGCGCA
Organism: uncultured Dechloromonas sp.; assembly: GCF_945957265.1. Taxonomy (GTDB): domain Bacteria; phylum Pseudomonadota; class Gammaproteobacteria; order Burkholderiales; family Rhodocyclaceae; genus Azonexus. Next base: position 4,843 of record NZ_CAMFKO010000024.1, read on the forward strand.
CCGCCTTCCTGCATGTCGCCGATATCTGGCAGCCGCGCGAGACGGCGACCGAGCGGCCGATCGAGCGCATCCTGGCCGAAGGGCAAAGCATCGTCGTGCAGGTGATCAAGGACCCGATCGGCACCAAGGGCGCCCGACTGTCCACGCAGATTTCCATTGCCGGCCGCATGCTGGTCTACCTGCCGCAGGAAAAACATATCGGCATCTCCCAGCGCATCGAGTCCGAGGCCGAGCGCGAGGCCTTGCGCGACAAGCTGACCCGGCTGATGCCGGCGGACGAGAAGGGCGGCTTCATCGTGCGGACCATGGCCGAGAACGCCAGCGAGGCCGAGTTCGCGACCGATATCGCGTACCTCAAGAAGACCTGGGCGGACATTCGCGACCGGGCGCGCATTTCGGCGCCGCCGTCGCTGCTTTATCAGGAGTTGTCGCTGGGGCAGCGCGTCCTGCGGGATTTCGTCAATCCCGAAACCACCCGCATCTTTATCGACTCGCGCGAAAACTTCCAGAAACTGACCACTTTCGCCGAGGAATACACGCCGGCGGTGCAGTCGCTGCTCGAGCATTACACCGGCCAGCGCCCGCTGTTCGACCTGCACGGGGTCGAGGAGGAAATCCAGAAGGCGCTGGCGCGCCGCGTCGACCTGAAGTCGGGCGGCTACCTGATCATCGACCAGACCGAGGCGATGACCACCATCGACGTCAATACCGGCGGCTTCGTCGGCGTGCGCAATTTCGACGACACCATCTTCAAGACCAACCTGGAGGCGGCGGTCACCATCGCCCGCCAGCTCCGGCTGCGCAATCTCGGCGGCATCATCATCGTCGACTTCATCGACATGGAGAACGAGGAGCACAAGAAAGCCGTGCTCGACGAGTTCAACAAGGCGCTGGCCCGCGACCACACCCGGCTGACGGTCAACGGGTTCACGGCGCTCGGCCTGGTCGAGATGACCCGCAAGCGCACCCGCGAGTCGCTGGCCCATGTGTTGTGCATGTCCTGCCCGACCTGCGGCGGGCGCGGCGAGGTCAAGACGGCGCGCACGGTGGCCTACGAGATCCTGCGCGAGTTGCTGCGCGAGGCGCGGCAGTTCAATGCCCGCGAGTACCGCATCCTGGCCGGCCCGGAGGTCGTCGATCTCTTCCTCGACGAGGAGTCGCAATCGCTGGCCATGCTTTCCGACTTCATCGGCAAGGCCGTTTCCCTGCAGTCCGAGCCGAGTTATTCCCCGGAGCAGTACGACATCGTCTTGATGTAACCCACTGAAAAGGCAAGCCATGGAAACCGAATCCGAGTTGGACAGTCTTGTGCCGGCACAATCCTTCGATCGCCGAAGCTTTATCGTCACGTCGCTGGGCGCCGGATTTGCGCTGGCCACCCAGTCGGTCTTGGCGCAAACGGCGATCAAGACCGACGAGACGGGCCTGGTCGCCGGCGAAATCAAGGTGCCGGTGAAGGATGGCGACATGGTGGCCTACCGCGCCGTTCCGGTGGGGCTGAAAAAACCGCCTGTCGTGCTGGTGGTTTCCGAGATATTCGGTGCGCACGAATATATCCGCGACGTCTGCCGCCGTTTCGCCAGCTTGGGCTACTGCGCGATTGCCCCGGAACTGTTCGCCCGCCAGGGGGACCCGCGTCAGATCGCCAGCATTCCGGATATCCAGGCGCGGATCACCAGCAAGACGCCGGATGCCCAGGTGTTGAGCGACCTCGACGCCTGCGTGGCCTGGGCCGCCGGCAAGGGTGCGGACACCGGCCGGCTGGCCGTTACCGGCTTCTGCTGGGGCGGCCGCATCACCTGGCTGTATGCCGCCCACAACCCCGGGGTCAGGGCCGGGGTGGCCTGGTACGGCCGTCTGGTGGGGGTCGCCAACGACTTCACGCCCAGGCATCCGACCGACCTGGCCGGCCAGTTGAAAGCTCCGGTGCTGGGCCTGTATGGCGGTCTCGATGCGGGCATCCCGCTGGAAACGGTCGAGGCCATGGAGAAGGCGCTCCAGCTGGGCGGGGCGGCTGCGCAGGCGTCGGAAATCCACGTCTATGACAATGCGCCGCATGCCTTTCATGCCGACTACCGGCCCAGCTACCGCAAGGAAGAAGCCGAGGATGGCTGGCAGCGGATGCTCGCCTGGTTCCGTAAAAACGGCGTCTGAATGCGGATTCGAGGCCGAAAATGCGTGCCTTCGTGCTAACCTTCGCGCCTCGACTCGTTCCCGTTTCATCATGACCACAGAAACCACCACCGACAAACCCGTCGATGCGCGTGCCCTGCTCAAGGACCTGCAGACGCGTTTCGATGTCTTCCGCAATTTCAGCCCGCTGGCCATCGGCATCGACAAGCAGGTCTTCGCCCAGTTGCCCGAGGTCAGCAAGAAGTCCCTGCGCATGGCGATGCGTAGCCACACCATCTCGACGCGTTACCTGAAGGAGATGGAAAAAGGCAGCATGCGCCTGAACCTGGATGGCTCGCCGGCCGGGGAAGTAACCGACGAAAACCGCCAGCACGCGGCCGAGCAGCTGAAGGAACGCTTCAAGAAGCAGGCCGAGCAACGCAAGGCGGCCGAGGCGGAAGCGAAGGCCGAGCAGCGTCGGCAGGAAAAGCTGAGCCAGCTGGCCGAGAAGTTCGGCCGCAAGTAAGCGGAAAGCGGCACCCACCACAAAGAAAAAGGCCAGTCGAGCGACTGGCCTTTTTGCTGGAATGCTGTGGTTGCGGGGGCAGGACTTGAACCTGCGACCTTCGGGTTATGAGCCCGACGAGCTGCCAACTGCTCCACCCCGCGTCCGGTGGTCGATTCGCCAGGGCGAACCGGGTACTGCTGAAGCAAAAAGCCTCGGCACCAGGCCGAGGCTTAGAGCTTTTATTCTGGTGGGGCGTCACAGATTCGAACTGTGGACCTACGGATTAAGAGTCCGCTGCTCTACCAACTGAGCTAACGCCCCAGAATCCCCTGCAAAACGACTGGTGGGTCGGGCGAGATTCGAACTCGCGACCAACGGATTAAAAGTCCGCTGCTCTACCGACTGAGCTACCGACCCGCCTAGGGAGCGCGAATTATATAGACCACCCCTTGGTGCGTCAACGGGAAAGCGGAGTTTTGTGAAGATATGTGCCCCGGCATATTTTTTCCGGGCGGCCGAACTAGAATTTGCGGTGCCCATTCGGGGCATCTTTCACGGTGGAAGGAGAGCAGAAATGACCGAGCAGGATATTTCCCGTTACCAGGATCTGATTGTCGCAACGGCTACCGATGTCGGGGTCAAGATACTCGCGGCCATTGCCTTTTGGGTGATCGGCCGCTGGCTGATCGGCGTCGCCGTCGGCATGGTGCGCGCCGCGCTCGAAAGACAGAAGGTCGATCCGACGGTGCTGCGCTACGTCGGGTCCATCGTCACCGTCACGCTGAACGTGTTGCTGGTCATCGGCATCCTCGGCTACTTCGGTATCCAGACCACCACCTTTGCGGCCTTGATCGCCGGTGCCGGTATCGCCATCGGGGCGGCCTGGGCGGGGTTGCTGGCCAATTTCGCGGCCGGCGCCTTCCTGATCGTGCTGCGCCCCTTCAAGGTCGGTGATTTCGTGACCGTGGCCGGCCTCACGGGGACGGTGACCGAAATCGGCCTGTTCGCGACGACGGTCAATACGCCGGACAACGTGTCGACCGTGATCGGCAACAACAAGATATTCGGCGACAACATCCAGAACTTCACCCACAACCCGTTCCGCCGGGTCGATCTGAAATGCCAGCTGGCCGGCGCGGCCGATCATCAGGCCGCGATGGCCCTGCTGCGCGACAGGATCGCCGCCATTCCCAATGTTCTGGCCGAGCCCAAGATCGATGTCGAGATCCTCGATTTCACCTTGGTCGGGCCGGTGCTGGCGGTGCGCCCGTACTGCCACAACGACCACTACTGGCAGGTGTATTTCGATACCAACCGGGTGATCCGCGAGGCGCTGGCCGAAGCCGGATTCCCGGCACCGATGCCGGCGCAGAACGTGATCGTGACGCAAGCCGCCTGATTTTTCGAGGCGCAAAAAAGCCCGCGCACCAGGCGCGGGCTTGCTTTGTCTGTCGTCCGGATCAGCCGAGGCGGCGGCAGATTTCAGTGGTCAGCGCCGACTGGTTCATGGAATAGAAGTGCAGGCCGGGGGCACCGCCCTTGAGCAGGCGTTCGCACAGTTCGGTGACGACATCGAGGCCGAAGGCGCGGATAGCGTCGGCATCGTCGCCATAGCTCTCGAATTTCCTGCGCATCCAGCGCGGGATTTCGGCGCCGCAGGCATCGGAGAAACGGGCCAGCTTGGTGAAGCCGACGATGGGCATGATGCCGGGGACGATGGGTACGTCGACGCCCAGCGCCCGGGCTTCGTCGACAAAGCTGAAGTAGGCGTCGGCGTTGAAGAAATACTGGGTGATGGCCGAATTGGCGCCGGCCTTGACCTTGCGCGCGAAGGCCTCGAGATCGTCCTTCGGGCTGCGCGCCTGCGGGTGCCATTCCGGGTAGGCGGCGACCTCGAGGCTGAAATGGTCGCCGGTTTCGGCCCGGATGAATTCGACCAGTTCGTTGGCGTAGCGGAATTCCCCGGTCTCGGCCATGCCCGAGGGCAGGTCGCCGCGCAGGGCGACGATGCGGCGGATGCCGGCCGCCTTGTAGTCGGCGAGGATGTCGCGGATCGATTCGCGCGTCGAGCCGATGCACGACAGGTGCGGGGCGGCGTCGAAGCCTTCGGTGGCGATTTCCTTGACCACGGCGAAGGTGCGTTCGCGGGTCGAGCCGCCGGCGCCGAAGGTGACCGAAAAGAAACTCGGCTTCAGTTCGGCCAGCTTGGCACGGACGGTGCGCAGCTTGTCGACGCCTTCCGGCGTTTGCGGCGGGAAAAACTCGATGGAGATTTCTGTATTCATTTGTTCAACCAGATGAAGAATTCGCGGTTGCCGTCACCGCCGGTAATCGGGCTGTCCAGCCAGGCGCGGACGGTCAGGCCGAGGATGCGGGCGCAGTCCCGCAGCTTGCGTTCGACGTCGACGTAAAGGGCGGTGTCGCGGACGATACCGCCCTTGCCGATGTTGGCCGGGCCGACTTCGAACTGCGGCTTGACCAGCAGCAGCATGTCGCCTTGCGCTGCCAGCAGGGCGGGCAGTTGCGGCAGGATCAGCGTCAGCGAAATGAAGGAAACGTCGCCGACGATCAGGTCGAAACCGTTGGCCGGAAACGCCTGGCCGAGATCGGCGGCGCTCAAGCTGCGGCAATTGACCCCTTCGATGGCGGTGATCGCCGGATCGGCGCGCAGGTTCGCATGCAACTGATCGTGGCCGACATCGACGCCGACGACATGCCGGGCGCCGGTTTGCAGCAGGCAGTCGGTGAAGCCGCCGGTCGATTGGCCGACGTCGAGGCAAACCTTGCCGCCGACGGCGATGCCGGTCCGCGCCAGGGCACCGGCCAGCTTCTGCCCGCCGCGCGAAACGAAATGGCCATCCGGGTCGGCGGCGACGATCAGCGGCGTGTCGTCCGGCAAATCCATGGCCGGCTTGCCGATCGGGCCGCCTGCCCAGCTGACGCGTCCTTCCTTGATCAGTGACTGGGCCGCCGTGCGCGAAGGGGCCAGCTTCTGGGCGACGAGCAGGGCATCCGCCCGCGACACGCCAGCCGGTCGTTCGTACGACGGCTCGCGTGCCGGCCGCGGCTTTTTCTGCCGCGCGTGGAAGGAGTTCATGCTCATGGCGAGTTGTTGGTCAGTAGTCGGTGGTTGTTAGCAAAAGCGGGGGCTTGGTTTTCCCCGCGAATGACTGGCAACTACCGACTAGCGACTCTCAGTACCGGTAGTGGTCGGCCTTGTACGGGCCTTCCTTCGGGACGCTGATGTAGGCGGCCTGCTCGTCGGTCAGCTCGGACAGTTGCGCATTGAGCGTCTTCAGCTGCAGGCGGGCGACCTTCTCGTCGAGGTGCTTGGGCAGGGTGTAGACGCCGACCGGGTACTTGTTGGAACCCTTGACCGCTTCCGTCCACAGCTCGATCTGGGCGATGGTCTGGTTGGCGAAGGACGAGGACATCACGTAGGACGGATGGCCCGTGCCGCAGCCGAGGTTCACCAGGCGGCCCTTGGCGAGCAGGATGATGCGCTTGCCGTCCGGGAAGATGACGTGGTCGACCTGCGGCTTGATCTCTTCCCACTGGTACTTCTCGATCGACGCGACGTCGATTTCGTTGTCGAAGTGACCGATGTTGCAGACGATGGCGTTGTTCTTCATCTTCACCATGTGGTCATGGGTGATAACGTGGAAGTTGCCGGTGGTGGTGACGAAGATGTCGGCCTTGTCGGCGGCGTATTCCATGGTGACGACGCGGTAGCCTTCCATGGCGGCCTGCAGGGCGCAGATCGGGTCGATTTCGGTGACCCAGACTTGTGCGGACAGGGCGCGCATGGCCTGGGCGGAACCCTTGCCCACGTCGCCGTAGCCGGCGATGACGGCGATCTTGCCGGCGATCATGACGTCGGTGGCGCGCTTAATGCCGTCGACCAGGGATTCGCGGCAGCCGTACAGGTTGTCGAACTTGGACTTGGTCACCGAGTCGTTGACGTTGATGCCCGGGAACTTGAGTTCGCCGCGCTGGTGCATCTGGTACAGGCGATGGACGCCGGTCGTGGTTTCCTCGGTGACGCCCTTGATCTGGGCCAGGCGCACGGAGTACCAGGTCGGATCGACGGCCAGCTTGGCCTTGATGGCGGCGAAGAGGATGGTTTCTTCCTCGGAGCCCGGCTTGGCCAGCAGCTCGATGTTCTTCTCGGCACGGGCGCCGAGGTGCAGCAGCAGGGTGGCATCGCCGCCGTCGTCGAGGATCATGTTCGAATAGCCGCCGTCGGCCCATTCGAAGATGCGGTGGGTGTAATCCCAGTAATCGACCAGGGTTTCGCCCTTGACGGCGAAGACCGGGATGTTCTGCGCGGCGATGGCGGCGGCAGCGTGGTCCTGGGTCGAGAAGATGTTGCACGAGGCCCAGCGGACTTCGGCGCCGAGCGCAGTCAGCGTCTCGATCAGCACGGCGGTCTGGATGGTCATGTGCAGCGAACCGGTGATGCGCGCGCCCTTGAGCGGCTGGGTCTTGGCGAATTCCTCGCGGATGGCCATCAGGCCCGGCATTTCGGTTTCGGCAATGAGGATTTCCTTGCGACCCCAGTCGGCAAGGGAAAGATCGGCGATGACGTAGTCTTTGAATTCAGCCACAGTAAGCTCCTAAATAACTGTGACGGGGAGGGGAGGTGCGGCGTTGTTGCTCACCGGCGGCCCCCTGCGCCCGGCAGGGTTGATCAGTGAGCGCCGTTTTAAACCGAGCCTGGGAACGATGGTGTTTGCCTCGTTCCTGCAGCGCCCCTCGGTAGGTTGCGGATTATAAACCGTTTTCGGGCCGGAATTCAGCCTTTGTCGCCGGCCCAGTATTGGTCGATATCCTTGATGCCCCACTTGGCGGCATCTTCGCGGCCGGCGATCTTTTCCGGGCTGCGGGCCAAGTCGACGATTTCCGGCTTGATGTAGGCTTGCGACTTGGTCGAGAAAAAGACCTTGACCCTGGGCTTGAGCAGCGACTGCTCGCCCTGCTCGATGACGACGCCCAGCTTGCCCGAGGCCAGCTTGACCAGCGAGCCGATCGGGTAAATGCCCAGGCTCTTGACGAATGCCTGGAAGACGGTGGGATCGAAGTGCCCCTTCCACTCGGCCATGCGCTTGATCGATTCGGCCGGATCCCAGCCCGCCTTGTAGGGGCGGTTGGAGGTGACCGCGTCGTAAACATCGCAGACGGCGCCCATCTTGGCGAACAGGCTCATCGTCTCGCCGGTCAGGCCCTTGGGGTAGCCGCTGCCGTCGATCTTTTCGTGGTGATGCAGGCACACGTCCTTGGTGATGTCGCTGACCCCCTGGCCTTCGAGCAGCAGTTTGTAGCCTTCTTCGGGGTGGGTCTTGACCAGGTCGAACTCGGCGTCGGTCAGCTTGCCCGGCTTGTTGAGGACGTCGAGCGGAATCATCGCCTTGCCCAGGTCGTGCAGCAGGCCGGCCATGCCGGCCTCCTTGACCTGCCGTTCGTCGAGGTCGAGCTGGCGGGCCAGCGCAATCATCAGGGCGCAGACGGCGACCGAGTGCATGAAGGTGTAGTCGTCCGCAGTCTTCAGGCGGGCCAGGCTGATCAGGGCGCCCGGGTTGCGCATTACGGAATTCGAGATCTCCTCGACCAGCGGGGCGACCGCGTCGGCTTCGATGGCCTTGCCCATGCGGGCTTCCTGGAACATCGAAACGACGGCCTCCTTGCCCTTGGCGACAATCCGGGAGGCGCGCTTGACCTCATCGCTGAACGAGGCTTTTTCCTGGACGACGGGTTGCTCGACCGGGATGACCTCGGCGCTGACAATCCCGCTCGTCTCTTCGCCCGCGTCGGCGACGACGTCGATACCCTTGGCAACGTCGATCCAGACCTCCTTGATCGGGCTTTCCACGATGAGGATCAGATCGTTGGGGTCGGTCAGGACGAACCGGGTCCGCCAGAACGGGTGGTCCAGCCAGGCGCCGCAAAAGGCCTGCAGGTGCATGCCCAGCACCAGTCGTTCGACAGGGATTTTCTTCAACATATTTGATGATTTTAACGAAAAAGGGAGCCGCATGGGCTCCCCTCTTGCAAAACTTCACAAAGCTGTTGTCTTACAGGCCGGCATCCGAGCGCAGCAGGTTGGCGCGGTCGGTGGCCTCCCAGGTGAATTCCGGTTCGTCGCGGCCGAAGTGGCCGTAGGCGGCGGTCTTCTGGTAGATCGGGCGCAGCAGGTCGAGCATGTTGACGATGCCCTTCGGACGCAGGTCGAAGTGCTTGCGGACCAGCGCGGTCAGGGTCTCGTTGCTGACCTTGCCGGTGCCGTAGGTCTCGACCATGATCGAGGTCGGCTCGGCGACGCCGATGGCGTAGGAAACCTGCACCAGGCAGCGCGAGGCGAGGCCGGCGGCGACGATGTTCTTGGCGACGTAGCGGGTGGCGTAGGCGGCGGAACGGTCGACCTTGGACGGATCCTTGCCGGAGAAGGCGCCGCCGCCGTGCGGGGCGGCCCCGCCGTAGGTGTCGACGATGATCTTGCGGCCGGTCAGGCCGCAGTCGCCCTGCGGGCCGCCGACGACGAAGCGGCCGGTCGGGTTGACCAGGAACTTGATGTCGCCCTTGATCAGCTCCTTCGGCAGCACCGGCTTGATGATCTGTTCGATGGTCGCTTCGCGCAGGTCTTCCAGGCTGATATCCGGCGAATGCTGGGTGGACAGCACGACGGTGTCGATGGAGTGCGGCTTGCCATCGACGTAGCGGATGGTGACCTGCGACTTGGCGTCGGGGCGGGCCCACGGCAGGCGGCCGTCCTTGCGCAGCATGGCCTGGCGCTCGACCATGCGGTGCGACAGGTAGATCGGCAGCGGCATCAGCGACGGAGTTTCGTCGCAGGCGTAGCCGAACATCAGGCCCTGGTCGCCGGCGCCCTGGCCGAGGTTGTCGTCGTAGGCGGCATTGACGCCCTGGGCGATGTCCGGGCTCTGCTTGTCGTAGGCGACGAGCACGGCGCAGCCCTTGTAGTCGATGCCGTAGTCGGTGTTGTCGTAGCCGATGCGCTTGATGGTGTCGCGGGCGACCTGGATGTAGTCGACGTTGGCGGAGGTGGTGATTTCACCGGCCAGCACGACCAGGCCGGTGTTGCACAGAGTTTCGGCGGCGACGCGGGAATGCTTGTCCTGGGCCAGGATGGCGTCGAGGATGGCGTCGGAAATCTGGTCGGCAACCTTGTCGGGATGGCCTTCGCCGACAGATTCCGAGGTGAAGAGGTAATCGCTCATGAAATGCTCCAGTGGTCCTTCAGTCCGGCGTTACCTGCCTTGGACCACGAGCGGGCGACGCTTTAGCAGAATTTGTGAATCGCCCCGCAAGTTGTCTCTTTAACTCGGCGATTGGATAATGGTAACCTTTTCTCAGGGGGAATCAACCCCCGGGGTTTCATGGTTTTTCTCTTTCGCCTCCTTTCCCTGCTCCCGTTGTGCGTGTTGCATGCCCTTGGCGGGCTGCTCGGCCGGCTGATCTACTGGCTGTCGCCGACCTATCGTCGGCATGTGCAGGAGAACCTGGCACAGGCCGGCATCGATCCCAGCATTCGCGGCGCCGTCGCTGCCGAAACCGGCAAGCAGATGGTCGAGCTGTCGCGCATCTGGATGCGTCCGCTCGACGAGGCCGTGCCGCTGGTTGCCGAGGTGGTCGGCTGGGAACTGGTCGAGGCGGCGCGCCAGGCCGGCAAGGGCATCGTTTTCCTGACCCCGCACCTCGGCTGCTTCGAAATCACCGCCCAGTATCTTTCGTCCTTTGGCGATATCACCGTGCTCTATCGTGAGCCCAAGTCGGCTGCCGCGAATGACTTGATCCTGATGGGCCGCAAGCGCGAGCACCTGCACCTGGCACCGGCCGACCTGTCCGGCGTGCGGGCGCTGATCAAGGCGCTGAAGAAGGGGCAGATGGTCGGCATGTTGCCCGATCAGGCTCCGAAGACCGGCGAGGGCGTGTGGCTGAAGTTTTTCGGGCGCTACGCCTACACCATGACGCTGGCCGCCCGCCTGACCGAGACCGATGCCGTTTCGCTGCTCACCTGGGGGGAGCGCCTGCCCGGGGGGCGCGGTTTCCGCATCCATTTCGCACAGCCGAGCGCGCCCTTGAGTGGTCCGACCATTGAGCGGGCGCAGCAGATCAACCACGAGATCGAGGCCCTGATCCGCCAGTGTCCGAGCCAATACCTGTGGGGCTACAACCGCTACAAACGGCCGGGGGGCGCCGAAGCGCCGCCGGCGGAGTGATTCTTGAAAGTCTTCTTTACCTACATCCTTGTTGGCTTCCTGTGGCTGTTGCACTGGTTGCCATTGCCCCTCCTGCGGGCGCTCGGCCGGGGCCTGGGGCGCCTGCTCTACGCTTTGGGCCGCGAGCGGCGCAAGGTGGCGCTGACCAACCTGCGCCTGTGTTTTCCGGAGAAAACCGAAGCCGAGCGCGAAGCCCTGGCGCGCCGGCATTTCGTGGCTTTCGCCCAGGCCGTGCTCGACCGCACCCTGGGCTGGTGGGCTTCCAGGGAACGCCTGGAGCGCATCATCCGTATCCGCGGTACCGAGCATCTGACCGACCCCGAGGGCCGGCCGGTGATTTTGTTGTCGCCGCACTTCGTCGGGCTCGATGCCGGCGCGACGCGAATCTCGATGTATGTGGTCGGCTGCAGCGTGTTCTCGAACCAGAAAAATCCGGTGCTCAACCGGCTGCTTTATGATGGACGGATGCGCTTCAATCCGGCTGTGCTGTTGTCGCGGCAGGACGGCATGCGCAAGATCGTCAAGGCCATGAAGGAGGGACACCCGTTCTATTACCTGCCGGACATGGATTTCGGCCCGAAGGAGTCGATCTTCGTCCCCTTCTTCGGTGTGCCGGCTGCGACCATCCCGGCGCTGTCCCGCCTGGTGCGCCTGACCGGCGCGCGGGTGGTGGCCTGCATCACGCGCCAGGTCGAGGACGGCTACGAGGTCGAAGTCATGCCGCCCTGGGAGAACTTCCCCGGCGACAGCGTCGAGGCCGATACCGAATTCATGAACCAGTTTATCGAAAGCCAGGTACTGCGCATGCCGGAGCAGTATTTCTGGTTGCACAAGCGCTTCAAGACCCGGCCACCCGGAGAACAGAGGTTTTATAAATGAACAGCAACCTGAACGTCGAAATCCGTCCCGTGACGCCGCCCGATGTGCCGGCGATTGCGGCGCTGGCCCGCGAAATCTGGCAGGCTACCTATCCCGGCATCATCACCCAGGAACAGATCGACTTCATGCTCGAGCAGCGCTACGGCCACGAGCGCCTGTACGACGATCTGGAAGACCTGCACAAGTGGCTGGACCAGGCTTTCGTCGACGGCCGGCGCATCGGCTTCGCCTTCAGCGAAATCTACAAGGGCGAATTCAAGCTCGACAAGCTCTACATCCATCCGGACGTCCAGCGGCGCGGCGTCGGCGGCCAGCTGATCGCCAACGTGGCGCTGCGGGCGAAGCGCGAAGGCTATCCTTGCGTCATCCTGCAGGTGAACAAGCGCAACGTGAATGCCATCGACTCGTACAAGAAATACGGTTTCGTCGTTCGCGAAGTCACCGTGGACGACATTGGCCACGGCTACGTGATGGACGATTACGTGATGGAGAAGAAGCTTTAAGAATTTTGGGCAACGTGCTGTGTCTGCTATGATTTTCAGGATCATTCAGCGGAGCGGCACGTGAAACTCAAATTCTCCAAGATGCACGGTCTGGGCAACGATTTCGTGGTCCTCGACGGCGTGCGCCAACAGCTTTCCCTGAGTCCGGAACAACTGGTTTACCTGGCCGACCGCCATTTCGGCGTCGGCTGCGACCAGATTCTGCTGGTCGAAAAAACGGCGCAGGATGGCATCGACTTCCGCTACCGCATCTTCAATGCCGACGGCGGCGAAGTCGAGCAGTGCGGCAACGGCGCGCGCTGCTTCGTGCGTTTCGTGCACGACGAGGGGCTGACCGAAAAGCGCCAGATTCGCGTCGAAACCCTGAAGGGCATCATCGAGCCGCGCCTCGAAGCCGACGGCAACGTCACCGTCGACATGGGCGAGCCGCGGTTCCTGCCGGCCGAGATTCCGTTCATGGCCGACGACGACGTGATCATTCACCTGCTCGACGTGGCCGACGAAACGCTGGAAACCAGCGTCGTCTCGATGGGCAACCCGCATGCCGTGCAGGTGGTCGACAACGTCGATACCCACCCGGTCGGCCGGCACGGCCCCTTGATCGAGCGTCACGAGCGTTTCCCCAAGCGGGTCAACGCCGGCTTCATGCAGATCGTCGACCGCCATGCCATCAAGTTGCGCGTCTACGAGCGCGGCTCGGGCGAAACCATGGCCTGCGGCACCGGCGCCTGCGCCGCCGCGGTCGCCGGCATCCGCCGCGGCCTGCTCGACTCGCCGGTGCGCGTGACGACCCGTGGCGGCGACCTGAGCATCGCCTGGGGCGGCCCCAGCCGACCGGTCCTGATGACCGGCCCGGCGGTCACCGTATTCACTGGAGAAATCGAATTATGAGCGCCATGTTCCCCGAGGAAATTGCGGACTACCTGAAGAACAACCCGAGCTTTTTCGAGCAGTACGCCGACCTGATGGCGCAGATCTTCGTGCCGCATCCGCACGGCGGCCGCGCCGTGTCGCTGGCCGAGCGCCAGATGCTGACGCTGCGCGAAAAGAACCGGGCGACCGAAAGCAAGCTGGCCGAACTGATCGCCTTCGGCGAGGAAAACGATGCGATCAGCGAAAAGGTGCATCGCCTGGCCGTGGCGCTGGTCGCCGCCGAAACCTTCCAGGCGGTCATCCATCTGCTAAATTTCCACCTGCGCGACGACTTTTCCGTGCCGCACGTCGCCCTGCGTCTGTGGGACAAGCCGGAAGGCATCGAGGACCTGCCCGAGTTCGCGGCGGTCAGTGAGGAACTGCAGGTTTTCGCCGAAACCCTGGCTCGCCCGTACTGCGGTTCGACGGCCGGTTTCGGCACCGCCTCGTGGTTTGGCGAGCATGCTTCCCATATCCGCTCGCAGGCGCTGATCGCCCTGCGCAACGGAGGTGGCACCATCGGCATGATCGCGCTCGGCAGCGAAGACATGCAGCGCTTCTATACCGACATGGGTACCCTCTATCTCGAACGCCTCGGCGAGATGGTTTCCGCAGCTCTCGCCCGGGTGACCAAGAGCGTGTTGTGAGCCCCGTTGCGGCGGTCGACGCCTGGCTGGCCGAACTCTCGGACCAGCGCCGGATGTCGCCGCACACCCTGGCGAATTACCGGCGCGACCTCGGCAAGCTGCTGGCCGCCGCCGGCGATATTCCGCTGGCCGGCGTGCAGGTGCATCATGTCCGCCGTTTTGTCGCCCAATTGCACGCCCAGGGCCTGGCCGGCCGCTCGCTGGCCCGCCTGCTCTCGGCCTGGAGAGGCTTTTTCCGCTGGCTCGGCGAGCGCGGCATGGTGCCGGCCAATCCCTGCGAAGGCATCCGTCCGCCGAAATCTCCCCGCCTGCTGCCCAAGGCCTTGTCGGTCGACGAAACGGCGCGTCTACTGGAACCCGTGGAAGACGACGATCCGCTGCAGGCGGCGCGCGATCTGGCGATGTTCGAGCTGTTCTATTCTTCCGGCCTGCGTCTGGCCGAACTGGTCGTCCTGAATGGCGACGTGCTGGATGACGTGCTGCGCGACGGTGAAATCCGCGTCCTCGGCAAGCGCAGCAAGTTGCGCCTGGTGCCGGTCGGCCGCAAGGCGCGGGAGGCCCTGGCCGCCTGGGGCGCGCTCCGGGGTGAGCTGGCCCGGCCGGACGAGAAGGCCCTGTTCGTCGGCGTGCGCGGCGCCCGCATCAGTCCGCGCATGGTCGAATCCCGCCTGGCGCGCCGCGCCGTGCTGCTCGGCTTGCCCGCCCACGTTCATCCGCACATGCTGCGCCACTCCTTCGCGTCGCACGTCCTGCAATCCTCGGGCGACCTGAGGGCGGTGCAGGAAATGCTCGGTCACGCCAGCATCGCCTCGACCCAGGTCTATACCCATCTCGATTTCATGCACCTGGCCAAGGTTTACGATGCCGCCCATCCGCGGGCCAAGGCGAAACAGGGCAGTTAATCGCCCCTGAATGTCCGGCGCCACGCCACCGGCGAGATGCCGAAGGCCGCGCGGAAATGCTGGCGCAGCGAAACGGCCGAGCCGAATCCCGCCAGGCTCGCCACGACTTCCACCGAATGGGCGCTCGATTCCAGCAGGCGCTGGGCCAGCGCCAGGCGTTCGCCGAGCAGCCAGGCCCCTACCGTTGCGCCGGTCATCTGGCGGAAGTGACGGGTAAAGGTCCGGCGGCTCATTGTCGCCTGCGTCGCCAGGCTGTCCAGCGTATGCGCCTGGTCGAGGTGGGCGCGCACCCAGTCGAGCAGGCCTGAGAGGCGGGTGTCGGTGGCGTTTGCCGGCAGCGGTTGCGCGATGAACTGGGCCTGCCCGCCCTGGCGATGTGGTGGAACGACCAGCCGGCGCGCCACGCTGTTGGCGATTTCTCCCCCCAGTTGCTGGCGCAGCATGTACAGGCAGCAGTCGATGGCGGCGGCGGTGCCGGCCGAGGTCAATACATTGCCATCCTCAAGATAAAGCACGTCGGGATGGAGACGGACCCCAGGGTGGCGTTGGGCGAAATCCTCGGCATAGGCCCAGTGGGTCGTCGCCGCGCGTCCGTCGAGCAGTCCGGCCTGGGCCAGCACGTAGGCGCCGAGGCAGAGTCCGACGATCCGCGCGCCGCGCGCGTGGGCGGCGACGAGGGCGGCGAGCAGGGCGGCCGGAGCCTGCTCCGCCGGGTCGCGCCAGCTCGGCACGATGACGGTGTCCGCCGTGAGCAGCTTGTCGAGGCCGTGCTCGACGACGATGGAAAAGCCGGAGGTTGTCGCCAGCCGGCCCGGCTGGGGGGCGCAGACCGCAAACTCGAAAGGCGGCACGCCCGGGTGAGGGTCGCCGAACACCACGCAGGGTGCCGAGAGGTGGAAGGGGCTGATGCGGTCGAAGGCGACAATGGCAATGGCGTGGCGCATGGTACGACAGACAGGCTTGGTGTGGCCTGATATTGTCGCATATTGTCATTCGGGCCACTTCCTGCCTGCCTGCGCTTTCTCCAGAATGAAGCCTCGTCAAACATACCGGAGAGCATCATGACCGCTGCGAACAAACGCGCCCTGATCGTCATCGATCTGCAGAACGACTATTTTTCCGATGGCAAATTCCCGTTGTGGCAAGCCGAGGAAACCCTGGGCAAGGTCGAATCGGCCATTGCCCGGGCGAATACGCGGGGCATTCCGGTCATCGTCGTCCAGCACGTCGCCGACGCCGGCAAGGGCATTGCGCCGTTCTTCAATGCCGGCACGCCGGGGGTCGAGGTGCATCCGCGCATTCTGGCGGCGGCACCGGGGGCGGTTCTCGTCACCAAGTCCTTCGCCGACAGCTTTCTCAATACGGCGCTGGAGCGGGAACTCGTCCGTCTGGGCGTCGACGAACTGCTGATCTGCGGCATGATGACCCAGAACTGCGTCACCCATACGGCCATTTCGAAATCGGCGGAGAAGTACAAGGTCACTGTCCTCGGCGATTGTTGCGCGAGCGTCAGCGAGATGATCCACAAGATTGCCCTGAATGCCGTTTCGGCGCGCGTGCCGGTGGCGGATGCGGCGGCGGTCATCGGTGAATGAGGGCAAAACATCCGAAAAATCAACCCTCAATTGACGTTTGTTTGTCTACCCACTATGATTGACGGTTTCGAAAAATCGCCGGATTCAAGGAGTTTTCATGGCCATCAACCGTAACCGCCGTTCTTCCCTGGAACGCCGCTGCGTTTCCAAGTCCACCAAGCGCCTGTTCAAGGGCGATGGCAAGACCATGTTCAAGACCATGTACGCTGCCGAATGTCATCAGCGTAACCGCAAGGCACTGGGCGCCTAAGCGTTAACAGGCTTATCAGGGCCCCGGTTGCTGCAAGGTAACCGGGGCTTCTTGCTTTTGAGGTCGGGAAAACATGGCGCAATTGATTCTTCTGCCGGGTAAGGAACGTTCGGCGTTCAAGCAGCATCATCCGTGGTTGTTCGCCGGGTCGGTCGGACGGCTCGAAGGCCGTGCCCGGCCGGGCGATACCGTCGAAGTGCTGGCCGACAACCTGCGGCCGCTGGGCCGCGCGGCGTACAGCCCGCAATCGCAGATTCGCGCCCGTTTCTGGACCTTCGATCCCGATGAGTCGATCGACGACGCCTTCTTCAAGCGCAAGATCGCGGCCGCCGTGGCGCGCCGCCAGGCCTTGCCGGAACTGAAGGGGCAGCAGGGCCTGCGCCTGATCCATGCCGAATCCGACGGGTTGCCCGGCATCATCGCCGACCAGTACGGCGACACGGTGGTGGTGCAGCTCACGTCGGCCGGCGCCGACAAGTGGCGCAAGGCCATCGTCGCCGGCCTGGCCAAGGCCACCGGCTGCGCCCGCATCTACGAGCGTTCCGATTCCGACGTGCGCGGCCTGGAAGGGCTGGAGCCGACCGTCGGCTGGCTGCACGGCGAGGCGCCGGCGGGCGGCCTGAGCATCGACGAGAACGGCGTGCAGCTGGCCGTCGATGTCGTCGGCGGCCACAAGACCGGCTTCTACCTCGACCAGCGCGACAACCGCGCCTGGCTGCGCAGCGTGGCGGCCGGCAAGGAAATCCTCAACTGCTTCTGCTACACCGGCGGCTTCTCGCTGCAGGCGCTGGCCGGCGGCGCGGCCCAGGTGCTGTCCATCGACTCCTCGGGGCCGGCGCTGGCCCAGGCCCGGGCCAATCTGGCCCTGAATCCGCACTTGCCGGCCGAACGCGCCGAGTGGCTGGAAGCCGACGTCTTCCAGGCGCTGCGCGACTTCCGCAAGGCCGGGCGGACTTTCGACCTGATCGTCCTCGATCCGCCCAAGTTCGCCCCGTCGGCAGCGCATGCCGACCGCGCGGCACGCGCCTACAAGGACATCAACCTGCTCGGTTTCCGGCTGCTGCGCCCGGGCGGCCTGCTGATGACCTACTCGTGCTCGGGCGGCATCGGGCTGGAACTGTTCCAGAAGATCGTCGCCGGTGCGGCGCTCGATGCCGGGCGCGAGGCGCGCATCGTCCGCCGCCTGTCGGGCACGGCCGATCACCCGGTGGCATTGAACTTCCCGGAAGGCGAATATCTCAAGGGCCTGCTCGTCCAGGTCGATTAAACTGTCGTCGTGAATCCGCTGCGTCATCTCCTTCTTGTTGCCGTTCTCGTCTTCGCCCAGTTGCTGGCGGGGGCGCATGCCATCGAGCATGCGGCAGGGAACGACGATGCCCTGCCGACGCACGCCTGCCAGCTGTGCCTGACCGCGCACGATCTCGGTATCGCCCTGCCGTCCGTGGCGACTCTGCCACCGGTGGTGGCCCACCCGTTGGTGCCGGAAACGCAAGCGGCCCACGGCCGAGCGAGTTTCCCGGCGCCGATCGCCTGCCAGCGCGGCCCACCCAACGCCTGAAAAAACCGGTTTCCACCGGTTCGTATGTCATTTCCGAAGACCGCTGCCGAGCGCGCGGTCTGTCGTCATGCATTTTCAGGAGTTTTCCATGCAAAAAACCATTGCCATGGCTGCCATGCTGGCCGCCGCCGGAGCGGCCCAGGCCGCCGATAACGCCGATCTGGCCGCCATTCGCGCACAGATCGACGAGATGAAGAAAAGCTACGAACAGCGTATCGCGACGCTGGAAAAGAAGTTGGCGCAAGCCGAATCGAAGGCGAGCGTGCAGCCTGCCGCGGCACCGTCCGCCGCGAGCGAGGCCCGCCAGCCGGCGACCCCGGCGGCCAGCGGTTTCAATCCCGAGGTGTCGTTGATCCTGCAGGGGCAGTACAAGAGCATGAAGGACGTCGCGGAGCGCGGCATCACCGGTTTCTATCCGGCCGGCGGCCACGATCATGGCGAGGGCGCCATTCCCGGGATCAGCAAGCGCGGTTTCTCGGTCGACCATACCGAACTGGTGCTGGCGGCCAACATCGATCCCTACTGGCGGGGCCAGGCCATCATCGCCATGGTCGATGGCCAGGCCGAGGTCGAGGAGGCGTGGTTCCAGTCGCTTGGCCTGGGTCACGGCATCGGCCTGAAGGGCGGGCGTTTCCGTTCCGGCATCGGCTATCTCAACGAGCAGCATCCGCACATGTGGGATTTTGCCGACGCGCCGCTGATGTACCAGGCGATGTTCGGCCCGGAGGCGAGTTACGTGCAGGACGGCGTGCAGTTCAAGTGGCTGGCGCCGACCGAAACCTTCGTCGAGATCGGTGCCGAAGCCGGGCGCGGCGCCAGTTTCCCCGGAACGGACCGCAACAAGAATGGCAGCGGGGCGGTTTCGGCCTTCGCGCACGTGGGCGGCGATGTCGGGGTGTCGAACAACTGGCGCGCCGGCGTTTCGTACCTGACGACCCAGGCCAAGGCGCGCGAAGGGCATTTCGAGGATGTCGGCGGCGTCGAGGCGCTGGGCAAGTTCACCGGCGATTCGCGGACCTGGCTGGCCGATTTCGTCTGGAAATGGGCGCCGAACGGCAATCCGAAATACCAGAACTTCAAGTTCCAGGCCGAGTATTTCAATCGCCACGAAAAGGGCGACTTCTCGTGCGAGGATGCCGATTCGGCCAGTCCCGGCGCCTGCACCGGCGGTGTGAACAGCCTGTACCGCACCCGGCAGTCCGGCTGGTACGCGCAGAGCGTCTATCAATTCACGCCGAACTGGCGCGCCGGCCTGCGTTATGAGCAGCTCGACAGCGGCCATCGCGATTTCGGCGCCAATGCGGCCAATCTGGCGGTGGCCGATTACCGCCCGAAAAAGGCGACGGCGATGGTCGATTACAGCTGGAGCGAGTTCTCGCGCGTCCGCTTGCAATTCGCGCAGGATAAATCGATGCTCGGCATCACCGACAACCAGGTCACCGTGCAGTACATCATGAGCCTGGGTGCCCACGGCGCTCACAAGTTCTAGGAGGCGGCACCATGAAATATCTAGCCATTGGCCTGTTGCTGCTGGCGACGGGCTTGTCCGCCCGGGCCGACCT
Organism: uncultured Dechloromonas sp.; assembly: GCF_945957265.1. Lineage (GTDB taxonomy): Bacteria > Pseudomonadota > Gammaproteobacteria > Burkholderiales > Rhodocyclaceae > Azonexus. The sequence continues at coordinate 24,508 of NZ_CAMFKO010000024.1, forward strand.
CAAGGTATTCGCCACGGTGCCCGAGTGGGGCGCGCTGGCCAAGGAAATCGGCGGTGACAAGGTGAAGTTGTACACCGCGACCCATGCCTTCCAGGACCCGCACCGCATCGAGGCCAAGCCGTCCTTGCTGGCGCAGGCCCGGCAGGCCGGTCTGGTCGTCGCCGCCGGCGCCGACCTGGAGGTCGGCTGGTTGCCGCTGGTCCTGCGCGATTCCGGCAATCCGGCCATCCAGCCGGGACGGCCGGGTTACTTCGAGGCAGCGGCCTTCGTCAATCGCCTCGAGGTTCCGGCCGTGCTCGACCGCGCGCATGGCGACGTGCATGCCGCTGGCAATCCGCACACCCACCTCGATCCGCACAACGTGCTCAAGGTCGGCGAAAAGCTGGCGGTGCGCATGGCCGAACTGGATAGCGCCAACGCGGCCGCCTACCAGGCCGGGTTTGCCGCTTTTTCCGGCAAGTGGCAAGCCGCCATGGCGCGTTGGGAAAAGGAGGCGGCGCCGCTGAAAGGCGTGGCGGTGCTGGTTCATCACCAGTCTTTCGTCTATCTGTCGAACTGGTTGGGGATGAAGGAAGTCGGCGCGCTCGAACCGAAGCCGGGCATCGAGCCAACCAGCGGCCATCTGGGCGCATTGCTGGCGCGGCAGCAGGCAACCCCGGCCCGGATGGTGTTGCGCACGGCCTACCAGCAAGAGGCAGCGAGCCAGTGGATCGCCGGCAAAACGGGCATCCCGGCGGTGCTGCTGCCCTATACGGTCGGCGGCACGCCGGAGGCCAGGGATCTGTTCGGTCTGTTCGACGATACGGTCCAGCGCTTGCTCAAGGGCTTGCGCTGACATGCTGCGCGCCGAGGCCCTGGTGGCCGGCTGGGGCAAGCCGGCGACGTCGCCCATCGATTTTTCGCTGCAGGCCGGCGAAATCGTCGGCCTGACCGGCCCGAACGGCGTCGGCAAGAGCACCTTGCTGGCCGCCTTCGCCGGTCGGGCCTCGGTCTTTTCCGGGCGTCTCGAACTGCAGGCGGGCCTCCGGCTCGCCGTGCAGACGCAGGATGTGCCGCCGGTCGACGGCTTGCCGTTGTCGGGGCGCGATTTGCTGGGGCTGACCGGCGCCTCGCCGGCAGGGCTGCCGCCCTGGCTGATCGATCGGGTGGATATCCGCCTCGACCGCCTGTCCGGCGGTCAGCGCCACTACCTCGCGCTGTGGGCGGTGCTCCATGCGCCGGCCGACCTGGTGCTGCTCGACGAGCCGACCAACAACCTCGATGCGGCCGGGGTGCGCCATCTGACGGCGCATCTGCACGAACGGGCGGGCGAGGGCTGTGGCATCGTCGTGGTCAGCCACGATGCGGCGTTTGTCGCCGCCGCCTGCGACCGGGTGGTGGTGCTGGAGGCGCGCGATGGCGACTGATCTCTTCCTGATCCCCTTCTTCACCGGCCTGGGTCTGGCGATCCTGCTGCCGCTGCTCGGCTGCTACCTGCGTTTGCGCGACGAGTGGCTGGCGGCGCTGGCCTACTCGCATGTTTCCGCCGCCGGGGCGCTGCTCGCCCTGGTGGCGGGATTGCCCCCGGCCGCCGGCGGGATTGCCGCCGCGGCCCTGGCCGGCGCCGGCAAGCGGCTGTTCGCCGCCCGTCTTTCCGGGGGGGCGGCGTATGCCGTGTTGTTGCTCGCCGGCTGGTCCGTTGCCGTCCTGCTCGCCGCCAACCAGCCGCAGGCCGAGCGTCTCGGGCATGCGCTCTTCGACGGGCAGCTGTATTTCAGCGGCAGCGAACAGCTGTGGCTGGTCGCTGCCAGCGTGCCGGTCGCGCTGGGCGTCTTGCGGATACTGTCCCGGCATCTGCTGCTGGCCCACACCTACCCCGATTTTTTCCGGATTCGCGGCTTGCGCGCCTGGCCGACGCAAATTGGCTTCGACCTGCTGGCCGCGCTGGCGCTGGCACTGGCGACCATGAGCCTGGGGGTCATGGGCGCTTTCGCGCTGGTCTTCATCCCGCCCTGGCTGGCCTTCCGCCGGGCCAGGAACTGGCGTGCCGGATTGCTGCTTTCCCTGCTGCTTGGCCTGGCCGCCTATGTCGTCGCGTTTGGCGTGGCGCTTTGGCTCGACCAGCCGTTCGGACCCATCCTGGCCATGATGCTGGTGGCGCTGGGATTGATCGTTGCATGAACTCGGACGGCGTGCTAAAACTCCCTTTCTGCATGCGGAGTGGTCATGGTTTTTTCGTTTTTCAAGAAGCAGCCCAACAAGATGCCCGAGCGGCCTGCTGCCCGGCCGCGTCCGGTAGAGCCGCAGCCTGAAGCGAAACCGGCCGAGGCGGCCGTCGAGATGCCGGTCAAGGCGCCGGCCGCGCCCTTGCCCGACCTGGAATTCTCGACCTCCGCGCCCCTCGCTTCCCCGCCGGCGGCGGCACCGCAAAAACCGCCCGCTCCCGCGCCTGTCGCGGCGCCCGAGCCGGCGGCCGACGAAGGTTTCAGTATCGACGACTTCGACAGCGACTTTACCAATTCCAGCGTGATGGGAATCGACGTCGAGCACGACGTGGACCCGTTGCAGTCCTGCGTCGAGCAGGTTGTCGTCCTCTATGCCAATGGCCAGGACGCGGCGGCCCGCTCCTTGCTCGAGACCTTCGTGCGCTCGTATCGCGGGCTGGAAGGCAAGCGTTTCTGGATGCTGCTGTTCGATCTGCTGCAGATCGGCGGCGACCGCGCCGCCTTCGAAAAACTCGGTGTCGACTATGCCGAGGCCTGCGAATCCTCGCCGCCGACCTGGAGCCAGGAGGTGACGGCGAGCCTGCCGCTTGCCGGCGGACCGGCCGTGAGCAAGGTTTTCCTGCAGGGCGTGCTGACCAGCGAAAGTGCCTTGCCGGTCGACGAACTGGCCCGCCTGATCGCCCAGAAGGCCGATATCAGCGTGGATTGCGCCAAGCTGATCGGCTGCGACGACGAAATCGCGGCGCAACTGGCCGATCTGCTGCTGCGGGCGCGCAAGCAGTCCCTGACGGTCGGCCTGCTCGGCGCCGAAGCCTTCATGGAACGCCTGAACGAGCGTCTGGTCGCCGGCGATGCGGTGCACGAGCCGGCATGGCGCCTGCTGCTGGAGTTGCTGCAACGCCATGGCACCCAGGATCGCTTCGAGGAACGGGCAGTCGACTACGCCGTGACCTTCGAACTGTCGCCGCCTTCGTGGGAGACCGCCAAACCAGCCGGGGCGAAGGCCGCGGCAGCCTCTCCGGGGCCGGCGGACGACGCCCATTATTTCGTCGGGGAGCTCAAGGCCTGTCGTTTCGAGGATCTGCCCCAGGTTCTCGAGCGCTACAGCCTGCCCATCCTCGACTTTTCGCGGGTAACCCGACTGGACTTCATCTCGGCCGGGCAACTGGTCAATCGCCTGGCGCCGATCAAGGCCGCCGGACGGGAAATCGTCATCCGCAGTCCGAATCATCTCGTTGCCGAATTGATGGCCGTCGTCGGCCTCAACAAACAGGCACGCATCATCGTTCCCAAGTCTTAATTCAGGAATAAACATGGAGCAATATCACGGCACGACGATCCTGTCGGTGCGCCGGGGCAATCTCGTCGCCATGGGCGGCGATGGCCAGGTCACCCTCGGCAACATCGTCATCAAGGCGACCGCCCGCAAGGTTCGTCGCCTGTACCAGGGGCAGATCCTGGCCGGTTTCGCCGGCGGCACGGCCGACGCCTTCACCTTGTTCGAACGTTTCGAGGCCAAGCTGGAAAAGCACCAGGGCAATCTCGTCCGTTCGGCCGTCGAACTGGCCAAGGACTGGCGTTCCGACCGCGCCTTGCGCCGGCTGGAGGCCATGCTGTCGGTAGCCGACCGCGAATCCTCGCTGGTCATCACCGGCAACGGCGACGTGCTGGAGCCGGAGCAGGGCATCGTCGCCATCGGTTCGGGCGGCGCCTATGCGCAGAGCGCGGCGCGTGCCCTGCTCGAAAATACCGACCTGCCGCCGCTCGACATCGTGACCAAGTCGCTCGAGATCGCCGGCGACCTGTGCATCTACACCAACCGCAATTTTACGCTGGAGACGCTGGAATGACGACCATGACGCCGCCGGAGATCGTTTCCGAACTCGACAAGCACATCGTCGGCCAGAATGCCGCCAAGAAGGCGGTCGCCATCGCCCTGCGCAACCGCTGGCGGCGCTCGCAGGTGGCCGAGCCGCTGCGCCAGGAAATCACGCCGAAGAACATCCTGATGATCGGCCCGACCGGCGTCGGCAAGACCGAAATCGCCCGCCGCCTGGCCCGCCTGGCCAATGCGCCCTTCATCAAGGTCGAGGCGACGAAATTCACCGAGGTCGGCTATGTCGGCCGCGATGTCGAAACCATCATCCGCGACCTGGTCGAAATGGCCATCAAGTCGGGGCGGGAACGGGCCATGAAGGGCATGCGCGCCCGCGCCGAGGATGCCGCCGAGGAACGGGTGCTCGATGCCCTGCTGCCGCCGGCGCGCAGCCCCGGTTTCTTTGCCGAGAATGCCGAGGCGGCGGGCAGCGAAAACACCACCCGCCAGAAATTCCGCAAGAAGCTGCGCGAGGGCGAACTGGACGACAAGGAAATCGACATCGAGGTCGCCGCGCCCAACATGCAGGCCGAGATTTTCGCGCCGCCGGGCATGGAGGAACTGACCCAGCAGATCCAGGGCATGTTCCAGAACATGGGCGGCGGCAAGAAAAAGTCGCGCAAGCTGAAAATCAGCGAAGCCCTCAAGCTGCTCACCGACGAGGAGGCGGCCAGGCTGGTCAATGACGAGGAGGTCAAGCTGGAGGCGGTCAGGGCGGTCGAGCAGAACGGCATCGTCTTCCTCGACGAAATCGACAAGGTGACCAGCCGCTCCGATGCGCAAGGCGCCGACGTGTCGCGCCAGGGCGTGCAGCGCGACCTGCTGCCGCTGGTCGAGGGGACGACGGTGTCGACCAAGTACGGCATGATCCGCACCGATCACATCCTGTTCATCGCCTCCGGTGCCTTCCACCTCTCCAAGCCGTCCGACCTGATCCCGGAATTGCAGGGCCGCTTTCCCATCCGCGTCGAGCTGGATTCGCTGTCGGTGGCCGATTTCGAGTGCATCCTGACCCAGACCGATGCCTGCCTGACCAAGCAGTACCAGGCGCTGCTCGAGACCGAGGGCGTCGCCATCGAATTCGCCGACGACGGCATACGCCGCATGGCCGAGATCGCTTTCCAGGTGAACGAGAAGACCGAGAACATCGGCGCCCGCCGCCTGCACACGGTGATGGAAAAGCTCCTTGAGGAAGTCTCGTTCACCGCCGGCAAGGCCGGGCTGGACAAGGTACGCGTCGATACGGCCTACGTTAACGAAAAACTCGGCGAAGTCGCTGCCGACGAGGATCTGTCGCGCTACGTGCTGTAACAGGAAGGAACGGGGCCAGGAGGGATTTCCGATGGCTCCGTTTTCGTCGGCAATGCGACATGCCAGCCACCCCTCATTCGAGTAAATTTTTTGGACGAGCAAAGCCTGAGTTTCCGCCTGCTGGCGATCCTGTTTCCCATCTTCGGCATCGTCGCCGCCGGTTATTTCTACGGCCGCAAGCACAAGCCCGAAATGGCAGTGGCCAACCGGCTGAACATGGATGTCTTCGTGCCGGCCCTGGTTTTTGCCGCGATGGCCGGCAAATCCTTCGACCTGGCGGCTTATGCGCCCCTGGCGCTGGGCGGCTTCCTGGTGCTCGTGGCTTGCGGCCTGCTCGCCTGGCCGGTCGCCCGCCTGTGCGGCGTGCAGCCGAAGACGCTGGTGCCGCCGATGCTGTTCAACAACTCCGGCAACATCGGCTTGCCGCTCGCCGTGCTGGCCTGGGGCGAGCAGGCCTTGCCGGCGGCGGTCATCCTGTTCATGGTCGAGAACACGCTGCACTTTTCCTTCGGTGCCCGCCTGCTCGATCCGACGACGCGAATCCTGACGCTGTGGCGCATTCCCGTCGTTTTTGCCGCCATTGCCGGGCTGGCGGTGGCGGTGTTCAAGATACCGATCTGGCAGCCGGCCGTCATTGCCATCAAGATGCTGGGCGACGTCTCGGTGCCGTTGCTGCTCTTTTCGCTCGGCGTCCGCATGACCGACGTATCGTTCGGTGAGTGGAAGCTGGCGGTCGGCAGCGCGCTGCTGCGGCCTTTGGCGGGCATGGCCATCGCCTATGGCGTGATTGCCCTGCTCGGTCTGCACGGGCGCGACGCCGCCATGCTGCTGGTGTTCGGCGCCTTGCCGCCGGCCGTGCTCAATTTCCTGTTTGCCGAACGCTACAAGCAGGAGCCGCAGCGTGTCGCTTCCATCGTGCTGATCGGCAACCTGGCGGCGCTGCTGTTCCTGCCGCTGGCCCTGGCGCTCGTCCTTTAGCGGCCGAAGCGGTCCAGTTGCCGGCGATCGCGCTTGGTCGGCCGGCCATGGATGTCGGAGGCCGGTTCGGTCTCGAACTTGCGTCGCATCTGCTCCGCTTCGCGGGCGGCGATGCTGTCCGCGGTTTCCTCGTAAAGCAGGCGGGCTTCGCTGGCCGGGCCGCGTTTCTCCGACAGGGCGCGGACGACGACCTCCCAGCGGGTTTCGCCGTTGAAGACATCCAGGCGGTCGCCGATCCTGACGTCACGCGACGCCTTGGTCGGTGCGCCGTTCAGCTTGATCTTGCCGCCGCCGACCGCATCGGTGGCCAGGCTGCGCGTCTTGAAGAAGCGCGCAGCCCATAGCCACTTGTCGATGCGAATGCCCGTCAAGCCGGCAGGACCTGCTCGCCGGCGTAGAGTTGTTCGACGGTTTCGCGCTGGCGGATGACATGGACCTGGGCGCCATCGACCATGATTTCGACGGCGCGCGGCCGGGTGTTGTAGTTCGAGGCCATGGCCATGCCGTAGGCGCCGGCCGACATCACCGCCAGCAGGTCGCCCGGCTGTACGCAGAGCGGGCGGGCCTGGCCGAGGAAATCGCCGGTTTCGCAGACCGGACCGACCACGTCATAGTCGCGGGTCGTGCCGGGGCGCGGTACGACCGGGTCGATGTCATGCCACGCCTCGTACAGCGCCGGGCGCATCAGGTCGTTCATCGCGGCATCGATGATGGCGAAATTCTTGCCTTCGCCTTCCTTCAGGTATTCGATGCAGGTGAGCAGCAGGCCGGCATTGCCGACCAGGCGGCGGCCCGGCTCGAGCACGACCTGCAGGCCGCGGCCATTGAGCTTGTCGAGCAGGGGATTCAGGTAGGAAGCGACGGTCGGCTGCACCTGGTCGGCCTTGTACTTGATGCCGAGGCCGCCGCCGAGGTCGAGGTGATGAATGCGGATGCCTTCGCCGGCCAGCTGGTCGACCAGCGCCAGGATGCGGTCGAGCGCTTCGACGAAGGGCGAGGGGTCGAGCAGTTGCGAACCGATATGGCAGTCGATGCCGGCGACCTGGATATTGGGCAGGGCGGCGGCACGACGATAGAGCGCCAGGGCGTCGTCGTAAGCAACGCCGAACTTGGCTTCCTTGAGTCCGGTCGAGATGTACGGATGCGTCTTCGGATCGACGTTGGGATTGACGCGCAGGCTGATCGGGGCCTGCTTGCCGCACTGGCCGGCCACCTCGTTGAGGCGTTCCAGTTCCGGAATGGATTCGATGTTGAAGCAGAAGATGCCGACATCGAGCGCCAGCTTCATTTCGGCGGCGGTCTTGCCGACGCCGGAGAAGACGACTTTTTGCGGATCGGCGCCGGCCGCCAGCACGCGCTGCAGTTCGCCGCCGGACACGATGTCGAAACCGGCGCCCATGCGGGCAAAGACGTTGAGCACGGCGAGGCTGGAGTTGGCCTTGACGGCATAGCAGACGAGCGCGCCGCTGCCGGCCGGATGAGCGCCCAGGACATCCTGGAATTCGCGCAGCGACTCGGTCAGCGCGGCACGGGAATAGACGTAGGCCGGCGTGCCGAACTGTTCGGCGAGGATCGGCAGGGCGATGGATTCGGCGTGCAGGACGCCGTTTTTCAGGGCAAAGTGGGTCATTGGGCGTTGGGGCGAGTGGGCGTGCTAACATCCTTGGCAGGTGCCTTGCCGCTGCCCAGCAGCGGCTCCGGCGCCGGGCCGGACGGCCTTTCGAGCTGGCCTTTCATGCCGCAGGCGGCAAGGCCGAGAATGATCAGCAGGGCAGCGATTCTGGACATGTTGGGGACGCTGTCAGCAAAGAGCGGGATGTTAGCACACGATGGATGACAAGGATTTCAACCGCCTGGCCGACGCGATGTTGGCCAGGATCGAAGCGGCCCTCGAGGCCAGCGGCGTCGATCTCGATTTCGAACTGGGGGCGGGAGGCGTGCTGGAAATCGAGTTTGCCGATGACAGCAAGATCATCGTCAATCGGCACGGCGTTAACCAGGAAATCTGGGTCGCTGCCCGCGCCGGTGGTTTCCATTTTCGCTGGGACGGCGCCGCGTGGCGCGATACGCGGGACAACGCCGAGTTGCTCGGGAAATTGTCCGGGCTCGCCAGCCAGCAGGCCGGCGAACCCGTGGATCTGCGCTGATCAGTCGCTGGGCGGCGAGCTGAGGTCGGGCTTGGGCAGCGGCACGGCATCCTGCGATTCTTCCTCGGGGGCGCGCTCCTTGACGTTCTCGGCATAGACATAGGTCCGTTCCCGTCCTTCGCCGTAGGCAACCAGGCCCTCGGGCGCTTGCTGCGTCTGCATCGGAACATCCTTGAGGGCGCGGCCCATGTAGCCGATCCAGATCGGTAGCGCGGCGACGCCGCCGGTTTCCCGGTCGCCCAGCTTGCGCGGCTGGTCGAAGCCGATCCAGGCGCAGCCGGCGACCGTCATCTGGTAGCCGCAGAACCAGGCATCGACATATTCGTTGGTGGTGCCCGTCTTGCCGGCCAGGTCCTGGCGCTTGAGGGCGGCGGATGCCTTGGCGGCGGTGCCGTAGAGGGTGACGTCACGGAGCATGGTGTCCATCATGAAGGCATTGCGCGGGTCGATGGCGCGAATGGCTTCGTTCCCGGCTTCGATTTCGGCCGACTGGGCAACGACTTGGTCGCGTTCGTCGCGAATCTCGCGAACGACGAAGGGGTTGACCTTGTAGCCGCCATTGGCAAAGACCGCGTAGCCGCTCACCATCTGCCACGGCGTGACGGAGCCGGCGCCGAGGGCCATGGTCAGGTAGGGCGGGTGCTTGGCGGCATCGAAGCCGAAGCGCGTTGCGTAGTCCTGGGCGTAGTTGGTGCCGATGGCTTGCAGGATGCGGATCGAAACCATGTTCTTGGACTTGGCGAGCGCCGTGCGCATCTTCATCGGGCCTTCGTACTTGCCGTCATAGTTGTGCGGTTCCCACGCCTGGGCGCCGGTCTGGCTGGCGGGGATGGTGATCGGCTCGTCGGCGATCACGCTGCCGGGGCCGAAGCCTTTCTCCAGCGAGGCCGAATAGATGAAGGGCTTGAAGCTGGAGCCGGGCTGGCGCCAGGCCTGGGTCACGTGGTTGAACTTGTTGCGGTTGAAGTCGAAACCGCCGACCAGGGCGCGAATGGCGCCATCCTGCGGCGAAATGGCGACGAATGCCGATTCGACTTCCGGCAACTGGCTGATCTGCCAGCTGCCCTTGTCATCCTTTTGCAGCCGGATGATGGCGCCCCGTTTCAGGCGCTTGTTGGGCGGCGCCTTGTCGTCGAGCATCCTGGCGGCAAACTTGGTTGCGTCGCCGGTCAGGGTGACGACCTCGCCGCCCTTGCGGTAGGCGCGTATCTGTTTGCTGTCGGCGGCGAGGACCAGCGCCGGAATCAGGTCGCCGGTATCGGCGATGTCCTGCAGCGCTTCGTCGATGGCCTCGTCCTGGTCGGACTTGATGTCCTTCATTTCGAGGTAGGACTCGGCGCCCCGGTAGCCGTGTCGCCGGTCGTAATCCATGACGCCCTTGCGCAGGCTGTTGTAGGCGGCTTCCTGTTCGGCCTTGATGATCGTGGTGTAAACCTTCATGCCGCGGGAGTAGACCTCCTCCGGGAAGCGCTCGGCGGTGATCTGGCGGGCCATTTCGGCCACGTATTCGGCATGCACGGCGTAGCCGGCGAGCTCGCGCTTGATGACCAGCGGTTCCTTCAGCGCCGCCGCCTGCTGCGTGTCGGTGATGTAGCCCAGTTCGTGCATGCGGCGCAGCACGTACTGCTGGCGCAGTTTTGCGCGGTTGGGGTTGACCACCGGGTTGTAGGCGGACGGGGCCTTCGGCAGGCCGGCCAGCATGGCCGCCTCGGCGATCGAGATGTCCTTGAGCGGCTTGCCGAAATAGATCTGGGCGGCCGCTGCGAAGCCGTAGGCACGTTGCCCCAGGAATATCTGGTTGATGTAGAGCTCGAAAATCTGATCCTTGCTCAGGTTGCTCTCGATCTTGAACGACAGCAGCGCTTCGTAGAGTTTGCGGGTGTAGGTCTTTTCCCCGGTCAGGAAGAAATTGCGCGCCACCTGCTGGGTAATCGTCGAAGCGCCCTGGCGCTTGCCTCCCCCCAGCAGGTTGGCGCCTGCCGCACGCAGGATGCCGGTGTAGTCGATGCCGCCATGCTGGTAGAAACGATCGTCCTCGGCCGACAGGATCGCGTGCTTCAACACCGGCGGGACGTCCTGGAAGGCGACTACCGCGCGGCGTTCCTCACCATATTCTCCAATCAGGAATCCGTCTGCGGTATAAATGCGGAGTGGAATTTTTGGACGATAATCTGTCAATACCTCGAGTGATGGCAAATTCGGGTAGGTCAGGACGAGGATGATCAGGATCATGGCCACGCCCATTGCCGCCAGACCGACCAAAAATATGACGGGATAAAGAATCAGACGTAGCGTTGGGGGCAGGGTGGGCACGGTTTTCAGGCGGGCAAGATGAAGTTGCGCCGATTATACGCCGGGCCATATTCCGGCCGTGAAAATGCTTTACACACCTATAGGTTGTTGCTAGCATCTGAAGTGAATTATTGGTTATTTTTGTAACTTCGTAATCCGTAAGGACTTTTTGGGGGTCTGGTGGGCTTCGATATCTCAGCGTTGTTAAATCCTAAGGCGCGCTCCCTTTTCGGCCTGGACATCAGTTCCTCGGCTGTCAAGATGGTCGAGCTGACCGCCAACGGGAAAGACGGCTATCGCGTCGAGCGCTACACCATCGAGGTGTTGCCCAAGGATGCGGTTTCCGATGGCAATATCGCCAACCTGGACGGTGTGGTCGATTGCGTCAAGCGTGCCTGGAAGCGCATGGGAACGTCGACACGCAGCGTCGCCATGGCCTTGCCCGGCTCCGCGGTCATTACGAAGAAGATCATCGTGCCGGCCGGTCTGCGCGACGACGAGCTGGAGGCCCAGGTCGAGACGGAGGCGAATCAGTACATTCCGTTCGCGATCGATGAGGTCAATCTCGATTATCAGGTGCTCGGGCCTGCTCCCGCCGTGCCCGATGAGCTGGAAGTCCTGATCGCCGCGTCCAAGAAGGAGCGGGTCGAGGATCGTGTCGCGGTTGCCGACGCGGCAGGCTTGAAGGCGATGGTCGTCGATGTCGAGTCCTTTGCGGCGCTTGCGGCCTTCGAGTTGATCGAGCGCCAGTTGCCGGAAGCGGGCAAGAACCAGGTTGTCGCCTTGATCGATGCCGGGGCGAACGTCATGAATCTGACGGTCTTGCGCAACGGACAGCAGGTATATGCTCGTGAACAGGCCTTCGGTGGCGGACAGCTGACCCAGGATATTGCCCGCCACTACGGAATGAGCATCGAAGATGCCGAATCCGCCAAGCGGGCGGGTAATCTGCCCGAAGGGTACGAGGTCGAGTTGCTGAACCCGTTCATGGAGAACCTTGCGCTCGAGGTCTCCCGGGCGCTGCAGTTTTTCTTCACGTCGACCCAGTACAACCAGGTCGACCATATCGTGCTCGCCGGCGGTTGCGCCGTCATCCCCGGGATCGATGAGGTCGTTGCCACGCGCACCCAGGTCAATACGCTGATTGCCAATCCCTTCGCCAATATGGTGCTGTCCGATCGGGTGCGGGCAAAAAGCCTCCTGGCCGACGCCTCGTCCTTGATGGTGGCTTGCGGCCTGGCGCTGCGGAGGTTCGATCCATCATGATACGCATTAACCTCTTACCGCATCGCGAAGAAGCCAAGAAGGCCCGGCGCGAGCAGTTTTTCGTGTTGGCCGGGTTGGTGTTCGTGCTCGGCGCCTTGATCGTGTTTGCCGGGTATACGCTGATCGGCAATGCGATCAGCAACCAGGAAGGGGCCAACAATTTCCTGAAGCAGGAAATCGCCGTCCTCGACAAGCAACTCGATCAGATCAAGCGCCTCAAGGAACAGACCCAGGCGCTGCTGGCACGCAAGCAGGTCATCGAAAACCTGCAGCGCGACCGCGGTGAAACGGTTTATCTGCTGAGCGAATTGGTCAAGCAGGTGCCGGAAGGCATCTACCTGAAGTCAGTCAAACAGGATGGCCTGAAGGTCAATCTCGTGGGGCATGCCCAGTCGAATGCGCGTATCTCGGCGTTGATGCGAAATCTCGACGCCTCGCCGTGGATGGAGCAGCCGCAGTTGATCGAGAGCAAGGCCGTGGTTGTCGGCGGTCGCCGGGTGTACGAGTTCGGCATGAGTTTCGTGCTCACGCGGGTCAAGCCTGACGACGGGAAGGAGAAAAAATGAACGTGAAATCCATCTCCTTGCCCAGCATAGACTTCCAGTCTATTGCGGACGATTTCCGCTTTATGAACCCGAACGAGCCGGGTTCATGGCCGCTGATTCCCAAGATTTCCGTCTTGCTCGGATTGTTCGTCGCCATCGTGGCGGCGGGCTGGTGGTTCGTCTGGAACGATCAGTTTGTCGACCTGGAAACAAAGGAACGGGAAGAGCAAACCCTGAAGCAACAATTCCTCGACAAAAAGCGTCAGGCCGTCAATTTGGATCTCTATGTCCAGCAACTTGCCGAGATCGATCGTTCTTTTGGCGCTTTGCTCAAGCAATTGCCCGACAAGTCCGAAATCGAGGCGCTATTGATTGAAATCAACCAGGCGGGTCTGGGGCGCGGGCTGCAGTTCGAACTCTTCAAGCCCGGGCAGGAGCAGGTCAAGGATTTTTATGCCGAGCTTCCCGTGACCGTAAAAATCAACGGCGGATATCATGATTTCGGGGCTTTCGCCGCCGATATCGCCAAACTTCCCCGTATTGTCACGCTGAACAATATTTCAATCGCCCCGGTCAAAGAGGGCGGGCAATTGACGCTGGATGCGACGACCAAGACTTTCCGTTATCTCGACGAAGAGGAAATTGCGCGCCAGAAGAAGTCCGAACAGGACAAGAAGGCAGCACAAGGAGCGAAAAAGTGAACCGACTATTGCTCATTGCCGTCTTTGGTGCCTTGGGAGCCTGCGCTGGGGGAGAGCACGACGATCTGAAGCAATGGATGGCCGAGAGCACCAAGGATATGCGCGGAAACGTGCCCAAGCTGCCCGAGGTCAAGCCGTACGAGCCGGTTCCCTACGCAATGGACGGCGTGCTGGACCCGTTTAAGCCGAATAAAATCGAGCCGGAGTCCCGATACAGGCAGCTTGCCGGCAAGGGCGGGGCTTTCCAACCCGATTTCGAGGCGCGGGAAATTCGCAACAGCATGTTGGAAAAGTATCCGATAGAGTCGCTGAAAATGATTGGCTACATGAACGTCAATAAACGTCCGATGGCCGTCATACAGGTCGAAGACAAGGTCAAGCAGGTCAAGGTTGGAGACTACATGGGGCTTGACTTTGGCATGGTGACCCAGGTTTCGGACACCGAAGTGCAATTGCGGGAATTGATACAGGATTCTGCGGGTGACTGGAGCGAGCGCAAAAGCTCCCTCTATCTGCAGAACAAGGAGGGGAGCAAGAAATGAAACTCATCAAACACGCATTGGCCACGCTTGCGGTGTGCCTTGCTTTGTCGCCTTCGGCTCATGCCGAGGCTCTTCCCTCAAACGCAATCGAGGCAATCAACGTTGCTCAGCAGGGTAACGAGGTTTCGTTGCGCATCGATATGAAGGAAGCCATGAGTGCTCCTCCGCCGGGCTTCAGTGTGGCGAATCCGGCAAAAATCGCGCTCGATTTCCAGTCGACGGCCAATGCGCTTGGGAAAAACAGCCAGGTTTTCAACCAGGGTGATCTGCGCAGCATGAATGTCGTGCAGGTTGGCGACCGCACCCGGGTAGTTCTCAATTTGGTGAAAAGCCTCAACTTCAAGACCCGTCTTGAAGGAAAATCGCTTTATGTAACCCTGTCGCCGGTCGAAAGGGTTTCCGATACCGCTGCTACGCGCTCCACCCGGTTTGCCGAGGAGAGCCTGGTCGGCTCCAAGCATTCGGTAAACGATGTCATGTTTCGCCGCGGCAAGGACGGAGAGGGACGCGTCATTGTCGACCTGAGCGATTCGGGAACGGGTATCGATATTCGTCAGCAGGGCCCGAATCTGGTTGTCGATTTCATGAAGACGACCGTTACGGACAGATTGCGTCGTAAGCTTGATGTCACCGATTTCGCTACGCCGGTGACGACGGTGGAGACCCGATCCAATGGTGACAACGTGCGGATGATTATCTCGCCCAAGGGGCTGTGGGAACACAATGCCTACCAGAGTGACAACCAGTTCATCGTCGAGGTCAAGCGCATTGTCGAAGACCCCAACAAACTGGTCCAGGGGGCCAAGGTCGGTTATCAGGGGCCGCGCGTCAGCATCAACTACCAAAATGGCGACGTTCGCGCCTTGCTGCGCTTGATGGCGGAAGAACTCGGTCTGAATGCGGTGATCAGCGAAACGGTCACCGGGACGACGACGCTGGTCCTGAAGGATGTGCCGGCAGATCAGGTGATCGACATCATCTTCCAGCAAAAAGGGCTGGATATGCGCAAGAAGGGCAATATCATCATGATTGCCCCGCGCGATGAAATTGCCACGCGTGAAAAGCTGGAGTTCGAGTCGAAGCAGCAGATCAGTGAACTCGAGCCGCTGAAGCTGGAGCAGTTTCAGCTGAACTACCAGAAGGCAGCCGATATCGCACGTTTGCTGGCGGGGGTGGCAACGGGTGGTGGTGCTCCGGCAGGTCCTGCACAACGCATCCTCAGCAAGCGGGGCAGTGCCGTCGCTGATCCTCAGTCGAACATCGTTTTTATCAACGACATCCCCTCTAAGCTGGAGGAGATTCGCTCCTTCATCAATGCAATCGACGTGGGGGCCCGTCAGGTCCTGATTGAGGCACGCGTTGTGGAGGCAAGCGATAGCTTTAATCGCAGCATTGGCGCGAAATTGAACTTCTTGAATCAGAAGCAAAGCATGCTGGGAGGAAGCGGCTGGAATGTCACGGGTGGCCGTATCACGCCGGGAACTACGACGCCTACCGTGACCAACCCGACTCAGACGACTCCGCAAACTGTCGGTGTGAATCTTCCTTCCTATACATCGACAGGTGGAACGCTTGCGCTGTCGTTGTTTAATTCGAGTCTGACGAAGTTCCTGAACCTGGAAATAGCGGCGCTTGAGTCGGATGGTATCGGCAAAATCATTTCCAGTCCGCGCGTGATTACCGCGAACAACGTCAAGGCGAAAATCGAGGACGGTACCGAGGTGCCTTACGTAACCACGCAGACCACAGGTACGTCGATTACCCAGACGGTCAGCTTCAAGCCAGCCAAGCTGTCCTTGGAGGCTACTCCTCAAATTACGCCTGAAGGTACCGTGCGTATGGCCTTGGTGGTCAAGAAGGAGGAGCCGGATTGGACGAAGGCTGTTCTCGGCAATCCTCCGATCAAGAGTTCGATCGTCGAGACCAACGTGGTCGTCGAGAATGGCGGTACCGTGGTGATTGGCGGGGTATTCATCACCAAGACGGAAGATACTGTCGAAAAGGTGCCGCTGTTGGGCGATATTCCTTTCCTGGGGTGGTTGTTCAAGTACAAGAACGATACCGGCAATCGCCGCGAGCTTCTGGTGTTCATCACGCCGCGCGTCATTTCAGACAAGGTCCGTTTCGATTGACTTGAGGGATTCTTTGTTGGAAAGGCCGGCACTAGCCGGCCTTTTTTGTGTCCGGTCGAGACTCGGCTAAAATCAATTCCGTGGAACAAAATCGAAACATATATCTGGTTGGTCTGATGGGGGCTGGCAAGACGACTGTCGGGCGCATGTTGGCCAAGCGCTTGTCTCGTCCGTTCATGGACTCGGACCACGAAATCGTCGAACGAACCGGCGTGCCGATTCCGACGATCTTCGAAATCGAAGGCGAAGACGGATTTCGTCGCCGCGAAGCGCAAACCCTGCATGAGCTCACTGCCGGAAGCGGTCTGGTGCTGGCGACGGGCGGCGGAGTGGTCATCAATCCGGAAAATCGTCGCCGCCTGAACGAGACGGGCTGGGTCGTCTATCTGAACGTTCCTCCCCGCTTGTTGTTCGAGCGGACGCGTCACGACCGCAATCGCCCGTTGCTGCACGTCGACGATCCGCTGGCGCGACTGGAGGAACTTCATGCCGTACGGGACCCTCTTTACCGGGAAACGGCGCACATGATCGTCGATGGATCCCATCTGGTCGCAGCCGGGATCGTTCAGCACTTATTGAGAGAATTCAACCGTTTATGCAAAGCATGATCGAAACCCTTGAGGTAGCGCTCGATGAGCGCTCCTACCCGATCCATATCGGCCCGGATCTTCTGGGGCGGGCGGATTTGCTCCTGCCCTTCATCAAGCAGAAAAAAGTGCTGGTGGTATCCAACGAGACGGTGGCGCCGCTCTACCTGGGGCGCTTGTGCGAAACGCTGGCGAGCGGCGGCGTCGCCGTGCACTCCGTCATCCTGCCCGATGGCGAAAAATACAAGACCTGGGAAACGCTGAACCTGATCTTCGACGCCTTGTTGACCGAGCGCTGCGAACGCAACACGGTTCTGATCGCCTTGGGCGGTGGTGTGGTCGGCGATATGGGAGGCTTTGCCGCGGCCTGCTACCAGCGCGGAATGCCGTTCATCCAGGTGCCGACGACACTGTTGTCGCAAGTCGATTCGTCGGTCGGCGGGAAGACCGCGATCAACCACCCGATGGGCAAGAACATGATAGGGGCGTTTTATCAGCCCAAGTTGGTCCTGGCGGATATTTTAACGCTCGATACCCTCCCCGACCGGGAATTGAAGGCCGGGCTGGCGGAGGTCATCAAGTATGGCCTGATCCGCGACCCCGAATTCTTCGATTGGCTGGAGCTCAACCTGGACAAACTGCTGGCCCGCGATCAGGCCGCGCTGGTCTACGCCGTGCAGCGCTCCTGCGCCAACAAGGCCGAGGTCGTCGCGGCCGATGAGCGTGAAAGCGGCGAGCGTGCCCTGCTCAACCTGGGGCACACCTTTGGCCATGCCATCGAAACCGGCATGGGGTACGGCGAATGGCTCCATGGGGAGGCGGTATCGGCCGGCACGCTAATTGCTGCCGAATTGTCATGCGGTTTGGGTTGGATCGATGCGGCAACCGTGGCCAGGATCGAGCGTATCTTCGTTCGTGCCGGTTTGCCGGTGTTGGCGCCCGCCCTCGGTGTCGAGCGATACGTCGAGTTGATGAGTCATGACAAGAAGGTTCAGGATGGAAAGCTGCGCCTGGTATTGCTGCAGGGTATCGGCCGGGCCGTTGTTTCCGATGCGGCGACGCCCGCGCAGATTGCAGCGGCAATCAAGGCGCGATGCACCGCTACGGGGAGAATCTGACCGGGAATGTCCGGGTTTGGTGCATCGCAGCATCTTGATTCGACAGGGGTTTGCCAGTATATTTAATGGTTGCCTCAAATTTTCGTACAGGCCGAAGCGTCAAATATGACGTTCGGCTTTTTTCATCATTGGTCCTGATGCAGGAGGACCAAGTACTTTGAAGGAATGCGTGTGATGGAACCGGCAGTACCTGATCGGCAGGGTTTGTACGACCCAGCCAACGAGCACGACGCTTGCGGCGTGGGCTTTGTTGCTCATGTCAAAGGCCAGAAGAGCCACAATATCGTCGAGCAGGGTTTGTTGATCCTCAAAAATATCGACCACCGCGGCGCCGTCGGCGCCGACCCGCTGCAGGGTGACGGTGCCGGTATCCTGATCCAGATTCCGGATCAGTTCTATCGCGAGGAGATGGCCAAGCAGGGCGTCGAACTGCCGCCGAACGGCGAGTACGGCGTCGGCATGGTCTTTCTGCCGCAGGAGGCTGCTTCGCGCCACGCCTGCGTCGAGGAAATCGAGCGTTCCGTGCTGGCCGAAGGCCAGATCATCCTCGGCTGGCGCGACGTGCCGGTCAATGCCGACATGCCGATGTCGCCGACGGTCAAGGCCAAGGAGCCGGTGATCCGCCAGATCTTCGTCGGTCGCGGCCCGGACGTTTTCGTCACCGACGCCCTCGAGCGCAAGCTGTACATCATCCGCCGCCGTGCCGCCAACGCCATCAAGTCGTTGAAGCTGAAGCACGGCCAGGAATTCTACGTGCCGTCGTTCTCGGCCCGTACCGTGAACTACAAGGGTCTGCTGCTGGCCGACCAGGTCGGTGTCTATTACCTCGACCTGCAGGACAAGCGCACCGTCACCGCCCTGGCCCTGGTGCACCAGCGTTTCTCGACCAACACCTTCCCGACCTGGGATCTGGCCCACCCGTTCCGCTACATCGCCCACAACGGCGAAATCAACACCGTGCGCGGCAACGTTAACTGGTTCAAGGCCCGCGAGCAGGCGATTTCCTCGCCCATCCTCGGCGACGACCTGAAGAAGGTCTGGCCGCTGCACTACCCCGGCCAGTCGGACTCCGCGTCCTTCGACAACGCGCTCGAACTGCTCGTCATGGGCGGCGGCTACTCGCTGGCCCAGGCCGTCATGCTGATGATCCCGGAAGCCTGGGAAAAGCACACGACGATGGACGAGAACCGTCGCGCCTTCTACGAATACCATGCCGCCATGATGGAGCCGTGGGACGGCCCCGCCGCCGTGGCCTTCACCGACGGCCGCCAGATCGGCGCCACGCTGGACCGTAACGGCCTGCGTCCGGCCCGTTACCTGGTCACCGACGACGACCTCGTGGTCATGGCTTCCGAATCCGGCGTGCTGCCGATCCCGGACAAGAAGATCGTCAAGAAGTGGCGTCTGCAGCCGGGCAAGATGTTCCTGATCGACATGGAACAGGGCCGCATCATCGACGACCAGGAACTGAAGAACTCCCTGGCCAACGCCAAGCCGTACCGCGAGTGGATCGAGAAGATCCGCATCAAGCTCGACGAAGTGCCGGCCGCCGACGAGAAGTGCGCCGCGTCGTCCGCGTCGCTGCTCGATCGCCAGCAGGCCTTCGGCTACACCCAGGAAGACGTCAAGGTCATTCTCGAGCCGATGGTGCAGAACGGCGAGGAAGCGACCGGTTCCATGGGTACCGACTCGGCCCTGCCGGTGCTGTCGGCCAAGAACAAGACGCTGTACGCCTACTTCAAGCAGCTGTTCGCACAGGTGACCAACCCGCCGATCGACCCGATCCGCGAGGAACTGGTCATGTCGCTGGTGTCCTTCATCGGTCCCAAGCCGAACCTGCTCAACACCAACGACATCAACCCGCCGATCCGTCTGGAAGTGTCGCAGCCGGTCCTCTCCTTCGCCGACATGGAAAAGCTGCGCAACATCGGCAAGTACACGTCGAACAAGTTCCGCTCCTTCGAACTGGACATCTGCTACCCGGTGGCCTGGGGCAAGGACGGCATCGAAGCCCGCTTGGCTTCGCTGGCGGCCGATGCCGAGGACGCCGTGCGTTCCGGCGCCAACATCCTGATCGTCTCCGACCGTCAGGTCAGCGCCGAGCAGGTCGCCATCCCGGCGCTGCTGGCGACGTCCACCATCCACCAGCACCTGGTCAAGAAGGGCCTGCGCACCAGCGCCGGTCTCGTCGTCGAGACCGGTTCGGCCCGTGAAACGCATCACTTCGCGCTGCTCGGCGGTTTCGGTGCCGAGGCCGTGCATCCGTACCTCGCGCTGGAAACCATCGAATCCCTGGCCAAGGGCGATGCCGAGAAGGCCGAGAAGTTCACCAAGAACTTCATCAAGGCCGTCGGCAAGGGCCTCATGAAGGTCATGTCCAAGATGGGCATCTCGACCTACATGTCCTACACCGGCGCCCAGATTTTCGAAGCCATCGGCCTGCAGAAGGACTTCGTCGAGAAGTACTTCACCGGCACGCCGTCCAACATCGAGGGTATCGGTGTCTTCGAAGTCGCCGAGGAAGCCATCCGCCTGCACACCGAAGCCTTCTCGGCTGACCCGGTGCTCGCCAACATGCTCGATGCCGGCGGCGAATACGCCTACCGCGTCCGTGGCGAAGAGCACGTGTGGACGCCGGATTCCATCGCCAAGCTGCAGCACTCGACCCGCTCCGGCAAGTACGAGACCTACAAGGAATACGCCAAGCTGATCAACGATCAGACCAAGCGTCACCTGACCCTGCGCGGCCTGTTCGAATTCAAGCCGCAAGGCGCGCCGATCCCGCTCGACGAAGTCGAACCGGCCAAGGAAATCGTCAAGCGCTTCGCCACCGGCGCCATGTCGCTCGGCTCGATCTCGACCGAAGCGCACACCACGCTGGCCATCGCCATGAACCGTATCGGCGGCAAGTCGAACACCGGTGAGGGCGGCGAGGACGCCAAGCGCTTCCAGCCGCTGAAGGCCGGCCAGACCTTGTCCGAAATCGTCGGTGCCTCGCGCATCGAACGCGATTACGTGTTCAAGGAAGGCGACTCGCTGCGTTCCGCCATCAAGCAGGTCGCTTCCGGCCGCTTTGGCGTGACCACCGAGTACCTGGTCAATGCCGACCAGATCCAGATCAAGATGGCGCAAGGTGCCAAGCCGGGCGAAGGCGGCCAGCTGCCGGGTCACAAGGTCTCCGAGTACATCGGCTTCCTGCGTCACTCGGTGCCGGGCGTCGGCCTGATCTCGCCGCCGCCGCACCACGACATCTACTCCATCGAGGATCTGGCCCAGCTGATCCATGACCTGAAGAACGCCAATTCCAAGGCGTCGATCTCGGTCAAGCTGGTGTCGGAAGTCGGTGTCGGTACCGTCGCCGCCGGTGTCGCCAAGGCCAAGGCCGATCACGTCGTGATCGCCGGCTTCGACGGCGGTACGGGCGCTTCGCCGCAGTCCTCGATCAAGCACGCCGGCACGCCGTGGGAACTCGGCCTGTCCGAAACCCAGCAGACCCTGGTCCTGAACCGCCTGCGTTCGCGTATCCGCGTCCAGGTCGATGGCCAGATGAAGACCGGTCGCGACGTCGTCATCGGCGCGCTGCTCGGCGCCGACGAATTCGGCTTCGCCACCGCGCCGCTGGTCGTCGAAGGCTGCATCATGATGCGCAAGTGCCACCTGAACACCTGCCCGGTTGGTGTCGCCACCCAGGACCCGGTGCTCCGTCAGCGCTTCTCCGGCCAGCCGGAACACGTCGTGAATTTCTTCTTCTTCGTCGCCGAGGAAGCCCGTGAAATCATGGCCCAGCTCGGCATCCGCAAGTTCGACGACCTGGTCGGCCGTGTCGACCTGCTCGATACCCGTCCGGGCATCGACCACTGGAAGGCCAAGGGCCTGGATTTCACCAAGGTCTTCTACCAGCCGTCCGTGCCGGCCGACGTGTCGCGCCGCCATACCGAAGGCCAGGATCACGGCCTCGAGAAGGCGCTCGACCACAAGCTGATCGAACAAGCCAAGCCGGCTCTCGAAAAGGGCCAGAAGGTCCAGATCGAGACCACCATCATCAACGTCAACCGCACCTGCGGCACCATGCTGTCGGGCGAAGTGGCCAAGCGTTATGGCAATGCCGGCCTGCCGGACGACACCATCCACGTCAAGCTGACCGGCACCGCCGGCCAGGCCTTCGGCGCCTTCCTGGCCCGCGGCGTGACGCTGGAACTGACCGGCGAAGGCAACGACTACGTCGGCAAGGGCCTGTCGGGCGGTCGCATCATCATCAAGCCGAACGCCGATTTCCGCGGCGATACGCAACAGAACATCATCGTCGGCAACACCGTCATGTACGGCGCGACCGAGGGCGACGCCTTCTTCGCCGGCGTCGGCGGCGAGCGCTTCTGCGTCCGCAACTCCGGCGGTACGGCTGTCGTCGAGGGCGTGGGCGACCACGGCTGCGAATACATGACCGGCGGTACGGTCGCCGTGCTCGGCATGACCGGCCGCAACTTCGCCGCCGGCATGTCGGGTGGCATCGCCTACGTGCTGGACGAGGACGGTTCCTTCAAGAGCCGCTGCAACCTGGCTCAGGTGGCGCTGGAGAAGGTCCTGCCGGCCAACCGTCACGCCGCTGGCGAACCGCTGCACCGGGGTCAGGCCGACGAGACCCAGCTCAAGGAGCTGGTCACCCGTCACGCCGAATACACCGGCAGCAAGACCGCCAAGGCCATCCTGGCCAACTGGGATGCCTATCGCGAGAAGTTCGTCAAAGTCTATCCGCACGAATACAAGCGGGCGCTCACCGAGATGGCCGCTGCTGCACAGAAGGAGGCCGCATAATGGGCAAGCCGACTGGATTCATGGAGTTCGAACGCCTGGAAGAGGCTTACGAACCGGTCGAAAAGCGCCTGACGCATTACAAGGAGTTCGTTCAGACCCTGTCTGACGACGCCGCCAAGACCCAGGGCGCACGCTGCATGGACTGCGGCATCCCGTTCTGCAACAACGGCTGCCCGGTGAACAACATCATTCCGGACTGGAACGATCTGGTTTTCCGCGGCAACTGGAAGCAGGCGCTGGATGTGCTGCATTCGACCAACAACTTCCCGGATTTCACCGGCCGCATCTGCCCGGCCCCCTGCGAAGCCGCCTGTACGCTCGGCATCAACGCCGCGCCGGTGGGCATCAAGTCGATCGAGCATTTCATCATCGACAAGGGCTGGGAAATGGGCTGGGTCGTGCCGCAGCCGGCCGCCGTCAAGACCGGCAAGAAGATCGCCGTCGTCGGTTCCGGCCCGGCCGGCATGGCAGCCGCGCAGCAGCTGGCGCGCGTCGGCCATGACGTCACCGTGTTCGAGAAGAGCAGCCGTATCGGCGGCCTGCTCGGCTTCGGCATCCCGGACTTCAAGCTCAACAAGTCGGTCATCGACCGCCGCGTTTCGCAGATGCAGGCCGAAGGCGTAACCTTCAGGACCAAGGTCATCGTCGGCGACAAGAACATCCCGGCCGGCATCAACAACGATGCCACCGAGACCGTTTCGGCCGAGCAGCTGAAGAAGGATTTCGACGCGGTGATCCTCGCCGCCGGTTCCGAAGTGCCGCGCGACCTGCCGGTGCCGGGCCGCGAATTCAAGGGTGTCTATGCCGCGCTGGAATTCCTGATCCCGCAGAACAAGGAAGTCCAGCAGGGCGTCAAGAACCCGATCAACGTCAAGGGCAAGCACGTCGTCGTCATCGGCGGCGGCGATACCGGCTCCGACTGCGTCGGCACCAGCTACCGCCACGGCGCCGCGTCGGTGACCCAGTTCGAACTGATGCCGGCCCCGCCGGAGCAGGAAGACAAGCCGCTGGTCTGGCCGTACTGGCCGCTCAAGATGCGCACCTCGTCGTCGCACAAGGAAGGCGAGACCGTCCGCGAATTCGCGGTGGCCACCAAGTCCTTCGTCGATGACGGCAAGGGCAACGTCAAGGCGCTCAAGGCCGTGCGCGTCGAGTGGCAAGGCGGCAAGATGGTTGAAGTCGCCGGTTCGGAATTCGAACTGCCGTGCGATGCCGCCTTCCTGGCCATGGGCTTCACCAATCCGGTCGCTAGCCTGCTCGAAGCCTTCGGCGTTGAGAAGGATGCGCGTCAGAATGCCAAGGCGACGACCGACGGCGAAGGCTGCTACAAGACCAGCGTCGATGGCGTCTATGCCGCCGGCGACGTGCGTCGCGGCCAGTCGCTGGTGGTCTGGGCGATCCGCGAGGGTCGTCAGGCCGCGCGCGAGGTCGATGCCTTCCTGATGGGTTCGACCACGCTGCCGCGCTAAGCCGCTGCTGCTGCAGGATTCGGAGGCCCCGCCGGGCGAAAGCCGGCGGGGCCTTTGTTTTTGCCGCCGGTCGGAAAATCTGTCAATTTTCGAACTTGCCCGGCCGAGGCCAGTCGAATAGACAAACGAAAAAGTAGGGCGAAGGTGTATCTTGTTCCCTGTGGCAGCCAACCTTTTCCGGCCGCACACGTTATTTCGGACAGGAAGACAGGAAACCACAGACAGCAGTACCCGACCACCACTCAGCGGAGGTAGCCATGTCGATCTTCACGCGTTACCAGAGTCGCTACGAAGCGGCGCAGGAAGAGGAACTGTCGATCCAGGAATACCTGGATCTGTGCCGAAGCGATCCGAGCGCCTATGCCAGCGTCGCCGAGCGCATGCTGATGGCCATCGGTGAGCCCGAACTGGTCGATACCCGGCTCGATGCCCGCCTGTCGCGCATCTTCGCCAACAAGATGCTCAAGCTCTATCCCGCCTTCCGCGAGTTCTACGGCATGGAGGAGGTCATCGAGCACATCGTTTCCTACTTCCGGCATGCCGCGCAGGGGCTGGAGGAAAAGAAGCAGATCCTCTACCTGCTCGGCCCCGTCGGCGGCGGCAAGTCGTCGCTGGCCGAACGGCTGAAGGCGCTGATCGAGAGGGTGCCCTTCTATGCGATCAAGGGCTCGCCGGTGCACGAGTCGCCGCTCGCCCTGTTCAACATCAACGAAGACGGCCCCATCCTCGAGCAGGACTACGGCATTCCCCGGCGCTACCTGGGCGGCATCATGAGTCCGTGGGCGGTCAAGCGCCTGCAGGAATTCGGCGGCGACATCACCCGCTTCCGCGTCGTCCGCCTGTGCCCGTCGGTGCTGTCGCAGATCGCCGTGGCCAAGACCGAGCCGGGCGACGAGAACAACCAGGACATTTCCTCGCTGGTCGGCAAGATCGACATCCGCAAGCTGGAGACCTATTCGCAGAACGATCCGGATGCCTACTCCTACTCCGGCGGCCTGTGCCTGGCCAACCGCGGCATCCTCGAATTCGTCGAGATGTTCAAGGCGCCGATCAAGGTCCTGCACCCGCTGCTCACCGCGACGCAGGAGCAGAACTACAAGGGCACCGAGGGCTTCGGCGCGATTCCCTTCGACGGGCTGATCCTCGCCCACTCCAACGAGGCGGAGTGGCAGGCCTTCAAGAACAACCGCAACAACGAGGCCTTCCTCGACCGCATCTACATCGTCAAGGTGCCGTACTCGCTGCGCGTCACCGACGAAATGCACATCTACGAGAAGCTGCTGGCCAATTCCTCGCTGGCTGCTGCGCCCTGCGCGCCGGACACGCTGCGCATGATGGCCCAGTTCTCGGTGCTGTCGCGCCTCAAGGAGCCGGAAAACTCCAGCCTGTTCAGCAAGATGCGCGTCTATGACGGCGAGAATCTCAAGGATACCGATCCGAAGGCCAAGAGCTACCAGGAATACCGCGACTTCGCCGGGGTGGACGAGGGGATGACCGGACTGTCGACCCGCTTCGCCTTCAAGATCCTGTCCAAGGTCTTCAACTTCGATCACCGCGAAATCGCCGCCAACCCGGTGCACCTGATGTACGTGCTCGAGCAGCAGGTCGAGCAGGAGCAGTTCCCGCCCGAGGTCGAGGAACGCTACCTGCGCTTCCTGAAGGAATTCCTGAGCCCGCGCTACGCCGAGTTCATCGGCAAGGAAATCCAGACGGCCTACCTGGAGAGCTATTCCGAATACGGCCAGAACATCTTCGACCGCTACGTCACCTACGCCGATTTCTGGATCCAGGACCAGGAATTCCGCGACCCGAACACCGGCGAGATGCTCGACCGCTCGGCCCTCAACGACGAGCTGGAAAAGATCGAGAAGCCGGCCGGCATCAGCAATCCGAAGGACTTCCGCAACGAGGTGGTCAATTTCGTGTTGCGCGCCCGGGCCAAGCACGACGGCAAGAACCCGGCCTGGACCAGCTACGAGAAATTGCGGGCGGTCATCGAGAAGCGCATGTTCTCGAATACCGAGGACCTGCTGCCGGTCATTTCCTTCAACACCAAGGCCAGCGCCGACGAGCAGAAGAAGCACCAGGACTTCGTCGATCGCATGAGCGACAAGGGCTATACCGAGAAGCAGGTGCGTCTGCTCTGCGAGTGGTACCTGCGCGTCAGGAAGAGCAGCTGAGTAGCTGAGTGGCGGGGCGTCCGCGAAACGGGCGCCGCCGGCCAGCGGGCAGCGGACAACGGGAGGCGTCATGACCGTACGCATCGTCGATCGTCGGCAGGACAGCAGGAACAAGAGTTCGATCAATCGCGGCCGCTTTATCCGCCGCTTCAAGGGGCAGATCAGGAAGGCGGTGGCCGATGCCATCGCCAAGCGGGGCATCCGCGACCTCGAGAACGGCGAGAAGATCGGCATTCCGGGCAAGGACATCGGCGAACCGCATTTCCGCCATGGGCGGGGCGGGCGGCGCGAGACCGTCCATCCCGGCAACGACCGCTTCGCGCAGGGCGACCAGATGGACCGGCCGACCGAGGGCGGCGCCGGCCAGGGCAAGGGGCAGGCGAGCAACGAAGGCGAGGGGCTGGACGATTTCGTCTTCACGCTGACCCGCGACGAGTTTCTCGACATCTTCTTCGACGAACTGGCCCTGCCCAACCTGATCAAGCGCCAGCTGGCGCGGATCGACGAGTACAAGCGGGTGCGCGCGGGCTACACCCAGAGCGGGGTGCCGACCAACATCAACCTGGTGCGCACCATGCGCAGCGCCGCCGGGCGGCGCCTGGCGATCGGCGGGCCGTACCGCCGCCGGCTGCGCGAGTTGCAGAACGAACTCGAATCGCTGCTCGACGAAGCCAGTCCCGATCCCGACGAAATCGCCCGCTTGCGCCACGAAATCGCCATCCTGCGCGCCAAGCAGGAAGCGGTGCCGTTCATCGACCCCTTCGACCTGCGCTACTCCAACCGGGTGCGCATCCCGCAACCCTCGACGCAGGCCGTGATGTTCTGCCTGATGGACGTTTCCGGATCGATGGACGAGGCCACCAAGCAGATGGCCAAGCGCTTCTTCATGCTGCTCTACCTGTTCCTCAACCGCAACTACGAGCACATCGAGGTGGTGTTCATCCGCCACCACACCATCGCCGAGGAGGTGGACGAGGACACCTTCTTCCACTCGCGCGAAACCGGCGGCACCATCGTCTCGTCGGCGCTGAAGCTGATGTATGAAATCATCCAGGCCCGCTACTCGAGCAGCATGTGGAACATCTACGGCGCGCAGGCCTCCGACGGCGACAACTGGGATTCCGATTCGCCGGGCTGTCGCGAGCTGTTGTCCGAATCCATCCTGCCCGTGGTCCAGTATTTCGCCTACGTGGAAATCACCGAGGCGGAGCCGCAGAACCTGTGGCGCGAATACGAAAAGCTGCTTGCCACGCACGCCGGCGTTTTCGCCCAGCAGCGCATCGTCGCGGCGAGCGACATCTACCCGGTATTCCGGGAACTGTTCAGGAAGAAACTGGCATGAGCCGGAAACGCCACCCCAAGATCGCCGAAGGGTCGGACTGGACCTTCGAGGAACTCGACCGCGCCGACGCCGAGATCGGCCGCGTCGCCCGCGCCTACGGCCTGGATTGCTACCGCCACCAGCTGGAGATCATCACCGCCGAGCAGATGATGGACGCCTACGCCGCCATCGGCATGCCGGTCTATTACCACCACTGGTCCTTCGGCAAGCACTTCCTGGAAACCGAGAACCGCTACAAGCGCGGCCAGATGGGCCTGGCCTACGAGATCGTCATCAACTCCGATCCGTGCATCGCCTACCTGATGGAAGAGAACACCATGGCCATGCAGGCCCTGGTCATCGCCCACGCCGCCTACGGCCACAACTCCTTCTTCAAGGGCAACCACCTGTTCAAGCAGTGGACCAGCGCCGACGCCATCATCGACTACCTGGTCTTCGCCCGGAACTACATCGCCGAGTGCGAGGAACGCCATGGCGTCGACGTGGTGGAACAGCTGATCGACGCCTGCCATGCCGTCTCCAGTCTCGGCGTCGACCGCTACAAGCGTTCGCCGCCCCTGTCGCTGGAGAAGGAGCGGGAGCGCCAGCGGGAGCGCGAGGCCTACCTGCAGTCGCAGGTCAACGAGTTGTGGCGCACCCTGCCGCAACACGAGGCGGCGGCGCAAAGCGGCGAGGAGGCCCGCTTCCCGGCCGAACCCGAGGAAAACCTGCTCTATTTCGTCGAGAAGCACGCTCCCCTGCTCGAACCGTGGCAGCGCGAGATCATCCGCATCGTGCGCAAGATCGGCCAGTATTTCTATCCGCAGCGCCAGACCCAGGTCATGAACGAGGGCTGGGCGACCTACTGGCACCATACCCTGCTCAATACCCTGTACGACGAAGGGCGCGTCGGCGACGGCTTCATGTTCGAGTTCCTGCAGTCGCACACCAATGTCGTCATGCAGCCGCCCTACAACAGCAACTGGTATTCCGGCATCAACCCCTACGCCCTCGGCTTCACCATGTGGCAAGACCTGCGCCGCATCTGCGAGGCGCCGGACGACGAGGACCGGGCCTGGTTCCCGGAAATTGCCGGCTCCGACTGGCGGGAAACCTTCGACTTCGCCATGCGCAATTTCAAGGACGAGAGCTTCATCGCCCAGTTCCTGTCGCCCCGCCTGATGCGCCAGTTCCGCTTCTTCGCCGTGCTCGACGACGATGAGCGGGCGAAGCTGGAGGTCAGCGCCATTCACGACGATCCGGGATACCGCGCCTTGCGCCTCAAGCTGTCGGAGCAGTACAACCTGGGCAGCCATGACCCCGACATCCAGGTGTGGAATGTCGACCTGCGCGGCGACCGCTCGCTGACGCTGCGCCACTTCATGCACCGCCGGCGCGACCTGGCGCCCGATTACGAGCGCGTCCTCGAGCACCTCGCCTATCTGTGGGGCTTTGCCGTGCGTCTCGAACAGCAGGACGAGAAGGGCGGCGTGACCCTGCTCGCCGAGCGCATGCATGACCGCCGGCGGGCGACGGACGGCGCATCCTGAGGTCATGCCGATGCCTTCCCCTGTTTGCCGTAATCATGTGAAAATGACGAGGGACAACAAGGGGGATTTATGTCGGCTGAGCTGCAACCTGCCTTGCAGGTGACGACTCCGAACGGAGCGCTTGACGGGCACATGCTGCTCATTCTCGGAGTGATGGTCGTCATGGGGATGCTGGGCGGTGCCGCCAATTATTTCCTCGCCGACCGCCAGGGCGAACCCGCCCGCCGCGACTGGATCAAGTACCCGGTATTCGGCGTCGTCGCGGCACTGACCGTGCCGATGTTCCTCAACATGATTTCCAGCACCCTGCTCGAAGGGGCGCGCACCAAGCCCATCGACTACTACGTCTTCGCCGGCTTCTGCCTGCTCTACGTCGTCGCCTCGCGCCGCCTGTTCGAGAACATGGTGCAGCGCCTGATCGGCCAGATCGACCAGGTCCGGCGCGATGTCGGGCATCTCAAGCAGCAAAAGCGCGAAGAACCCGTCCTCCCGCTGCCTGTTGCCGCCAAGGCCGAAGCGGAGGCGCCGAGGAGCGGCGAGCCCGACCCGCGCGAAGTGCTGTCCTACAACGATGTCGAAATCCTCCGCGTCCTGGCCGAAGACAGCTTCGTCTACGGCAACCTGGCCGCCGTCTGCGACAGCACCGGCCTGGCCCGCGAACTGGTCAGCCAGCGCCTGACCGTGATGAAGACGCTGGGCGTCATCGAAACCCGGATCAACGAAAAGAATGTCCTGCACTGGGTCGTCTCGGCACGCGGCAAGGCCGTGCTGGCCGACATCATCGGCGGACAGGAACAGAAAAAGATCGCATGAACCCGCCGGCGCCAGCCGGCCCTTAACCTGAAACCAACCATGAACATCGTCATCCTCGCTGCCGGCCAAGGCAAGCGCATGCATTCCAATCTCCCCAAGGTGCTGCACCCGATCGCCGGCAAGCCGCTGGCCCAGCATGTCATCGACACCGCCCGCCAGCTGGCGCCGGAAAAGCTGATCGTCGTCTACGGCCACGGCGGCGACGTCGTCCGCGCCACGCTGGCCGCCGACGACCTGGCCTGGGCCGAGCAGGCGCAGCAACTGGGCACCGGCCACGCCGTGGCGCAGGCCATCCCGGAACTCGGCGGCGCCGCGCAGACGCTGGTTCTCTACGGCGACGTGCCGCTGACCTCCGTGGCGACCCTCAAGCGTCTGCTGCAGGCCGGCAAGGACGGGCTGTCGGTGCTCACCGTCGATCTCGCCAACCCGACCGGCTACGGCCGCATCGTGCGCGACGCGGCGGGCCACATGACCCGCATCGTCGAGGAAAAGGACGCCACGCCCGAGCAGAAGGCGATCCGCGAGGTCAATACCGGCATCATGGCCATTCCGACGGCGCGTCTGGCCGACTGGCTGGGCCGCCTGAAGAACGACAACGCCCAGGGTGAGTACTACCTGACCGACATCGTCGCGCTGGCCGTGGCCGAGGGCCTGCCGGTGCGCACCGCGCAGCCGGAAGGCGAATGGGAAGTGCTGGGGGTGAACAGCAAGGTGCAGCTGGCCGAGCTGGAACGCCAGCACCAGCGCAACCTGGCCGACCAGCTGCTGGTTGCCGGCGTGCGCCTGGCCGATCCGGCGCGCATCGACATCCGCGGCCAGCTGAGCCATGGCCGCGATGTCGCCATCGACGTCGGCTGCGTCTTCGAGGGCAAGGTCGAACTGGCCGATGCCGTCGAGGTCGGCCCCTACTGCGTGCTGAAGAACGTCAAGGTCGGCGCCGGCACGCGCATCGCGGCCTTCTGCCACTTCGAGGACGCGGTGATCGGCCCGGACGGCGTGCTCGGCCCCTACGCCCGCCTGCGCCCGGGCACCGAGCTCGGCCCCGAGGTGCATATCGGCAACTTCGTCGAGGTCAAGAAGAGCCGGATCGCGGCGCAATCGAAGGCCAACCACCTGGCCTACATCGGCGACGCCGAGATCGGCGAGCGGGTGAACGTCGGCGCCGGCACCATCACCTGCAACTACGACGGCGCCAACAAGCACCTGACGGTGATCGAGGACGACGTCTTCATCGGTTCCGACACCCAGCTCGTGGCGCCCGTGCGCGTCGGCCGCGGCGCCACGCTGGGCGCCGGCACGACGCTGACCAAGGACGCGCCGCCCGACGCGCTGACCGTGTCGCGCGCCAAGCAACTGACCCTGCCGGGCTGGGCGCGGCCGCAGAAGGTGAAGAAGTAATGGACTGGGGATTCATCGCTTTTGCCGTCGCCTCGACCCTGTCGCTGGCGGCGGGTGGCGTGCTGTTGCTCGTCGGCTATATCGGAACCGTGCCCGCCGCTTTCAGTCTCGGTTTGAAAACCGGCCTGCCGGTCTTGCTGCTGCCGGTGATCGGCCCGGTGTGGTTCGCGTTGAGCCAGGGGGCGGATTTCCGTCGCCAGACCATCCAGTTGATCGCCGGCGTGGCGCTGGTCGCCGTGGCGAG
This sequence comes from uncultured Dechloromonas sp., assembly GCF_945957265.1. Classification (GTDB taxonomy): domain Bacteria; phylum Pseudomonadota; class Gammaproteobacteria; order Burkholderiales; family Rhodocyclaceae; genus Azonexus. Next base: position 55,994 of record NZ_CAMFKO010000024.1, read on the forward strand.
CGCCCTGATCCTGGGTTTGGGGCCGCATTTCGCAGAAAAACTGGTGGCCGAGGCTGTCGAGGCTGCCAAGAACCGCTGATTTCATTTTTTCAGGGAGAACAAGATGTCCAGATACGCTAGCGAGGCCCTTCGTTCTATTGCTTTGGTCGGTCACGGTGCGGCCGGCAAGACCTGCCTGGCCGAAGCCCTGCTGTTCGCAACCGGCGCCATTGCCGCCAGGGGGAGCATCGAAAAAGGCAATACCGTGGGTGATTCCGACCCGCAGGAAAAGGAAGCCGGTCACTCCCTGAACTCGGCCGTGGTCAATTTCGGCTATGAGGACACCCACGTCCACCTGATCGATACCCCGGGCTATCCCGACTTCGCCGGCCAGGCCATCGCCGCGCTGGCCGGGGTCGATACCGCCCTGGTCGTGGTCAATGCCCAGACCGGCGTCGAGCTGATGACCGAGCGCATGATGCGCCATGCCGCCGAGCGCAAGCTGTGCCGGATGATCGTCATCAACAAGATCGACGCCGACAACCTCGATCTGCCGGGCCTGGTCGCCGATATCCGCGAGCGTTTCGGCAAGCAGTGCATGGTGCTCGACCTGCCGGCGCACGGCGGTGCCGATGTCGTCGAGGTGCTCGAGCACGATGCCGGCGATGCCGATTTCGAATCGGTCGCCGCGGCGCATCGCGCGCTGATCGACCAGATCGTCGAGGAGGACGAGGACCTGCTCGCCCAGTACCTGGAGGACGGCGCCGACCCGAGCGCCGCCGCGCTGCATGCGCCGTTCGAGAAGGCGCTGCGCGAAGGCCACCTGATTCCCATCCTGTTCACCTCGGCGAAGACCGGGGCCGGCATCAAGGAATTGCTGCACGTGCTGGCTGCGCTGGCGCCGAACCCCGCCGAAGGCAACCCGCCGCCGTTCTATCGGGGCGAGCCGGGCGGCCCGACGGAAGCCTTCCAGGCCGTGCCCGATGCCGGCAGGCATGTCCTGGCCCACGTCTTCAAGGTGGTCGCCGACCCGTACATGGGCAAGATCGGCATCTTCCGCGTGCATCAGGGCACGGTGAAGAAGGACATGCAGCTGTTCGTCGGCGACGGCAAGCGCCCGATCAAGGTCGCCCACCTCTACCAGTTGCAGGGCAAGGACACGCTGGAAGTCGACGAACTGCTGCCGGGCGACATCGGCGCCATCGCCAAGGTCGACGAGATCGAATTCGACAGCGTGCTGCACGATTCGCACGACGAGGACCACATCCACCTGGCGCCGCTCGAGTTTCCCAGGCCGATGGCCGGCCTGGCCGTGGAAACCCGGAAGAAGGGCGACGAGCAGCGCCTGTTCGACATCCTCGGCAAGCTGGCCATGGAAGACCCGACTTTCATCGTCGAGCGCCATCCGACCAGCAACGAAACCGTCATCCGCGGCCTCGGCGAAATCCACCTCAAGGCCAAGCTGGCCAAGATGGCCAGCCAGTTCAAGCTGGAGGTCGACACGCAGCCGCCGCGCATTCCCTATCGCGAAACCATCACCGGCCAGGCCGAGGCCATGTACCGTCACAAGAAGCAGTCGGGCGGCGCCGGGCAGTTCGGCGAGGTGCATCTGCGCATCGAGCCCAGGGGGCGCGGCGAAGGCTTCGAGTTCGTCGACGCGGTCAAGGGCGGGGTCATCCCGGGCGTCTTCATGGCGGCGGTGGAGAAGGGCGTGCGCCAGGGGCTGGAGGGCGGCGTCGTGGCCGGCTACGAGGTTGAGGACGTCAGGGTCACCGTTCATGACGGCAAGACCCACGCCGTCGACGGCAAGGAAGTGGCTTTTACCATCGCCGCCCGCAAGGCGGTGATCGAGGCCGTCCGCAATGCCCGGCCTATCGTGCTCGAGCCCATCGTCGCCATCGAGATCATCGTTCCGGAAGGCGCCATCGGCGACCTGACCGGCGACCTGTCCAGCCGTCGCGGCCACATCACCGGCACCGACGGACGCGGTCACGGCATGGCGGCGATTGCCGGGGAAGTGCCGCTGGCCGAACTGAACGACTACCAGTCGCGCCTGAAGTCGCTGACCGGCGGGCAGGGCAGCTATACCATCGAATTCGCCCGCTACTCGGCGGTACCGCCGAACGTGCAGCAGCAGATGGCGAGCAAGTTCCAGCTGCACGACGAAGACGACTGATCGTCGGTTTCGCACGCAAGAAGGCCGGGTTTCCCGGCCTGTGCATGGCGACCGGCCGGCAGTTTTTCCGGGCCGCCCGTGCCGCTCGGCATCAGCCCTTGTCGCTGCTCCAGGAGACGGCGGCGAGGAAGAGGTAGCCGGCGCCGTACACGGTCTTGATGAAGGCCGGGCTTTGCGGGTCGGGTTCGAGCTTGCGGCGCAGGCGCGAGATGCGCACGTCGATGGCGCGGTCGGTCGGGGCGATGTCGCGGCTGCCCATCAGCTTTTCGCGCTGCAGGATGCGATTCGGGTTGTTGACGAAAACGCGCAGCAGTTCCGATTCGGCGGTACTCAGCGCGTGCTCCTCGCCATTGGGCGCGATCAGCTGGTTGTTGCCGAGATTGAAACGCCAGCCGCCGAATTCGGCGATCTGGCGGGCCGTCGTTTCGCTGCCCTCGCGGCGGCGGACGATGCTGCGCACGCGGGCGACCAGTTCGCGCGGCTCGAAGGGCTTGAGCACGTAGTCGTCGGCGCCGAGTTCGAGGCCCATGACCCGGTCGCTGACATGGGCGCGCCCGGTGAGGATGAGGATGCCGCAGGGGGATTGCGCCTTGACCCGTTGCATGGCCTCGATGCCGTCCATGTCGGGCAGGCCGAGGTCGATGATGCACAGGTCGGGGGCCAGCGTGCGCAGGCGGCGCAACAGGTCGCCGGCGCTGCGGCACCAGACGGTGCGGAAGCCGAAATCGCGCAGCACCTGTTCGATGATCCGGGCGACGTCCGGGTCGTCCTCGACGATGGCGATCAGTTTGGCGGAATCGGTCTCTTTCATGGCGTCTCACGTTGGGTGCGCAGCAGCGCGCGGGCCAGGTCCTGGCGTACGAAGGGCTTGGCCAGGACGGGCAGGTCGCTGGCGGGGGCGGTTCCGGGTTCGTCGGTGTAGCCGCTCATCAGCACGATGCGCATGTCCGGCCGCCGGTCGAGCACGGTTTCGGCCAGTTGCCGGCCGTTGATGCCGCCCGGCATGATGACGTCGCTGACGACGATGGCGATGTCGATGATCTGGTCGATCATGTCCAGCGCCTGCGCGCCATCCTCGGCCTCGATGACCGGGTAGCCGAGGTCGATCAGCTGCTGGCGGACGACGCGGCGGACGTTGGGTTCGTCCTCGACGAGCAATACCAGTTCTCCGCCGTGCGGCAGGGCGTTGTCGTCGCCGGCCGCATCGAAATCGCTTTCCGGCGCGGTCAGCGGCAGCGCCATCAGCACCGTGGTGCCCTGCCCGGGCTGGCTCTGGATCGAAACGCCGCCGCCGGACTGCCGGGCGAAGCCGTAGGCCATGGCCAGCCCCAGCCCGCTGCCCAGCCCCAGGCGCTTGGTGGTGAAGAAGGGTTCGCAGGCACGGGTCAGCGTTGCCGCATCCATGCCGGTGCCGTTGTCGGCGACTTCGATCAGCGCGTAATGGCCGGGCGGCAGGTCGAAGGCCGCCGCGTCGGTGGACAGTTCGACGGCGCGGGCGGCGATGTGCAGGCGGCCGCCGTCCGGCATGGCGTCGCGCGAATTGAGGGCGAAATTGAGCAGGGCGCTTTCCAGCTGCCCGGGGTCGGCCAGCGCATGCACCGTGGCGGCGCTCAGGTCGGTCGACACGGCGATCGATTCGGGCAGGGTGCGGCGCACCAGCTTGGCCAGGCCGCCGATCAGCTGGCCGATGTCGACCGCCTGCGGCTCCAGCGGCTGCTGCCGGGAGAAGGTGAGCAGGCGCTTGATCAGCTGCACGCCGCGGCGCGCCGATTGCAGTGCCGGGTCGACGAATTCGTTGACCGCGGCATCGTCTGGCCGGTGATCCTGCAGGGCGGCCAGGTTGCCGATGATGACGGTGAGCAGGTTGTTGAAGTCGTGGGCCAGGCCGCCGGTCAGCTGGCCGATGGCCTCCATTTTCTGGGCCTGGACGAGGGCCGCCTGCATGCGCTTCTGTTCGGTGATCTCGTGCGAGAACACGAAGAAGCCCAGGGTTTTGCCTTCGGCGCTGATTTCGGGAACCAGCGTGCTTTGCGCGAATACCGTCTGCTCCTGGCGCTGCATCTGGTATTCGTAGGTGACCTGCTGGCCGGACAGCGCCCGGCGCACCGCGTCGCGTACCTGCCCATAGACGGCCGGCCCGACCACGTCGAGCACGCTGCGGCCGGTGACGGCGCCTTCCGGGAGGCCGTACCAGTCGGAGTAGCCCTTGTTGGTGTACTGGTAGATCTCGTCCTTGTCGACGTAGCCGATGAGGATGGGGATGGTGTCGTTGATCAGGCGCAGGCGGGCTTCGCTGCGGCCGAGCGCGGCGGCGATGCGCTCGTTTTCCTCGTTGGCGCGGCGCAGGTTGGCGTTGGCGTTTTCCAGCTGCGCGGTGCGCCGGCGCACCCGCTCGTCGAGCTGGATGTTCTGGTGCTCGGTCAGGTGCTCGATATAGCGCTGCTCGGTGACGTCGCTGTACAGCGTGACGAAGCCCCGGTCCGGCAGCGGCTCGCCGCGCAGCAGCAGCACGCGGCCGTTCGGGCGCTGGCGTTCGGTGACGTGCTGGGAAAAATTGCGGGCGGCGGCGACCCGCTCGGCGATCTGGGTTTCCCGGTCGCCCGGCCCGTATTCGCCGCGTTCGGCGTTGTGGCGGATGAAGCTCTCGAACGGCGCGCCGACGAAGGCGAGCGCATCGGGAAATTCGAGCAGCTGCAGGAAGGTCCGGTTCCAGGCGACCAGCCGCAGATCGCCGTCGAACACGGTGATCCCCTGGTCGAGCAGGTCGAGCCCGGCCTGCAGCATGTCGTAGCGCAGGGGGGCGTTGGCGGGGGGGGCTTCAGGCAGCATCGGACGATTCTAGTGCACGCGAACGGCAGGATTTTGCGATGTAACGATTCGTTACATTCTGCCAATAGTTGCGCAAGAGTGTTCTGCGATTCTCCACGAACAATAAAAGAACGGTTACGGGCGCGCACCAGAAAAGCCTGAATCGGCAATAACTTGCAGCAACGAGAACAGCACACTCGGCAAGAAAACGTGAGGAGAAAACCGTGGTTAACCCGTACACCGTAGGGCTGGACCGGAATCCGGCCAACTATGTTCCGCTGTCGCCGCTGACCTTCATCGAACGGTCGGCTTTCATCTATCCCAAGCGCGTTTCCGTCATCCAGGGCGCCCGTCAGTACACCTGGAAGGAAAGCTACGACCGCGCCCGCCAGCTCGCTTCGGCGCTCAAGGGCCGCGGCATCGGCAAGGGCGACACCGTCGCCGTGATGCTGCCGAATACGGCGTCGATGTTCGAATGCCATTTCGGCGTGCCGATGATCGGCGCCGTGCTCAATACCCTGAACACCCGTCTCGACGCCGAAGCCATCGCCTTCATGCTGGCCCACGGCGAGGCCAAGGTACTGATCACCGACCTCGAGTTCTCCAAGGTCGTCAAGGCCGCCCTCGAACTGCTCGACGGGCCGAAGCCGCTGGTCATCGACAGCCTCGACCCCGATTTCACCGACGGCGAAAAGCTCGGCGAGAAGGACTACGAGGCCTTCCTCAACGAAGGCTCGCCGGATTTCGCCTGGCAGCTGCCGGACGACGAGTGGGACGCCATCGCGCTGAACTACACCTCGGGTACCACCGGCAACCCGAAGGGCGTCGTCTACCATCACCGCGGCGCCTACCTGAACTCGGCGTCCAACATCATTTCCTGGGGCATGCCGCCGCACGCGGTCTACCTGTGGACGCTGCCGATGTTCCACTGCAACGGCTGGTGCTTCCCGTGGACCCTGGCCGCCAATGCCGGCACCAGCGTCTGCCTGCGCAAGGTCGACCCGGCCCTGATCTTCGGCCTGATCAAGGAACACACGGTGACCCACATGTGCGGCGCGCCGATCGTGTACGGCATGATGATCAACGCCCCGGAAAGCCTGCGCGAGGGCATCGCGCACAGCGTCAACGGCCTCATCGCCGGTGCCGCGCCGCCGGCCGCCATCATCGAAGGCGCTCAGCGCATGGGCTTCAACATCACCCACGTCTATGGCCTGACCGAAACCTACGGCCCGGCCTCCGTGTGCGCCAAGCAGCCGGAATGGGACAAGCTGCCGATCGACCTGCAGGCCGCCCGCAACGGCCGCCAGGGCGTGCGCTACCACATGCAGGAAGCGATCACCGTGCTCGACCCGGTGAGCCTGGAGCCGGTGCCCTGGGATGGCGAGACGATGGGCGAGATCATGTTCCGCGGCAACCTGGTCATGAAGGGCTACCTGAAGAACCCGAAGGCCACCGAGGAATCCTTCGCCGGCGGCTGGTTCCATACCGGCGACCTGGCGGTGGTGCATAGCGACGGCTACGTCAAGATCAAGGACCGCTCCAAGGACGTGATCATCTCCGGCGGCGAGAACATCTCGTCGCTGGAAGTCGAGGACGTGCTCTACCGCCACCCGGCGGTCATCGCCGCCGCCGTCGTCGCCAAGCCCGACGAGAAGTGGGGCGAGGTGCCGGCCGCCTTCATCGAGCTGAAGGCCGATGCGAGCTGCAGCGAGTCCGAGATCATCGAGCACTGCCGCGGCCACCTGGCCCGTTTCAAGGTGCCCAAGCAGGTCGTGTTCGGCGAACTGCCGAAGACCTCGACCGGCAAGATCCAGAAGTACGTATTGCGTCAGCACGCCAATTCGGCGCTGGCCATCGAATGATCCTTGCGTTTTCCCTGCCGGTCTCCTGGCCGGCGGGGAGCCTTTTTTCCCTCGTCGGGAGGAGACAAGCATGAAGATTCTGGTCCCCGTAAAACGGGTTATCGACTACAACGTCAAGGTCCGC
>NZ_CAMFKO010000025.1 GCF_945957265.1 uncultured Dechloromonas sp.
TCATGCTCATCTTGACGTTGGCCAGATCAACGCCCGTGCCGTCCGCCTTCACGCGAACCTTGACGTTGTAGTCGATAACCCGTTTTACGGGGACCAGAATCTTCACAAGCCTTCTCCTTTTACTCGGTTAGATTTTGTATAACCTGCATCGCCTGTTTGACAGACGTTGACTCAATCAGCACAATGACCATACTGTGTCGTATGGAAAAGCATACGGTAGCGTATGGAAAACAAACCTGTCAAGTCCACCGCCATTAAACCACCAACTCGCGCCCGCCGCACCGGCGCCGAGCCACGCACGCAACTCGACCCGGCCGCCTGGGTAGACGCGGCAATCGACGTCTTCGCCCGCGACGGGGTGACCGGCTTGCGCGTCGAGGTGCTGGCCAAGCATTGCGGCGTCACCAAGGGCAGCTTTTATTGGCATTTCAAGGACCGCCAGGCCCTGCTCGATGCCGTCCTCGCCCGCTGGAAGGAAGGCCGCATCCGCGATATCGAGAAGACGACGGCGATGATGCAGGGCGACCCGCGCGACCAGTTGCATTACGTCATCGAAGTCTATGGCGCCAACCGCAACCGCAAGGGCATGTCGATCGAACTGGCGGTGCGCGACTGGGCCCGGCACGATATCAAGGCTGCCGCCGTCGTCGAGGAAGTCGATCTCTACCGGCTCGAATGCACCCGCAAGCTCTTCGTCAATTCCGGCATGAGCGACGCCGAGGCCAAGAGCCGCAGCCTGTTGCTCTACGCTTGCGTGTTTGGCCTGTCGCTGATGCACTACACGCATTTCGACGACAACCTGTCGGACCTCAAGCAGCGAATCGCCGAACGAATCGTTTCCAGCTAGCCGAAGCAGGCACCGCTCGCCGGCGTGTCGGCCAACCGGCGTTCCCACGACCTGAGGTCGGCCGCCAGCTGATCGACCGCCTCGCTCAGGGCGCCGACGCCGCCCCGGGCATCTTGCGTCACCGCCGCCTTTTCAAGATTGACCGGCAATTCGGCAAGCTGGCGGCGCGACCGGTCAAGCAGCACCACCCTGCCCTGCACGACACCGCGACTCGCGTCCGGCGCGGAAAAGACCTGGCTGAACTCGCCAATCTCGACACGCATCAGGCAACGCGCCTGCCCCTGCCCCGAAGGCGACAAACGCAGCTGTTGCGACAGGCGTTGCTGCAGCATCTGGGCCGGCGGACCGGCCCAGCGCGCCCGGGCATATTCGCGCAAACGCGCCGCATCGATGTAGGCCAGGCGATAGTCGATGCCCATGGTGTCGAACCACAGCGGCGCCCTGACCTCCAGCGCCAGGGGCACCCGACGCTGGGCCACCAGCGCCTCGGCCGGGGACGGCCCGAAATCATAGATCGCCAGCGGCGCATCGCCCCCCCGCTTGCCGGAGGTAAAGCAGCCGGCAAGCAGCAGGCAGCACACCAGGCCGAGCAGTGTCTTCATCTCACTGCCCTCCCGTCGGATTGAAGCCGGCCTCACCGGGCCCGGGCGACTGCGACGGCGCGCCAAACACCAGTCCCTGCGGCGTGTCCTCGAGTATGCGCAGAACCCGGCTCAATTGCCGCGAAGTCAGCGAGAAATCCTGGGCCAGCTCGTTCAGGCGGGGCATCAGCGCCGAGGTGCCGCCGGCCGATGCGTCGCCGATGGCGACATCCAGCTTGTCGGTCGCCACCTGCATCTTGCCGATCAGGAGCCGCGTGTCGGCCAGCAGCGGGCCGACCTCGCCGGCCGCTTGCGAGAAATGCTTGATATTGCGGTCATCGAGGACTTTCCTGACCTGCACCAGCGTGGCATTGAGGTTTTCCAGCGCCGGCTTCAAATTGGCCGAAGCGCCTTCCAGATTGGCCAATGTCGCCGTCAGGTGCGCCCTGTTCTCTTCGTTGAGCACCGAATTGGCGCTCTGCATCAGCGCCTTGGCCTGCTTCAGCGTTGCCGCCCCGGTCTCGCCCAATTCGTCGAACAGCGACGGAATCATGGCGATACGCGGCGGCGACTCGTCGTTGGGTTCGAGCGGCGTATTGTCCTTGCCGGTTTCCAGCAACAGGATGTGCGCCAGCCCGGTCACCCCCTGGTAGTTCAGCTTGGCGACCGTGCCGGCGGTCAGCGGCACGCTTTCGGTGACCGAGATGGTGACCAGGATGTTGCTGTAGTCGTCGGGGTCGAGGCGGATATCGCTGACCTTGCCGACCCGGATGCCGCGGTAGCGAACCTGGGCCTGCGGATTGAGGCCGCCGATGTTCTGCTTGGTGACGACGATGTAGTCATGCGTCTCGTCGCGGCTCCCGCCCAGCCAATAGAGCGCGAGGATGGCCGCCAGCCCCAGCAACAGGGCGAAGAGTCCGGCGGCGAAGGCATGCGACTTGTTTTCCATGAGCCGTAATTAAAGCAGCTTCCGGCGGTCTGCGCCAAAAAAGCCGGTCACGAAGGGGTGATCGATGGTCATGATCTCGGCGCGCGTGCCGTAGGCGATGATGTGATGATCGGCCAGGATGGCGACATGGCTGGCCAGGCCGGCCAGCGTGTTCAGATCGTGGGTGACCATGACCACCGTCAGGCCCAGTTCGCGCTGCAGTTCCCCGATCAGCTCGACAAAGTTCTGGCTGCGATCCGGATCGAGTCCGGCCGTCGGCTCGTCGAGCAACAGCAACTCCGGCTCGAGGGCCAGCGCGCGCGCCAGCGCAACGCGCTTCACCATGCCGCCGGACAGTTCGGCCGGCATCAACTTGCCATGCGCGGCCCCCAGGCCGACCATGGCCAGCTTGAGATGCACCAGGCGCCGAATCCAGTCCTCGTCGAGACAGCGCAACTCGCGCAGGGGAAAGGCGATGTTGTCGTACACCGACAAGGCCGAGAACAAGGCGCCGTGCTGGAAAAGCATGCCCAGGCGGCGCCGGATATTGCGCTGCGCACGGATATCCGGATCGTTCAGATCGACGCCGAACAAACGGACCACGCCCGCATCCGGCCGATGCAAGCCGAGGATCTCGCGCAGCAGGGTCGTCTTTCCGCTTCCCGAACCGCCCAGCAGGCCGACGATCTGCCCCTCCTTGACGCGCAGGCCGAGGTCGCGATGGACCGTGTTGCCACGGAAACTCGTGCTCACCCCATCCAGTTCGATGACCGTTGGCCGGTTCATAGCTGCGGCACGCCGATCTGCCGGGTAAATACGGCAAAAATGGCGTCGACCAGGATCACGGTGGTAATCGCCGTGACCACGGCGCTCGTCGTGTTGGCCGAGAGGCTCTCGGTATTGGGCTTGACGTGCAGGCCGAAATGGCAGGCGACGAGTGCGATGACGAAGCCGAACACGAAGCCCTTGCCCAGCCCGATGTAGAGGTTGCTGACCGGCACGACGCGCGGCAGGTTCTCGAGAAAATAGACCAGCGACAAGTCCAGTTGCAGCAGCGCCGCCAGCATGCCGCCAAACATGGCCACCGCCGACGTCCACAGCACCAGCAGCGGCATGGCCACGGTCAATCCGGCGATTTTGGGGAGCACGACGCGAATGCTCCGCGAAATGCCCATGGTCGACAGCGCGTCGATTTCCTCGGTCACCCGCATCACGCCGATCTGCGCCGTCATCGCCGAGCCGGAGCGCCCGGCGACGAGCACGGCAACCAGTACCGGGCCGAGCTCGCGGATGATCGAAATGCCCAGGATATTCACGATGAACAGGTCGGCACCGAAGCTCTTCAACTGCAGGGCCGACAGGTAGCTGATGGTCACCCCGATCAGGAAACCGACCAGCGCGGTCATCGGCAAGGCCAGCGCTCCGGCCTTGTAGACGTTGGCGGTGAACTCGCGCCAGGGAATATCCCTCGGGTGCCGCAGCAGGAAGACGGTATCGAGGAGCAACTGCCCGAACAGGGCGATCATGCCGCGCAGGTTGGCCGCAGCCTTGAGCAGGTAACGCCCGATGAACTCCGGCAAATGCACGCGCGCCACCGGCGGCGGCGGCATTTCCTGGGGCAGCTCGGCCACCCGCTCGACAATGCGCCGGTGGATGTCGCCGATTTCCAGGCAAGCCGGCCACTTCGCCTGCCAGGCGCGCCACAGCAAGACGGCAGCGGCGCTGTCCAGGCGGGTCAGCGCCGACAAATCCCATTGCCGATTCCCTTCCGTCGCCGCTGCCAGCCCGGCCTGCAGCTCGGCCAGCCTTGGCAGCATCTCCGCCAAGGTCCATGCGCCGGACAACACCACCTTCCCCGGCTCGACATGCAAGCTGGGGCGGTCGCTCACGCGGATTTCCTCGCCGGCTTGGATTTCAGGGCGTATTCCCGGCCCATCGCCTTCCAGACTGCGGCTTCCTCGCCGAATGCCGCCGCCGTCCAGGGATTGGCCGCCAGCCAGTCGGCAGGCAGGTCGAGCTGGTAACCGCCGGCCGTGCGCTCGACGCGCCAGGCCGGCAAAGGACGGTCGTCGCGCGTGCGGTGCAGGAGCACGGCCAGGCGCAGGGCAAAGATCAGGTTCCAGGCGCTGTCCGAAGCCGGCATGCCCCCCAGCTTCTCCAGCTTGCCGCGGTGCCCCAGCACCAGCATGGCGAGCCGCGCCTGGTCCTTTTTCGAGAAGCCCGGCATGTCGGCATAGGTCAGGATGTAGGCGCCGTGCTTGTGATAGGCGTTATGCGCCACCGAAATGCCGATTTCGTGCAAGCGGCAAGCCCAGGTCAGGAACTGGACATCCGGCTCCGCGGGCTCCCCGTTGGAAGCCTGCCTCAAGGCCGACAAGGCGGTCGCCTCGACCCGCTCGACCTGGTCGCCTTCGACCTGGTAGCGACGACGGAACTGCTTCACCGTCGCATCGCGCATGTCGTGATGATGGAAACGTCCGAGCAGGTCGTAGAGGACGCCGAGACGCAGCGCGCCGTCGGCATAGGTCATCCGCTCGATGCCCAGCTCCTCGAAGATGGCCGACATGATGGCCACGCCGCCCGGGAAAACGGGCAGACGGTCGCCCTTGATGCCCGGGAGGTCTAGGGCTTCCGCCGAGCCGGCCTTGATGAGCAGCGCGCAGAGCCGGTCCAGCCCGACCCGGGTGATGCCGCTTTCGCCGTTCGGATTGAGCCCGTTGAGTTCGAGGACGTCGGCAATCGCGCGCGCCGAGCCCGAGGAGCCGACCGCCTCCTTCCAGCCCATGCGCTGGTAGTCATGGGCGATCAGTTCGATTTCCTTGGCCGCCGCCACCTGGGCTTCCCGCAGGCGCTTCTTGTCGATCCGGCGATCCGGAAAGAAACGCAGGGTGTAGCTGACGCAGCCCATGTACAGCGATTCCATCAGCTGCGGCTCGTGCCGCTTGCCGATGATGAACTCGGTCGATCCGCCGCCGATGTCGACGACCAGGCGCTTGTGCGACGCCGACGGCATGGAGTGCGAGGCGCCGATGTAGATCAGCCGCGCTTCCTCGCGCCCGGCGATGATTTCGATCGGGAAGCCCAGCGCCTCCTCGGCCAGCGGCAGAAATTCGACGGCATTCTTGGCGACACGCAGCGTATTGGTCGCCACGGCACGCACCGCACCGCCATCCAGCCCGCGCAAACGTTCGCCGAAACGGCGCAAGCCATCCAGTGCCCGGGCCTGCGAGGCCGCATCCAGGCGCTTGTCCGGCATCAGCCCGGAGGCCAGGCGTACCGGCTCCTTCATCGAGTCCAGGGTGTAGATCTGGTCATCGACCACGCGCCCGACTTGCAGGCGGAAACTGTTTGAACCCAGGTCGACGGCGGCGACGGTTTCGTAAATCATCGGAGAAAACGGCAGGTTGCTAGGATTGGCGGGGATTCTACCACCCGCGACAGATGGCCATTCTTACCGTTCCGCAATAAAAAGCCCGCCGACTTTCATCGGCGGGCTTTGGCGAACGCAGGCGGCGAAACTTAGCTGGCCAGCGCGTTCCGGATCTGCTCCAGGGTGGACGGATCCTCGATGGTGGTCAGATCGCCGGGATCGCGGCCTTCGGCCAGCGCCTGCAGCGAACGGCGGAGCATCTTGCCCGAACGGGTCTTCGGCAGGCCGGTCACGAAGTGCACGCGGGCCGGACGCGCAATGGCGCCGAGGATGCCGTCGACCGTCGCGAACACCTCCTTCTCCAGCGCCTTGACCATCTCCGGCGTGGCTACCTTGGAAGCATCCTTGACGACCGCGAAGGCCATCGGCATCTGCCCCTTCAGCTTGTCTTCGACGCCGACCACGGCCACTTCGGCGACGGCCGGGTGGTTCTGGATCGCTTCCTCGATTTCGCGGGTGCCGAGGCGGTGGCCGGCCACGTTGATGACGTCGTCGGTACGGCCGAGGATGGTGAAGTAGCCGTCTTCATCCTTGATCGCCCAGTCGTAGGAGGAATAAACCAGCGGGTCCTTGAACAGCGTGAAGTAGGTGCTGACGAAACGATCGTCCTGCCCCCAGACGGTGGACAGGCAGCCCGGCGGCAGCGGCGGCACGACGGCGGCGATGCCCTTTTCGTTGGCGCCGCAGATCGAGCCGTCCTCGCGGAAGATCTGCAGGTTGTAGCCATAGACCGGGAAGGACGGCGAACCGAACTTGATCGGGGTCTTCTCGACGCCGTGCAGCGCGGCCAGCATCGGCCAGCCGGTTTCGGTCTGCCAGTAGTTGTCGATGACCGGCTTCTGCAGTTCGTTCTGGAACCACTCGTGCGTCGGCTGGTCGAGCGGCTCGCCGGCCATGAAGATGTGCTTCAGCGAAGACAGGTCGTACTTGTGCATGTACGCCGGGTCCTGCTTCTTCAGCACGCGGGCGGCGGTCGGTGCGGAGAACATGACGTTGACCTTGTACTTCTCGACGATCTGCCACCAGATGCCCGGATCCGGGCGCAGCGGCGTGCCTTCGTACATGATGGTCGCCATGCCGGCGATCAGCGGGCCGTAGATGATGTAGGAGTGGCCGACCACCCAGCCGATGTCGGAGGTCGAGAAGTAGGTTTCGCCTTCGCCGCCGCAGTAGATGTGCTTCATCGACGAAGCCAGGGCCACGGCATAGCCGCCGGTGTCGCGCTGCACGCCCTTCGGCTTGCCGGTGGTGCCCGAGGTGTACAGGATGTAGGACGGTTCCGAAGACTCAAGCCATTCGCACTCGACCTTGGCATCCATGTTCTGGGCGCGCAGGGTGGCGTAATCGACGTCGCGGCCGTCGACCTTGTTGAAGCCCTTGTCCAGGCCACGGTCGATCATCAGCACCTTGGCCGGCTTGTGTTCGGCGATCTCGATGGCTTCGTCGAGCAGGTGCTTGTACGGCACGGCCTTGCCGCCGCGCATGCCGGCGTCGGACGACACGATCAGCGTCGGCTTGGCGTCGTCGATGCGGGTCGCCAGGGAGCCCGAGGCAAAGCCGCCGAACACCACCGAGTGAATGGCCCCGATGCGGGTTGCCGCGAAAATCGCGAAAGCGGCCTGGGCAATCATCGGCATGTAGATCAGGACGCGATCGCCCTTCTTGACGCCGAGGCTCTTGTAGATGGCCGCCATGCGCTCGACTTCGCGCTGCAGCTCGGCGAAGGTGTAGACCTTCTCCTCGTCCGTTTCGGTGGAGATGTAGATCAGGGCACGATCGTTCGGACGCTTGGCGGCGTGGCGATCGATCGCGTTGTAGCACAGGTTGGTCTTGCCGCCGACGAACCACTTCGCGAAGGGCGGCCTGGAATAGTCGCAAACCTGGGTGAACGGCTCTTTCCAGTCGATGAGCCGGGCCTGCTCGGTCCAGAACTCATCCGGCTTTTCGATGGAATACTGGTGAAACTCCTTGTACGTCGCCATAAGATCCCTCTTCAAAAGATTTTCCTGCACTGCTAAATACCGAACGGACTAGTTTTTGTGAGATTTCCGTTCGCTTAAAAGGCGTTCAATCTCCGCCAGCGGCAGAGCCAAGCCCAATTCCTTCTCCATCAGCCGCAGCAGCGGCATCAGTCTTTCGCCCAGCGCCGGCAGATGTGGCACCACCGGCTCAAACCGGTTGGCCGCCAGCAACTCCAGCGCATGGTTGATCGAGATCGGACGCGTCGCCGGCAGGACGCCGCCCGATTCGGTGCGATTCCCACCCTCACCCATCGCCCGGCGCATGCGCTCGCCGGCCAGGTCGAGCAGCGCTGCGGCCGAGGCCAGCGGGTCCGTCGGCATGCTGGCCAGACCGATGCTCACGGTCAGCGCGACGGTTTGGCCGCTGATCGTCAGCTTGGCCATTTCGACGGCCTCGCGCACGCGCTCGGAAAACGTGGCGCAAAAAGCCGGGGCGGTCCCCGGCGACACGATGGCGAACTGCCCCTGGCCGAAATGCCCCAGGCTGTCTTCGTGCCGCATCTTGCCGGCCAGCATCTTGGCGAAGCGATTGCAGATCTCTTCGGCCACCTGCAGTCCGAAACGCTGACAAAGGCCATCGAAATCGTCGAACCCGAGGACCATGGCGCTGACGTCGACCCCGTGCCGGGTGGCGTGCGAGAGTGCCTGCGCCATCTGCATTTCCAGATATTTACGTGTAAACAATCCGCTCACCGGATCCTGAACCAGGCGCTCGCGATCGGCCTCGATGTTTTCCTGGGCGCGGGTCAGGCTAAGCAAGTTGTTCAAACGGGTCAGCAGTTCCGCACCGCCCGCCCCCTTGGTGACGAAATCCGAAACCCCCAGGGCCTTGGCCTTGAGACGCTCTTCTTCCGTTTCCTCCCCGGAAACCAGGATGAAGGGCAGTTGCTGCAGCCGCCTGAGCTTCGATGTCCGCAGCCGCTCCAGCAGCTCGTATCCGTTCAGCTTGGGCATTTGCAAATCAGAAATCACCGCCTTGATCGAATGATCGACCACCAGGGTTTGCCATGCCGCTTCGCCGTCACACTCCTCCCGGACCTCGTAATTCGCCTTCAGGTGATGGATGAGCGACACCCTGACCACCCGTGAATCATCGACGATCAGGATGTGCGGCAGATCGGCCATGTCAGCCCCCTGCGATATCCACGACAACGCGCCCCTTGGCGCGCCCGGCGATGTATTCGTCGAACATGGCCGGCAAGGCAGCAAACGGAATCCGCCGCGACATCGCCTCGAGATGCGGCGGGCGCAAGTCGGTCGCCAGGCGTTGCCAGACGCCGCTGCGATACGGCTCGCGGATATAGCCGGAATCGACGCCGAGCAAGGAAACCCCGCGCAGGATGAAGGGCATCACCGTGGTGTTCAGCGCATGGCTGGCGGCCAGGCCGATGCTGGCAATCGTCCCGCCCTGCACCATGGTGCTGGCGATCCAGGCCAGCACGTCGCCGCCCAGATTGTCGACCGCCCCCGCCCAGCGCCCGCGATCGAGCGGACGGATCTTCGTCAGGTCGATGCTCTGGCGCATCAGCACCTCCGCAGCGCCCAGGCTGAGCAGATAGTCCCTTTCGCTTTCCTTCCCGGTCAGGGCAACGACGTGGTAGCCGGCCCTGGCCAGCATATCGACCGCCAGGCTGCCGACCCCGCCGGTGGCGCCGGTCACGATGACCGGCCCCTTCTCGGGACGGAGACCGTTTTCCTCCATGCGCACGATGCCGAGGGCCGCGGTAAATCCGGCCGTCCCCAGCGCCATGGCGTCGTACAGCGACAAGCCGGCCGGCAGGGGCACCACCCAGTCGCCCGGCACGCGGGCCAGTTCGGCATAGCCGCCATGATGGGCGACGCCGATGTCGAAACTGGTGGCGATCACCGGATCGCCGGGCTTGAAGCGCGCATCGTCGCTGGCGACGACGGTCCCCGACAAGTCGATGCCACCGACGCACGGAAAGCGACGAATGATCTTGCCGGCACCGGTCGCCGCCAGGGCATCCTTGTAATTGATGCTCGAGTAGGCCACGCGGATCGTCACTTCGCCGGCATCCAGCTGGCTTTCGTTCATCTGGACGAAGCTGTTGCCGACCTTCCCGTCGCGCTCCTCAATCAACAGTGCCTTGAAAGAATCCATTGCTCTCCTCACTCCTTGGAAAATAAATTGTATTCATAATTATGGAGTATGAACATAGTCGTACCCCTCGATTTTTTCAGCGCCTTTACAGCGCCCGGTTTTTCAAATACATTTCAGGGCTATGCATAAAGTACTGGCCTCCCTGCTTCTGTCGGTTTCGCTGCTCGTCAGCGGGATCGGGGCGTCCACCGCTGCCGAGCAAGTCCGCAAGGATGAACAGCCGTCGTTTCTGGAACGTTACACCAACGCCGCACAGGATGTCATTCTGCAAGGCCTGAAGCTGGTCGGCGTCCGCTACCGCCTCGGCGGCAACAACGAGGACAGCGGCCTGGACTGCAGCGGCTTCGTCCGCCTCGTGTTCAAGGACAGCATCGGCGCCTCCCTGCCGCGCACCGCCAAGGAAATGAGCGAGGTCGGCCAGCAGATCGACGCCAGCCAGCTGAAACCGGGCGACCTGGTGTTCTTCAACACCATGCGCCGCACCTTCTCGCATGTCGGCATCTATCTCGGCGACAACCACTTCATGCACGCCCCGCGCACCGGCGCCGAAGTCCGCGTCGAAAGCATGGACAGCAGCTACTGGGTCCAGCGCTACAACGGCGCCCGACGGATTCTCGAAGGCAACTGATCGATCAAGCGGCTTGCAAGCCGCTTTTTTTACGCCAACTTTCGATAACCATTCTCATTTACACCTTACATTCCTGACGGTAAACTGACGGGATGTCCAAACCACACTGGAGTTGCTCGATGAAACTGAAATTCGGTCTAGTTGCCGCCGCTGTCCTGTCGCTGATGAATGCCGCCACGGCCGAGGAAAAAGTCCTCAACCTGTATTCCGCCCGCCACTACCAGACCGACGAGGCGCTCTACAGCAACTTCACGCAACAGACCGGCATCAAGATCAACCGGATCGAAGGCAAGGAAGAGGAACTGCTCGAGCGCCTCAAGAACGAAGGCGCCAACAGCCCGGCCGACGTCTTCCTGACCGTCGATGCGGCCCGCCTGGCCAAGGCCCACGAACTGAGCCTGTTCGCCCCGGTCGCCTCGAAAACACTGGAAACCCGCATCCCGGCCCACCTCCGCACCGAGGACTGGTTCTCCTTCTCGACGCGCGCCCGCGTCATCGTCTTCAACAAGACCCAACTCAAGGCGGAAGACGTCCAGAACTACGCCGACCTGGCCAATCCCAAGCTGAAGGGCAAGCTCTGTTCACGCTCCGGCTCGCACCCCTACAACCTGTCGCTGATGGCGTCGATCATTGCCCACCAGGGCGAAGCCAAGGCCGAGGAAGTGGCCCGCGGCATGGTCGCCAACTTCGCCCGCGCCCCCAAGGGTGGCGACACCGACCAGATCAAGGCGGTGGCCGCCGGCGAATGCGGCGTGACCATCTCGAACACCTACTACGTGGCCCGCCTGCTGCGTTCGACCAAGCCGGAAGAAATCAAGCTGATGGAGAAGGTCGGCATCGTCTGGCCCGATCAGAATGGCAGCGGCGCCCACATCAACGTTTCCGGCGGCGGCATGCTGAAGAACGCGCCGAACAAGGCGGCTGCCGTCAAGTTCCTCGAGTACCTGGCATCCGACCAGGCGCAGCGCTACTTTGCCGACGGCAACAACGAATGGCCGGTCGTGGAAAGCGTCAAGGTCGCCAACCCGGCCCTCGAATCGATGGGCAAGTTCAAGGCCGACAAGCTGCCGGTCAAGAACCTGGCGATGTACCAGACCAAGGCCCAGATCATTTTCGATCGCGCCGGCTTCAAGTAAGACCTCGTCAAGCTCCGGGGAATTCCCTACAATCCGACTCCTCAAAGGCGTTTGATTGATGACAGAAAAAGGACTTCCCCCGAGCAAGCTGATCCGTGCCATACGCGCCGCTCGCCTGAGCGGCGTTGTCATTGCACTGGATGACGGCGCCGACCTCGAAGAGGTCGACGTTCATGGACATGGCGGCCTGCCGCTGCGCACGGCCTGCTTCGAAGGCAACCTGGCCATCGTGCGGGAATTGCTGATCCGCGGCGCCGACCCGAATGCCAGCGCCGCCGACGGGGTCGGCGCCCCGCTCCGCCTCGCCTTGAGACGCGGGCATCACGAAATTGCCGCCGTATTGATCCAGGAAGGGGCCCGCCCGCCCGCCGGCCTGACGATTCCGCAGGACGTTCTGGGCATCAGGAGCGCCCCCCTGCCCGGAGCAGCCGTCGTGCCCACGCTGCCCGACACGCCGCCGGCCGACAACCTCATCGAATTCACGCCAAGCCAGCTGTCGTTCCACAAGCCGGGAACAGCCGCCCCTACGTCAGCCGAAGCCTTTGGCACCGCCACCAATGCCATCTCCGCCGACCTGCTCTTTCTGGACGCAGACGAAATCCCGCCCATTTCCTGGGAGTCGCCGTTCGCTAAGCAATAGGCCGCAGGGCCGCTGAAGGAGTCCGTCCGCTACGGACGGCGGGCGGCCGATATCTGCCGCGACAAGGCGATCAACGGCAGCAAGCCGACCACGACAATCGCCAGGGCTGCCGTCGATGCTTCGGCCAGCCGTTCGTCGGAGGCCAGCGTATAGGCCTGGGTCGCCAGGGTATCGAAATTGAAGGGGCGCATCACCAGCGTCGCCGGCAATTCCTTCATGACATCCACGAAGACCAGCAGCCCTGCCGTCAGCAGGCTGCCGCGCAGCATCGGCACATGCACGCGGCGCATCGTCTCGCCCTGCCCCAGGCCGAGG
Source organism: uncultured Dechloromonas sp. (assembly GCF_945957265.1). Lineage (GTDB taxonomy): Bacteria > Pseudomonadota > Gammaproteobacteria > Burkholderiales > Rhodocyclaceae > Azonexus. The sequence continues at coordinate 12,649 of NZ_CAMFKO010000025.1, forward strand.
CTGCGCGCCGCATCGTCCATGTTCGGCGTGATCTTGCCCAGGCTGGACTCCACCGTATGCAGCGCCACCGCCAGGAAACGCACGAGATAGGCATAGATCAGCGCCGCGATGCCGCCGGTCAGCAGCAAGCCGGGGTTATGGCCGAACCATGCCTGCCACTGCCCGGCCAGCCAGTTGTCGAGGCGGGTTACCGGGATCAGCACGCCGACCGCGATCACCGCGCCGGGAACGGCATAACCCAGGCCGACCAGACGATTCAGGCCGGTCGCCAGCGCACCTTTCGAAAGACGCGCCCCGTAGGCGAGCAGCAAGGCCAGCAATACGCCGATCGCCGCCGTCGCCCCGGCCAGCACGAAACTATTGCGCGACAGCATCAGGAAACGCTCACCGAACTGGGCATCGCCCTCGGTCAAGGCCATCTTGAGCAGGAGCCCGGCCGGCACCAGGAAGCCCAGCAACAGCGGCAAGGCGCAGCCGACGACCGCCAGGGCGGCGGAGAAGCCCTGCAAGCGCGCCCCGGCCATCGGGCGGTTGCGCCCCGTCGTGTTGTGGTAGCGCGCCCGCCCCCGGGATATCCGCTCGGCCATCAGCAGGAAGAGCACGAAAGCCAGCAGCATGGCGGCCAGTTGCGCGGCGGCGATGCGATCGCCCAGCGAGAACCAGGCGCGGTAGATGCCGGTGGTGAAGGTATTGACCGCAAAGTAGGCCACCGTGCCGTAGTCGGCCAGCGTCTCCATCAGCGCCAGCGCCACGCCGGCGACGATGGCCGGGCGCGCCAGCGGCAGCGACACTGCGAAGAAGGCGCGCCACGGCCCCATGCCCAGCGTCCGCGCCGCCTCCAGCATGCCGCTGGCGCGCTCGAGGAAAGCCGTCCGCGCCAGCAGGTAAACGTAGGGGTAGAGCACGCAGACGAACATCAGCATCGCCCCGGGCAGGGTGCGGATGTCCGGGAACCAGTAGTCGCCGTGCTCCCAGCCGAAGGTGTCGCGCAGGAAAGTCTGCACCGGCCCGACGAACTGCAGGAAATCGGTATAGACGTAAGCCATCACGTAGGCCGGCACGGCGAGCGGCAGCACCAGCGCCCACTCGAAAAAGCGCCGCCCCGGGAATTCGTGCATCGCCGTCAGCCAGGCGGTCGTCACGCCCAATGTCCCGACGCCGAGGCCGACGCCCAGGCAGAGCCACAGCGAATTGACGATGTAATCCGGCAGCACCGTCGAGGCGAGGTGCGCCCAGGTTTCGCTCGTCCCGCCGGCAAACAGGTTGAGTCCCACGCTGGCAACCGGCAGGCCGGCCAGCAGGGCGACCGCGAGGCCGACGATCAACAGGGGAGAGTAAGAGGCGATGCGCATGCTTGTGAATGCGAATTATAATCGACCGCTATGGCTCAACTTGAACTAAATGGCGTCGTTCAGCGCTATGGCGCCCATACCGTCGTCGATGGCGTCGACTTCCGTCTCGAGGCCGGCAGCATCGCCTGCCTGCTCGGGCCGTCGGGCTGCGGCAAGACGACGCTGCTGCGCTGCATCGCGGGCTTCGAGGAAATCGCCGATGGCGAAATCCGGCTGCACGGCGAGGTGGTCAGCCAGGCCGGCCGGTCCACGCCGCCTGAGAAGCGCCGCATCGGCATGGTCTTTCAGGACTACGCCCTCTTCCCGCACCTGACCGTCGAGCAGAATGTCGCCTTCGGACTGGGCCGCAAGCCGGCCGAGGACGCCCACCTGCGCGTCCGCCAGCTGCTCGCCACGGTCGGCCTGCACGGCCAGGGAAACAAATACCCGCACGAACTCTCCGGCGGCCAGCAGCAGCGGGTCGCCCTGGCCCGCGCGCTGGCCCCCCGCCCCAACCTGATCCTGCTCGACGAGCCCTTCTCCAACCTCGACGTCGGCCTGCGCGAGCGGCTCTCGGTCGAGGTGCGCGAAATCCTCAAGCGCGAAGGCTCGACCGCCATCATGGTCACCCACGACCAGCACGAGGCCTTCGCCATGGCCGACGAGATCGGCATCATGTACGAAGGGCGCATCCAGCAATGGGATGTGCCGTACAACCTCTACCACCGGCCGGCCAACCGCTTCGTCGCCGATTTCGTCGGCCAGGGCGTGCTGCTGCCCGGGGTCGTCGCCGGCGGCACCAATGTCGACATGGAACTCGGCCAGCTGGTTTCCGACATCCCGGTCGAATGCAGCGAGACCTGCGCCAACTGCGCCGACGGCTGCGATGTCGACGTGCTGCTCAGGCCCGACGACGTGGTCCATGACGACCGCAGCCCCCTGCAGGCCGAAGTGCTGCACAAGGCCTTCCGCGGTGCCGACATCCTGTACACCCTGCGCCTGGCCAGCGGCGCCGAGGTGCTGTCGCTGGTTCCCTCGCACCACAATCATGCCCTGGGTGAAAAAATCGGCATCCGCCTCGATGCCGACCACGTGATCGCCTTCAAGAAACAGTCGCACCACGATCACGCGTGATCCCGTACCTCAGCCCGTTCGACGCTTTCCCGCCCGTCGAATCGGCACGCCAGGACATGGACGGCCTGCTCGCCATCGGCGGCAGCCTGGACCCCGAACGGATACTCGATGCCTACCGGCGCGGCATTTTCCCCTGGGGCACGGTCGAAGGGCACCCCTTGTGGTACAGCCCCGACCCGCGCATGGTGCTTTTCCCGGCAGAGTTCCGCCTGACCCGCTCGCTCGACAAGGCCGTCCGGCGCGGGCGCTTCACCGTCCGTTTCGACGGCGACTTCCGCGCGGTCATCGCGCAGTGCGCCAAAACGCCGCGCCCCGGCCAGAACGGCACCTGGATCAGCGACGACATGTTCGCCGCCTATTCCCGCCTGCACGAACTTGGCTGGGCCCACTCGGTCGAAACCTACGAGGGAGACACCCTGGTCGGCGGCCTGTACGGGCTGGCCATCGGCCGCATGTTCTACGGCGAGTCGATGTTCTCCCACCGGACCGACGCATCGAAGGTCGCCTTTGCTCATCTGGTGCGTTATCTTGTTGCCAACCAATTCGGGATGATTGACTGCCAGATGTACACCGATCACCTCGCCTCGCTCGGCGGCCGGGAGATTCCGCGCCAGGACTTCCAGCACCGGCTCGCCGCGCTGATCGCCGCGGGCAGCCCGCGTTCGGCCTGGACAACCGAGCAATAGCCATGGCCCAGCCCGACGACGCCGAACTGCCCTTCTCCTTGCTGCTCTACTACGCAACCTCGCCCTATCCGTGCAGTTACCTGCCGGACCGCGAAGCCCGCTCGCAAGTCGCCACCCCCGCCCACCTGATCGACGGCGAAATCTATAGTTCGCTCGTTCGTGCCGGCTTCCGGCGCAGCGGCATCTTCACTTACCGCCCGCATTGCGACCATTGCCGTGCCTGCATTCCGGTCCGCCTGCCGGTCGCCGACCTCGAACCCAACCGCAGCCAGCGCCGGGCCATGAAGCGCCACGCCAACCTGCGGGCGCGCGAACTGCCGCTGTTTTACGACGAAGAGCACTACGCCCTCTACAACCGCTACCAGCAGTCCCGCCACCCGGGCGGCGGCATGGACGAGGACAGCCACGAGCAGTACGCCCAGTTCCTGCTGCAAAGCCGCGTCGACACGCGGCTGATCGAGTTCCGCGACGAACAGGCGATCCGCATGGTGAGCCTGATCGATGTGCTCGACGACGGACTCTCCTCGGTCTACACCTTCTACGACCCGGATGTCCCGGCGGCCAGCTACGGCACCTACAACATCCTCTGGCAGGCCGCCCAGACCAAGACGCTCGGCCTGCCCTACCTGTACCTCGGCTACTGGATTGCCGAAAGCCGCAAGATGGCCTACAAAGCCGCCTTCCGACCCATCGAAGGCCTCATCGAAGGCCGCTGGACAACGCTTCCCGAACTCGACCGCGCATGAAAATCCCTGCCCTGCTGCTCCTTCTTGTCGCCTGCTCCGCCCACGCCGCCGACGACCGCCTCCCCTACGCCTGCGACAACGGCAGTCGCCTGGAGATCGGCTTTAGCGCCGATGCCGAGGGCCGCGCGCTCGCCACCCTGCATTTCGCCGACGAGGCGGTGGCGCTGCCGCAAGTCCCCGCCGCCTCCGGCGTGCTCTACCGCCGCGGCGAGATCCGTCTGCACACCAAGGGCGACGACGCCGTGCTCGAGGACGGCAAGGGCAACCTGCGCCGCTGCACGCGCGGCGCCGTGCCGCCGCCTTCGCCGGCAAGCGCTCCCGCCGGCACGCCCGCAGCCGCCAGCAGCTTCATCGAGATCGGCGGCACGGTCAGCTACCTGGCGCGGATCGCCCTGCCGCCCAACGCCATCCTCACCATCCGGGTCCAGGACATCGCCCGGGCCGGCGCACCGGCCCGCGTCCTGGTCGAGCAGCGCTACGAACTGAACGGTGCCCAGGTGCCCATCCCCTTCTCGGCCACCATCGACCGCGACCTGCTCGACAACAAGGCCCGCCTCTCGGTCAGCGCCCGCATCGAACACCGGGGCAAGCTGCGCTTCATCAGCGACCGGGTTTATTCCCCGCTCAAGGATGGCCAGCCGGTGCCGGTCGACATCGTCCTCAAACCCGTCGCCACAACGGCGCGCTGACCCATGCGCCGCCTGCTCGCCGTCATGGCGCTCGCCATGCCGCTCCTGGCCCACGCCCAGACCGTCGCCTGCCACCTGGCCTACGGCGGCGAAACGCAGCTTATCGAAGCCTCCCCCGAGAACGCCCCCTACGCCGGAGCGCCGACCGCCATCGGCTCCTTCTTCCTGTTCCGCATCGTCTTCGTGCGCGAACCGGCCGATCTCGCCCGCATCAACCTCTACGTCCACGCCGACCTCGGCGAAGCGCCGATTCCGCTGCAGCACGCCAGCCACCCCGTCCCGGTGCGCAACCAGGAGCGCTACGGCTTCACCGGCCTGCAGCGCATCTACGAACCCAAGCGCGAAAGCGAGCTGCAATACTGGTGCGAACTCCGCGAAACGGCCCGCCGATGAAACACCCGCACCTGACTGCCCTGCTCGCCGCCGGCTGGCTGGCCACCGCCCACGCCGAACCGCTGACCCTGATCTTTGCCGGCGACATCATGCTCGCCGACGGCCCCGGCCGCGTCATCGCCGCCGGCGGCGATCCGCTCGCCCATGTCGCCCCCATCCTCGAGGCCGCCGATTACCGCATCGGCAACCTCGAATGCGCGGTTGCCGACGGCGGACAGGCCCAGCCCTCGAAACTGTGGTCCTTCCGCGCCGCACCGCAAACCCTGAAAGTGCTCAAGGGCCGCTTCGACGCCGTCTCGCTCGCCAACAACCACTCCGGCGACTACGGCCAGGCCGCCTTCGTCGAAACCACGCAACACCTTGACGCCGCCGGCATCGCCCGCTTCGGCGGCGGCCGCGACCTGGACGAGGCCCACCGCCCGCTGTGGATCGAGAAAAAGGGCTTGAAGATCGCCGTGCTCGGCTACAACGAATACAAGCCGCGCCGCTTCGAGGCCGGACCGCAAACCCCCGGCATCGCCTGGAGCGAGGACGAACAGGTGATCGCCGACATTCGCGCCGCCAAGGCCGCCGGCGCCGACCACGTGATCCCCTTCATGCACTGGGGCTGGGAAAGGAACACGCAGCCCGACGAGCGCCAGAAAAGCTTCGCCCGCCGGCTGATCGACGAAGGCGCCAGCCTGGTCGTCGGCAGCCACCCGCATGTCACCCAGGGCGCCGAGATCTACCGCGGCAAGCCCATCGTCTACAGTCTCGGCAACTTCGTCTTCGACGGCTTCGACTACGAAAACGGCCGCCGGGGCTGGCTGCTACGCCTGCACATCGACCGCGAAGGCGTGCAGCACTGGGAAACCCTCGCCGCCCACATCGATGCCGACGGCACGCCCCACCCCGCCCCCGGCCTCGCCACGCCCTGCGGCAGCCGGGGTGAAACAGCAGTGGCGCAATGCATCAATCCTTAGGAGCCCGCATGGATACCCGCTACCTCGACGACCTGGCTCCCGGCCAGCGTTTCACCTCGCCCGGCCTGACGCTGACCGAAGCCGAGATCATCGACTTCGCCTGGCGCTACGATCCGCAGGCATTCCATCTCGACGCCAATGCGGCGGCCGGTTCGCCGTACGGCGGGCTGGTCGCCAGCGGCTTCCAGAGCCTGGCCATCTGCTTCCGGCTGTTCATCCAGTCCGGCGTGCTGGCCGAGTCGAGCATGGGGTCGCCGGGGATCGACGAGTTGCGCTGGCTGGCGCCGGTCCGGCCGGGCGACACCCTGCACAGCGAAATCGAGGTACTCGAAGTGCGCCCGTCAAGCTCGAAGCCGGATCGCGGCATCGCCCGCCTGAAATACCACGCGCTCAATCAGCGCGGCGAAACCGTACTCTCCTTCATCGTCAATCACTTGCTGCGCCGCAGGACGGGCTAAGCGCCCCTCCCGCAGCCGGGCCGCCGTTCAGGCACTGGGCAGCTGCGTGAAATCCGTGAAGTTGCCGCTGCCGATGGATACATTGATCCGTTCGACCCGGGCATGGGCGGGGCCGCGCTGCGCCCAGGCAAGCAGCTTGAGGACCGCCTCCTCCTCGCCGGCCAGCATGGCTTCGACATCGCCGCTGCCGAGATTGCGAACCCAGCCGTTGACACCCAGAAGGCGGGCCTGCTCGAGCATCGACCAGCGATAACCGACACCTTGCACCCGTCCCTCGATGAGCAGATGACGCGCGATGTTCCCCATGTCCTTCCCTCCTTTTGCCGCCAGATTCGCCAATGGAATCATTATATTAGGGAATAACGAAACTGCGACAGATCAAGGATTGTCCAATAGACTACCGGAACAATGACTTCCTCGACACAAGTGCCACGCCCATGAAAAAACTGCTTCCCATCCTGTTCGCCGCGTTCGTCAGCGCGCCGGCGGTCAGCCAGCCCACCAGCTACGACCGGCCGATCCACGATGCGGCGCGGACCGGTACCGGCGCCGAGGTCGGCAAGCTGCTCAAGGCCGACCCCAAGCAGCGCGACGTACGCACCGAACTCGGCTCGACGCCGCTGCACCTGGCGGCGATGAATCCGGACACCAGCGCGCTGAAGGTGCTGATCGCCGCCAAGGCCGATCCCAACGCCCGCGACAACGACGGCGCGACGCCGCTGCACATGGCGGCCTACGGCAGCCGCACGACGCACACGCAACTGCTGCTCGAAGCCGGCGCCGATCCGCTGGCCAAGACGGACAACGGCCGCGATGCCGGCTCCATGGCGCGCAAGGTCAAGGCCGACGAGACCGCCGGCATCATTTCCCTGTGGATACTGAAGGGCTGCAAGGCGGGCAAGCCATGCTGAAGCGCCTCGCCCTGCTCCTCGCGCTGCTATGCACCCAGGTCACCGCCGCCCAGCCCCTGCCGGTCATCGAGGTCTACACGCCGACGGTCTGCCTGGCCTGCATCGAATGGGCCGAACACCTGCGCCAGAACGGCTTCACCGTGAAAGTGACGCAGACGGACGACATGGAGGCCGTCAAACGCCGCCTGAAAGTGCCGCGCGACCTGGAGGCCGTGCCGACCGGCACGGTCGCCGGCTATTTCATCGAAGGCCATGTCCACGCCGACCAGATCAAGGAGCTGCTCGCCGAGAAGCCGAAGGCGCTGGGCCTGGCGGTTCCCGGTCTGCCGCTCGGCGCGCCCGGCCGCGAATTCTCCAGCCCGACCTGCGAAACGGCCTGCACCATGCTGGAAAAGGACAGCGCCGCCGCCCCCCGCGTACGGCGCGAGTTCTACGAAACCCTGCTGGTGAAAAAGGACGGCAAGACGTCGATCTACGCCCGGCACTGAACCCGCTCCCCGGGAGGCCGCCTGGCCGGGCGCATGACGAAATGCTTTATCACCCCGGAAATTTCAGAGTAGAATCGCCGCAGTTTTAGGTGCCTGACCTCACCCTCGTGGGGCAGGTGAAACGGGAAGCCGGTGACCCTGCGCAAGCAGACAGTCCGGCGCAGCCCCCGCTGCTGTAGGCCTGACGATGCCACCCTACGCCACTGTGCACATCGCATGGGAAGGCCGGTGGAGAAGATTGAAGGCAAGCCAGAAGACCGGCCTGAAACCAGTGTCGTGCCATTTCTCCGGGGTAAAGGGAAAGGTTCTGTTGGCTTGCCGTTGCATATCCATTCCGGATGCACACCGCCCTCCGTCCCGCATCCGTCATATCCCCGTTGGCCTATTTCGATGTCTGCTGCGGGATGAATCATGCACATCATGGAAGGTTTTTTGCCGGTCGAGCATGCCGTGGGCTGGAGCCTGGCGGCCGCGCCTTTCGTCGCCTACGGCATCCATTCGGTCAATCGCCGGCTGCGTGAGCACCCGGAACTGCGCATGCTGCTCGGCGTCGCCGCGGCCTTTTCCTTCATCCTTTCCGCCCTGAAGCTGCCGTCGCTGACCGGCAGTTCGTCGCACCCGACCGGCACCGGGCTGGGCGCCATCCTCTTCGGGCCGGCGGCGATGGCGCCGATCGGCTTCGTCGTCCTGCTCTTCCAGGCCCTGCTGCTGGCCCATGGCGGCCTGACCACGCTGGGCGCCAATCTCTTCTCGCTGGCCGTCGTCGGTCCCTTCGTCGCGGCCGGCGTCTTCCGGCTGACCACCGCCTGCCGCGCCTCCGCGAGCGTCGGCGTCTTTCTCGCCGCCTGCCTGGCCGACCTGGCGACCTACCTGACCACCGCCGGCCAGCTGGCTTTCGCCTTCCCCGACCCGGTCGGCGGTTTTGCCGCCGCCTTCGCCAAGTTTGCCGGCATTTTCGCACTCACCCAGATTCCCCTGGCGATCAGCGAAGGGTTGCTCACCGTGCTCATCTACAACGCCCTGCGCCGCTTCAATGCGCAGGAACTGCTGGTGCTGCGCCAGCCCCGCCGCGAGGCCGGGGCATGAAGCGGCGTACCGTCCTGTTGCTGCTGGCCGTCGCGCTGCTCACGGCGCTGCCCTTGTGGCTGGTGCACAAACCCGCCCCGGGCGGCGAACTGTTCGGCGGCTCCGATGCTCAGGGGCAGCAGGCCATCGTCAAACTCGCCCCCGACTACCGGCCCTGGTTCGAATCCCTGCTGACGCCGCCGGGCAAGGAGATCGAGTCGCTGCTGTTCGCGCTGCAGGCGGCGCTGGGCGCCGGCATCATCGGCTACTGGCTGGGGGTGTCGGTGACCCGCGAGAAGTTCCGGCGGGCCGCCGAAAAGGATCGCCATGCACCTTGAGCACGCCGCCTGCGTCAGCCGCTGGCGGCCGGTATCGCCGGCAGCCAAGGGGCTGTTCGCGCTGGCCGGGCTGATTGCCGCGTTTGCCGCACCGACGCCGGGCGGCGCGCTGGCGGTTGCCGGCCTGCTGGTTGCCGTGGCCTTCCTGGCCGCCGGCATCCCCGTCCCGACCTATCTGCGGGCGGCGGCGGCGCCCCTCGTCTTTCTCGCCCTGAGCAGCCTGTCGCTCGCCTTGTCGCTGGGCGGCGCCGAAGCCGGCGGGCTGGCCCTGGCCGGCGCCCCCGATGGCGGGGCGCAGCTCGGGCAGGTGGGCAGCCGCTCGCTGGCCGGGCTCGCCGCCCTGCTGCTGCTCGTGCTGACGACGCCGCTGCCCGACCTGATCGCCCTGCTCCGTCGCCTGAAAACCCCGGCGCTGCTGCTCGACCTGATGGTGCTCGGCTACCGCCTGCTGTCGGTTTTCTCGACCGCAGTGCATGACACCCTGACCGCGCAGACGGCGCGTCTCGGCTATGCCACGCGCCGCCGGGCCTGGCGTTCGCTGGCCGGGCTGGTCGCCAACCTGGCCGTCCAGGTCTGGCAGCGCGCCCAGGCGCTGCATGTCGCGGCGCAGGCCCGCAACAACGACGGGCCGCTGCGCTTCATGGCGCGAACCTTTCCGCACGCCCGGCGCGACAGCCTGCTGGCGCTCGCCGCCGGGGCCTTGCTCATCGCGATAGGGCAACTGGCATGACGGCGGCGCGCGGCGACATCCTGCTCCAATTCGACCAGGTGGCCTATCGCTACGCCGACGGCAACCCCGGGCTGGACGGCTGCTCGCTGGCCATCCTGCGCGGCAGCCGCAATGCGCTGCTCGGCGCCAACGGATCGGGCAAGACGACCCTGTTCCAGCACGCCAACGGCTTGCTGCGGCCGTCCGCCGGGACGGTGCGCTACGCCGGACTGGCGGTCGACTACGGACGCGCGGGATTGCGCGATTTGCGCAGTCGGGTCGGCATGCTCTTCCAGAACCCGGACCGCCAGCTGTTCTCGGCCAGCGTCGCCGAGGACGTTTCCTTCGGCCCGCTCAACCTCGGCCTCGACGACGCCACCGTGCGCCGGCGCGTCGCCGCTGCCCTGGCCGCCGTCGGGCTGGCCGACAGCGGCGAACGGCCGGTGCATCAGCTCAGCTTCGGGCAGAAAAAGCGCGTCTGCATCGCCGGCGTGCTGGCCATGCACCCCGAGCTGCTGGTGCTCGACGAACCCAAGGCCGGGCTCGACCCGGCCATGCAGGCCGACCTGCTGGCGATTCTCGACGACCTGCACGGGCAGGGCATGAGCATCCTGCTGTCCACGCACGATGTCGATTTCGCCTACCGCTGGGCCGAGCATATTCACATCATGGCCGCCGGACGTTGCGTGGCGAGCTTTCCGGCCGGCGAACTGCCGCACCGGAGCGCCGAACTGGCCGCCGCCGGCTTGCCGCTGCCGGCCGTGATCCCGCTGCACGCCCGGCTCGCCGCGCAGGGCCTGGTCCCTGCCGAGCCGCCGCCCCGCTCCACCGATGCCCTGCTGGCGATGCTGCCCGGGGCGCTTCAACCCGAGGAAAACCCATGCACGATTGCCTGAACCACGCTGCCTCTTGCCGGAGCGCCATCCGATGAGCGGGAAAATCTGGTTTGTCGGCGCCGGCCCCGGCGACCCCGACCTGATCACCGTCAAGGGGCGCAAGCTGCTCGAGGAAGCCGGAGCGGTGCTCTTCGCCGGTTCGCTGGTCGACCAGGCGGCGACGCTGTTCGCGCCCGAGGGCTGCGAGATCCGCGACTCCAAGGACATGACGCTGGAAGAAATGACCGACTGGCTGATCGCCGCCGCCGAGAAACACGAAACGGTGGTCCGCCTGCAAACCGGCGACCCCGGCCTGTACGGCGCGCTGATCGAGATGACGCGGCCGCTGACCGCCGCCTGCATCGAATGGGCGGTGGTGCCCGGCGTTTCCTCGGCCATGGCCTCGCTGGCCGCCGCCGGCGAAACGCTGACCCTGCCGGAAGTGACGCAGACGGTGATCCTCACCCGCGTCGCCGGCCGCACGCCGATGCCGCCGGGCGAGGAGCTGGAAGCCCTGGCCGCGCACAAGACGACGCTGTGCATCTACCTGTCGATCACCCTGCTGCACAAGGTCCAGGAGGCGCTGCTCACCGCCGGCTGGAGCGAGGATGCGCCCATCCTCGTGGTGCAGAAGGCGAGCTGGCCGGGTGAGGAAAAAATCGTGCGCGGCACGATCAAGGACATCAAGCGGAAATGCCAGGACGAGAAGATCGCCAGCCAGGCCATGATCGTCGCCAGCCCAACCCTGGGCGCCGCCGACTGGCCCGACCTGATCCGCTCCAAGCTCTACGACCCGAGCTTCGGGCACCGCTTCCGCAAGGCAAGCCCGAACACCTGACCCAGGAGACCACCATGTCGCTCCGCCTTCCCTACTACGACCTGTCCGCCGAAGCGCTCCAGCACTTCCGCGCCATCGGCGCCTATCTGGAGAAAAGCACCCTCGGCAGCGAGCTGATCGAACTCGTCTACCTGCGCATCTCGCAGATCAACGGTTGCGCCTTCTGCCTCAAGAAACACAGCAAGGCCCTGCGCGACAAGGGTTTCCCCCAGGACAAGCTGGACATGGTGGCCGGCTGGCACGCCAGCGACGCCTACAGCCCGCGCGAACGGGCTGCCCTGAACTGGGCCGAAGCGCTGACGGCGGTTTCCGGCACGCACGCTGCGGATGCCGATTACGCGCCGCTCGCCGCACAGTTTTCGGCGCAGGAGATATCCGATCTCACCTTCGCCATCGCCAACATGAACGCACTCAATCGGCTGGCCATCGCCATGCGCCAGTAATCCGGAAAACGACTCGATGACAAACGACACCACCCTCCTGCTGATCGGCCACGGTTCGCGCGGCCGCGAAGGCAACAAGGAAACCATCAACTTCGCCGCCCAGTGGCGCGAGCGCAACCCCGAATGGCGCATCGAGGTGTGCTTCATCGAGCACGCCGACGTGCTGCTCGACGAGGGGCTCGACCGCGCCGCGCGCGGCGCCCGGCGCGTGGTGGCGATCCCCTTCATCCTCAACGCCGCCGGCCACGTCAAGATGGAGCTGCCGCATGCGCTGGAGGAAGCGCGGGCGCGCCATCCCGAGGTCGAATTCGTGGTCACCCGCCACCTCGGCATGGGGCGCGAGATCTTTGCCGTGCTGCAGGGCCAGCTCGACCGCCTGATGAAGCAACTGGCCGTCCCCGACCCAATGACCACCGGCGTCATCCTGCTCGGGCGCGGCTCGTCGGATGCCGGCGCCAACGGCGAACTGGCCAAGATGGCACGCTGGATTTTCGAGGACAACGATCACGAGCTGGTCGACCTCGCCTTCACCGGCGTCACCTGGCCGCGCCTGGAAACCGTGGTCCAGCGCCAGGTCAGGCTGGGCATGATGCAGATCGCCATCGTGCCGGTGTACCTGTTCACCGGCGTGCTCATCGAGCGCATCCAGGAGCAGGTCGCCCGCCTGCGGGCGCAGTACCCGCAGGTCGCCTTCGCGCTGGGCAGCCACTTCGGCTTCGACAAGGGCATCTTCGACCTGCTCGACGCAAAGGTCGGTGGCGAGCTCCCCGAAGGCGGCATGCTCGAATGCGACGGCTGCAAGTACCGCGAGCTGGCCGAGGACGAACACCTGCACGACCACAGCCACACCGCCACCGGAGCTTGCGCGCACGCCCATGATCACCATCAAGGACAGGATCACGGCCATGCGCACGCATCTACCCAAACCCACGGCTGCGCCCACAAACACGACTGATCGCCAGGAGACGAGCATGACCACGCAATTCAATACCGCTACCGAACAACTGACCGCCGCCGGCCGCGCCATCGAACACGAATCCTTCGCCGTGATCGACGCCGAAGCCGGCCCGCACGCCTACACCGACGAGCAGTGGCCGCTGGTGCGCCGGATGATCCACGCCAATGCCGACTTCGAGTTCAACGGCCTGACCGCCTTCCACCCCGCAGCCATGCGCGCCGGCTTCGAGGCCGTGCTCAAGGGCAACACGCCCATCGTCGCCGACGTCGAGATGATCTGCGTCGGCCTCTCCAAGCCGCGCCTCAAGCATTTCGGCCTGAGCACGCACCACTACATTTCCGACGAGGATGTCATCGAAGCCGCCAAGGCCGAGGACACCACGCGCGCCGTGCAGGCGATGCGCAAGGCGCACCGTCTGGGCAAGCTCGACGGCGCCATCGTCGGCATCGGCAATGCGCCGACGGCGCTGATCGAACTGGTGCGCCTGATCCGCGAAGAAGGCGTGCGCCCGGCGCTGGTCGTCGCCATGCCGGTCGGCTTCGTCTCGGCCGCCGAATCGAAGGACCTGATGATGACGGTGAACGACGTGCCGTGGGTCGCCATCAAGGGCCGCAAGGGCGGCTCGACGCTGGTCGTCGCGGCCATCCACGCCATGCTGTCGCTGGCCGAGGCGGCGCAGAAGAAGCAGGTCGCCTGACGCATTGGCCAACACACGATGAACGAAGAGAGCCAGACCGTCCCCGCCGCCGCTGAGGCTGCCGGGGCCGCCAAACCGGAAAAAGTCCGCAAGGGCGACGCCAAGCGCGAGCGCGGCAACCGCACCGGCTTCACCACCGGCGCCTGCTCGGCGGCGGCGGCGCGGGCGGCGACGCTCGGCCTGCTGCTCAGCGAGGTGCCGGAAAGCGTCGTCTGCCGCCTGCCCAACGGCCAGGATGCGAATTTTGCCGTCACCGACGGCAGCGTCGAGGAAAGCGCCGGGCTGGCCCATGCGGTGATCGTCAAGGATGCCGGTGACGACCCCGATGCGACGCACGGCGCGCACATGACAGCCGACGTACGCATCCTCAGGCACCGGGCCGGCGAGGTCGTCCTCAAGGGCGGTTTCGGCGTCGGCGTGGTGACCAAGGACGGCCTCGGCCTCGAAGTCGGCGGCCCGGCCATCAACCCGGTGCCGCGCCGCAACATCGTCGACAACGTGCGCGCCGTGGCCGGCGAACTGCTCGACCACGACGGACTGGAAGTCACCATTTCGGTACCCGGCGGCGACGAGATGGCGAAGAAGACGCTCAACGCCCGCCTCGGCATCCTGGGCGGCATTTCCATCCTCGGCACCACTGGCATCGTCCGCCCCTACTCGACCGCCGCCTTCCGCGCCAGCGTCGTGCAGGCCGTCGATGTCGCCGCCAGGCAGGGGCAGACCAGCGTCATCTTCACCACCGGCGGCCGCACCGAGAAATTCGCCATGAAGCAGCTGCCGGAACTCGACGAGTCCTGCTTCGTGCAGATGGGCGACTTCGTCAAGGCAGCCTTCACCAGCGCCATCAAGCGCAGCGTGCCGAATGTATATGTCGGCGCCATGGTCGGCAAGCTGACCAAGATGTGCCAGGGCCTGGCCGTGACCCACGCCTGGAAGGCCGAGGTGGACCGCGACATCCTCGCCGATTCGGCGCGCGAAGTCGGCGCCCCGGACGACCTGATCGAGGAAATCCGCGCCGCCGAAACCGCCCGCTTCGCCGCCGAACGCCTGGCCAATCTCGGGCTGGCCATCGAATTCCACCGCCAGCTGGCGAAAAAAGCGATCCGCAGCCTCAAGGGCCAGTATCCGGGCGACTACCGCCTGGCCGTGCTGGTCTGCGATTTCGAAGGACAATTCATTTGCCGAGTCGATGAAGATGAAGCCCTCTGAACAATGCACCCTCCTCGGCATCCTCGATGACGGCTGGGCCGGCCTTTCCGACACCGCGCGCCAGCGCCTGGCGACCGCCGATGTCGTCATCGGCGCCGGCCGCACGCTGGAGCTGGTCCGCCCGCAACTCGCCGCCGGGGCTGAAATCCTCGACATGGACGGCAAGCTCGGCCAGGTCGCCAGCTGGATCCAGAACGCCCGCGAACAGGGGAAGAGCGCCGTCGCGCTGGCCACCGGCGACCCGCTGTGCCACGGCATCGCCTCGTGGCTGACCGGCAAGCTCGGCCGCGACGGCTTCGCGATCATCCCCGCCGTGTCGACCCTGCAACTTGCCTTTGCCCGCTTCAAGACGGCCTGGCAGGACGTGACGATTTCGACCTGCCACAGCGCCGACGCCGGCGAGTGGTTCGTCGGCGCGACGCCGGAACACGGCCTCTACAAGCTGATGCGGGCCATCGCCCGGCATCCCCGCGTGGCGCTGTTCACCGGCCCGGAAAACACGCCGGACCGGCTGGCCCGGGCGCTGATCGCCGCCGGCTATGGTGGCGAGGTCAAGCTCTCGGTCGCCTGCCGCCTGCTGCTGCCCGACGAAGCGATCTTCACCGGCCTGAGCGCCGAGGAAGCGGCCGCCATGCAGTTTCCGCAACCCAACGTGGTGCTCGTCGAACGCACGCCGGATGCGGCGCGCCCGTTCTTCGGCCTCGACGATCTCGACTACATCCAGCGCTCGCCGGAAAAGGGCCTGATCACCAAGCAGGAAGCCCGCGCCCTGTCGCTGGCCAAGCTGCGCATCACAGCGGACAGCCTGGTCTGGGACATCGGCGCCGGTTCCGGCTCGGTCGGCCTCGAATGCGCCCGCCTGGCCGCCAACGGCCACGTCTGGGCGATCGAGAAGAACGAGGGCGACGCGGCCAACGCCCGCGCCAACGCGGCGCGGTTCCGCATCGGCAACTACACGCTGTGCGAGGGCAAGGCGCCGGCCCTGCTCGACACCTGGCCGGACCCGGACGCCGTGTTCATCGGCGGTTCGGGCGGCGAACTGGGCGAACTGATCAAGCTCATCCTCGGCCGCCTGAAACCCGGCGGCCGGCTGGTCATGAACTTCGTGACCCTGGAAAACCTGGCCACCGCCACCGCCACGCTGCAGGAACTGGGCGCCGGCTGGGACGTGGTGCAACTGCAGGCCAGCCGCAGCCAGCCCATCCTCGACATGCACCGCATGGCCGCGCAAAACCCGGTGTGGGTGGTGACGGCCTGGAACGACAACAAGGAATCCGCATGACTGAACAAAAACGCTACGGCAAGCTGATCGGCGCCTCGCTCGGCCCCGGCGACCCCGAACTGATCACCCGCCGCGCCTGGGCGGCGCTGCAATCCGGCGCCCGCTGGCTGTACCCGGTCAAGAAGGCCGAGGAATCGTCCTACGCGCTGTCCATCGTCGAACGCGGCGGCATCGTCGTGCCGGGCGACGCGGTCGAACTGGTCTTCCCGATGACGCGCGACGCGGAAATCCTGGCCAAGGCCTGGAGCCGCGCCGCCGTGCAGACCGTCGAACTGCTCGCCGAGGGCCGCGACCTGGTCTTCCTGGTCGAAGGCGACGCCTCCACCTTCGCCACCTTCGGCCACCTCGCCCGTGTCGTCCGCGAGCTGGTGCCGGAAATCGAGGTCGAGACCATCCCCGGCGTTTCCTCCTTCGCCGCCGCCGCCGCAACTACCGGCACCGTGCTGGCAGAGGAAGACGAAACCTTCGCCATCATCCCCGCCGCCTACGGGGTCGAGGTCATCGACCACCTGCTCGACGAGTTCGACACCCTGGCCCTGCTCAAGGTCAAGCCGCTGGTCGACGAGGTCATCGAACTGCTGGAAAGGCGCGACCTGCTCGCCACCTCGGTGTTCATCGAAAAGGTCGGCTCGCCGGACGAGCGCGTCATCCGCGATATCGCCAGCCTGAAGGGCGAGAAGGTCAACTACCTGTCGCTGATGCTGGTCCAGAACCCCAAGCGCGTGCGCGGCGAACTGCGCCGCGGCTGCCGCAAGCGCAAGGAAGCCGTCGATGCTTCCGCCGCGGTCGAAGCCTGACAAACCCATAAAAAACCAACCCCAACAGAGAACCCTTCCATGAAAATCGCCGTCGTCTCGATTACCAAACACGGCATCGCGCTGGCCGGCAAGGTCGTTGCCGCGCTGCCGGGTGCCCAGCTCTTCTGCCCCGAAAAATTCCGTGCCGAAGGCGGAAACGCCGCCCCCGGCGCCTTCCATTGCTACGAGGGCAAGGTCGGCGACCAGGTGCCGGCGCTGTTCGCCGCCTTCGACGGCATCGTCTGCATCGTCTCGCTCGGCGCCGTCGTCCGCCTCATTGCGCCGCACCTGAAGAACAAGGAAACCGACCCGGCCGTGGTCGTCATCGACGAAGCCGGCAAGTTCGTCATCCCCATGCTCTCCGGCCACCTCGGCGGCGCCAACCAGCTCGCCGGCCACCTCGCCACGGCGCTCGGCGCGCAAGCCGTGCTGACCACCGCCTCGGACGCCCGCGAAACCATCGCCGTCGACCTGCTCGGCCGCGAACTGGGCTGGACCTTCGACGCCAGCCACGACGAAATCGTCCGCTGCAGCGCGGCGATGGTGAACGACGAAGCCGTCGCCCTCGTCCAGGAAGCCGGCAGCACCGACTGGTGGGCGAAGCACGCCAACGGCCGCAAGGGGCCGCTGCCGGCCAACGTGACGCAGTTCGGCAAGCTGGAAGACGTGCCGCTGGAACGGTTCGCTGCCGTGCTGTGGGTCAGCCAGCGCGAGATGCCGGCCGGAATCGCGGCGCAGCTTGGCGGCCGCCGTGTTGTGTATCGCCCGTGAATGACGGCATGAGCACGTCCCAACCGTTGTTTTCCGCCGTTGAGCGGCGTCTTACTTTCTTTGCTTCGCCAAAGAAAGTAAGCAAAGAAAGGCGACCCCAACGTTCGCGCCGGGCCGCTGGCCCGGTTCCCTGCGCTGCTCAACTGGCCGTGCGGTTCGCAAAACTCGCCTGCGGCTCAAACATTGCGAACCGACTGCCCCCGGCCGGTCTGCGCTGCTCGGCGCTCGCAATGGGGGAGGGGGCGCTCCGCAACGACCTGGGTCACGGGGATACGGTATGAAAATCGCCCTCGGCCTCGGCTGCGACCGAGGCACCCCGGCCAGCACCATCGCCCAGTGCATAGCCGAGGCACTGGCCAAAGCCGGCGCCGCGCTGGCCGACGTACGCGCCGTCGCCTCGATCGACCTCAAGGCCGACGAAATCGGCCTGACCGAAGTCGCCCAAACCAACGGCTGGACCATCCGCTTTTACCCCGCCGCCGACCTGGCCGCGGTCGCCGTCCCCAACCCCTCGGAAACCGTGCGCAAGTACACCGGCACGCCTTCCGTCTCGGAAGCGGCGGCGATTCTCGTCGCAGGCGCCGACCAGACCCATCTGATCATCGAAAAACACAAGCTGCGCGGCCCGGACGGCCGCAACGCCACCGTCTCCATTGCAAGGATTCCGCTATGAACGCACCTGAAACCATCGCCCCCGCCGCCGTGAAAACCGGCAAGATCATGCTCGTCGGCCTCGGCCCGGGCAGCAACGACCACCTGACCGCCCGCGCCCGCGCGGCGATTGCCGAGGCCGACACGATCATCGGCTACGTCACCTACATCCGCCTGGTCGCCGACCTGGTCGAGGGCAAGGAGGTGATCAAGAAGTCGATGACCGAGGAGCTCGACCGCGCCATCGAATCGCTCGACCGCGCCCGCCAGGGCAAGAAGGTGGCGCTGATTTCCTCGGGCGACGCCGGCGTGTACGGCATGGCCGGGCCGACTTTCGAAGTGCTGTTCCAGGCCGGGTGGACGCCGGATTCGGACATCGAGGTCGAGATCATTCCCGGCGCCTCGGCGCTCAACACCTGCGCCGCGCTGGTCGGCGCGCCGCTGACCCACGATTTCTGCGCCATTTCGCTGTCCGACCTGCTGACGCCGTGGCCGACCATTGCCCGCCGCCTCGACGCCGTGGCCTACGCCGATTTCGTCGTCGCGCTGTACAACCCGAAGAGCGGCCGCCGCACCCAGCAGATCGTCGAAGCCCAGCGCATCTTCCTGCGCCACCGCGATCCGCAGACGCCGGTCGCCATCGTCAAGTCGGGCTACCGCCCCAAGCAGCGCATCCAACTGACGACGCTGGACAAGATGGCCGAGGCCGACATCGGCATGCTGTCCACGGTGCTCATCGGCAATTCCAACACCTTCATCAAGCACGGCCTGATGGTGACGCCGCGCGGCTACGCCAACAAGTACGCGGTCGAGGACGGCGAGCGCAACACACACGACGGCGAGCAGGCCGGCCGTTCGCTGTCCACCGGCCTCAACGGCTGGATGGCGGCGATCCAGGCGAGCGGCAGGAACGCTGCCGAGCTGGCCGCCGAATACCGCCTGCCCGAGGACTACATCGCCGCCGTGCTGCAGGCCGAAGTGCCGTCGGAAGGCGAGGAGAACGAGATTGAAGGCTGAACGCGACGCCGACCAGGTCGTCAAGCCGAAGATCCGCGACTACAGCCGGCAGGTGCTGATCTGCACCGGCCCGCGCTGCACGCAGAACGGCGAAGGCGAGGCCTTGTTCAATGCGCTGCAGGCCAAGTTCCGCGCCGCCGGCCTCGGCGTCGATGCCGGCCCGGCCCGCGTCAAGCGCACGCGCACCGGCTGCGTCGCCGCCTGCCAGGGCGGCCCGATCGTCGCCGTGCAGCCGGATGGCGTGTGGTACTACAACGTCACCGATGAAAACATGGATCGCATCGTCGAGCAGCACCTGAAAGGCGGTCGTGTCGTCGAGGACCTGGTCTTTCATCGCAACGGCGGCGACGCCGAGGCATCGTTATAACCAATACCCCGCTGGCCGGCTGACGGCTGGCGGAAAACGCAACAGGTGCCCGAGCCGCGACAGCGGTTCGGGTTAAACGGGAACAGGGTGCGTGGCACGGATCGACAAGCTCCGCCGCAAAGCCCTGGCTGCCCCCGCAACGGTAAGCAAGTGCAGGTGCATCACGGTCGTTCTCCCGAACGGCCAGCCACTGGATCGCCACGTGGCGTCGCAAGACGCGCGCGAACGGTTCGGGAAGGCGATGCGCCCGGCCTCTATTCGTAGGGACCGACTTGCCAGCCCGGAGACCGGCCTGTTGAACATTGCCTGCGGCCAGTTGGCCCGGGCTTTTTGCAACAGACCGTCTGCGGGGAGCAGAGGCCGGCAAAGGCGACAAGCCCGCAGGGCTGCGCATGTCATCCTCTTCGTGTAGACGGTCGAACCCTGGAGTTTGACCATGCAGCACACGCAATACCGTATTTCCCACCCGCGCCCGGCGCATCATCCGCTTTACCTGGCGATCTGCTGCGCCCTGGCGGCACCCGTGGCGACCGCCCAGACGACGCTGTCGCCGGTCACCGTCAGCGCCCCGGCCAACGCTGCGGGCCTCGGCCTCGAACAAGCCGCGACCAGCGGCAGCCGGACCGGCCTCACCGCCCGCGAATTGCCGGCCAGCATCGAAGGGGTCGATAGCCTCAGCATCCAGGAACGCGGCGACTACCGCGTCGCCGATGCCATCACCCGCAGCACCGGCCTGACCGGCATCGGCTCCGGCGGCAATGGCGGCATGTCGTTCTCGGCACGCGGCTTTACCGGCACCAATTCGGTCGGCCTGGCCGAAGACGGCCTGCGCCTGTCGACCGGTGCCGGCACGCAAACCCACCCCAGCGACAGTTGGGGTTACGAGCGCATCGACGTCCTGCGCGGGCCGGCTTCGGTGGTGTACGGCAGCGGCACGGTGGGCGCCACGATCAACGCCGTGCGCAAGGCGCCTAGCCGCGATGCCAGCGCCGAGGCGCTGTTCGGCATCGGCACCGACGGCAGCGCCCTCGCCGGCCTGGGCGGCACAGGCGGGTTCGGCGAGATCGGCAGCTTCCGGGTCGATGCCTACGGCCACCTTGCCGACGGCGAGCGCGACCTCGGGCAGTCGAGCGGCGGCAAGCTGATGAGCACCTTGCGCCTGCAGCCGAGCAGCGACCTGCGCTTCGAGCTGATTGCCGATTACAGCAAACAGAAGCCCGAGCGCTACTGGGGCACGCCGCTGAACAACGGCCGCATCGACAGCAGCCTGCGCCGCGAAAACTACAACGTCGAGGACAGCGCCATCGTGTACGAAGACAAGCGCCTGCGCGGCCGTGCCGAGTGGCACGCCGCCGACTGGCTGACCCTGCGCGACGAGGTCTACCACTTCGAGGCCAAGCGTCACTGGAAGAACGTCGAGCAATACAGCCTCAACCCGGCGAACCGGACGGTCGACCGCTCCGACTACCTGGAAATCAAGCACGACATGGAGCAGACCGGCAACCGCCTCGAGGCCGCCGTCCGCAGCGGGCAGCATCGCGCCGTGTTCGGCTGGGAGGTCGCCAAGGTCGATTTCCGCCACACCAACAACTTCGCGTTCAGCGGCAGCACCACGGTCGATGCGAGCAATCCCGCCCATGGCAGCTTTCTCGGCGGCGAACTGACCTTCCCGAAATACCAGACCGAGACCACGCTCAACGCCTTCTATGCCGAAGATGCCTGGCAACTTGGCGAACGCTGGCTGCTGCTCGCCGGCTTCCGCCGCGACTCGGCCGACGTCTCGCGCCGCAGCCTGACCGGCAGCAGCGGCAACCTCGACAAGACGCTCGACGGCAATGCCTGGCGCCTCGGCCTGACGCACCACCTGACCCCGTCCACCAGCCTCTATGCCCAGGCCAGCGCCGGCCACGACCCGGTGACCAGCATCGTCACGCTCAACCTGGCCAACCGCGACTTCTCGCTGACCAAGGGCCGCCAGGTCGAAGCCGGCATCAAGCAGGGCCTGGGCAACGGCCTCGGCGAATGGACCGCCGCCGTGTTCCGCATCGACAAGGACGACATCATCACGCGCGACCCGGCCAATCCGGCCCGCTCGATCCAGGGCGGCAGCCAGCATTCGCAAGGCATCGAACTGAGCGCCGCCATCGCGCCGTGGAAAAACTGGCGCTTCGAGGGCAACTACACCGTCCTCCAAGCCCGCTACGACGAACTGCTCGAAGCCGGTGGCGCCAACCGCGCCGGCAACCGGCCCACCGACGTTCCCGAGCAGGTCGCCAACCTGTGGGGGCACTACCGTTTCGGCCAGTTCCAGGCTTCGCTCGGCGGCCGCTACGTCGGCAAGCGTTATGCCGACAACGCCAACAGCGCGGTCATGCCCGGCTACGTCGTCGCCGACGCCGCCCTCGCCTGGAAAGTCGACCAGCGCACGACACTACGCCTGTTCGGCCGCAACCTGACGGACAAGGTCTATGCCACCACGTCCTACGGCGACCAGCAATTCGTGCTGGGCCAGGCGCGCCGCTTCGATCTGGTCGCCGAACTGAAGTTCTGAGATGAAGGGGGCGGCGCTGACACGCTGGCTGCATCTCGGCTACTGCTGGCTCGGCATGGCGCTGGGCTGGTTCGTTTCCGGAATCATCATGCGCTTCGTCACCCGCCCCCTACTGATGGAGTTGGAACAGCTTGCCGCCGGTAGCGTCAGGCTTTCTCCACGAGCAGCCTGGCAGTCGTTCGGGCTGCCGGGTTGCCCGTAAGCGGGGTAACACTGGCATGGCATCGCCTGACCAGAATTCTTTTGGTACGGCAAGGGACGGAGATTCGGCCATTGCGGACTGTAGCGTGCGAGATGATCAACGGCAGCTTTACACGAAATTCAGGACACGCCCAGAGCTGACAGAAAATTAGCCACCAGGATAGCGCTTAACAACTGCTTCGTCATATGCCTCTGACATGTAGTCGAGATTCCAACTCCAATGATCAGTGATGTCGTCTGCCACTTGTTCAATGATCTCCCTTAGCTCCAATGGGGATAGCCAGTCATAAGGGATACCAGAAATGCCGTACGTGGCTCCAAGAAGTTGCCCGACCATTGACCCTGTGGTGTCTGAATCGCCGTCATGATTCACAGCAATTAGCACGCCATGACGAAAATCTACTGCCTTGAGGGCGCAGTAGATAGCAATTCCCAAAGCCTCTTCCGCTACCCAACCTTCACCGATATTTCGAATCGCATCATCTGGCCTTAAATCAGTGCCAGCCAATGCCACTCCTTTTTCAATGCTTGATAGCGTTTCTTCGTGGGCATCTTGCTTTGCAAGATACTGCTTCGCACGGTCAATGCCGACGTTGATATTCTCATCGCAAAATATCGCGTGAAGAATGACGGCAAATGCGCCAGCAGCTAGGAAGCCAGTTGGATGCCCATGTGTCAGGGCAGCCGATTGCATTCCTAGACTAAAAGCCTGAGATGCATTTTCTGGTTCTCCTGCGAACATCATGGCCACCGGTGCCACCCGCATGACACCACCTGCGCCTTTACTATCGTTGCTGGCTCGACTATCGGTAAATTGAGTCATGGCTTTGAGAGCTGATACACACGTTAACCCTGGGGCACGTTGGCTATGGAGTTCCTTAACCCCCCATAACAAGCCAATGACACGCTCTGGCTTCGGCTTCTTCGATTCCATCCCTTGTGTCCAGAGCCAGCGTAAATAGGCATGACTCACCACCGATGCAGGTGACGCGATCCCTCGTAACGCCCCGCGCACATAGCTGCACAAGAGGCCTTCGGCAGTAAATAGCGTCATTTGGGTATCGTCAGTGATGGCACCCAGTCGGCCGAAAGCAGGGGCGTAGTTTTGAATGCCCTCAGCACCAAATGTTGCTTTAATTTCGGCCAAAGACAAGAACTCTACCGGAGCCCCAAGTGCATCACCTACCGCGCCACCAAGTAGGCAGCCACGTAATTTTTCACTCAAACAAATTGGTGTTACGGGGTTCATGAAATCTCCATTTTGAATCGCTCCGTTCCCTCTAGTTATAGAGTCTTGGCTGTTGTCCGGGCAATTCGCCAACGCCAACATGTTATTGGCCTGCATAATGGTCGCAGGTACGAATTGTCAGCGATATACACTAAGAAAGGTTGCGATTGAGATGAAGACGACAAAATCAATGTCTGCCTTGGAAGAGTTGGGGCGTGTTCGGCTTTCAAAAACATTTTTCTTCAGGGATTTTCTGTATAGCGAGATTTCCAACTTCTACGGTATGCCGAATATTCCAGAGGATATCGACTTGGCGATAGAGGCTGGCAGCAAACTATGCCAGGAGTTGCTGGAGCCCCTGCAAGATACCTTTGGACGAATTGCCATTCGGTCTGCCTACCGGTCGCCGACTATCAACGACTACGGAAACAAGAACAGACTGAATTGCGCATCTAACGAGAGTAATTTTGCCGCACACATATGGGATCGCAGGGACCAAGATGGCTTTATGGGTGCGACGGCGTGCATTGTGGTTCCCTGGTTCGCGGGTAGGTATGAAGCGGGTGCGGACTGGCGCCAACTAGCGTGGTGGATTCACGACCACTTGCCCTACAGCAGCCTTTACTTCTTCCCAAAGCTGGCCGCGTTCAACATTCAGTGGCATGAGAAGCCGGTTCGACGAATCGATAGCTATGTTGCGCCAAAAGGGTGCTTGACACGGCCCGGCATGGAGAACCATACCGGTAATCATTGCGAGTGGTATGTCGATTTTCCCCGATTTGTTGCCACAAATCCGTCTGGGGTAGGGGGAAACTCAAGCCTCAGATGATTTGTGCAACAAAGCCCCGGGGAAGGTGAAACTGGCTGGTCTGCCTTCCCCTAGTATAGGATTTAGCAGTAGCTTGCAGCTGTCGGCGTTGTTTTTCTGACATGCCGTTTCGTTTTTTATGAATGCGGGATATTACCGTCCGGGCGGATTCTACGGCTCGAAATCTTCGCGGCACCCATAGTACGAATAAGCGCTGATATCACAAAGGTCGCTCGCTCGAGCACGCTGTGCTGGGCAGTGAATGTTTCTATGGGTCGTTGGCTGTCCTTCACCCTTGCCGAAAGCAGCCATTGACCCCATCAGTGGCCGAGTGGCCCTTAATTGCCCGCATTGCAGTCTGATTTTGGCCACTGGCGCAAGGTCGGCTCAGGCCGACGATCAGCCCTTACCCCAGTTAAACCTTCGAGCCGCCCTGCTACAAACAACGTCCGTCTAAAGAAATTCCCCATACATCGCAGCCGCCCAGGCGGCATCCTCACCGCTCGGATTGGGATTCTGAGTCTGCTTGACCGTCTGAACCAGAAAGCCATCCCCCCGGTCGCGATAGCTGGTGTCGATCCGGACGTTCTCCAGCGGCTCGACGCTGCTCGTCACATGGCAGACGCTCTCAGGCAGCAACGGCGCCTGGGCCTTGCCGGTGGCCTGGGCCGCGATCTGGCGTGCGACGGACTGGCCCATGCGGCTGGCGACCTGGCCGGTTTTCGGGAAGTAACCGAATTGCGGCGAGACCAGCCCGGCGGCGTCGCCGATGACGAAGACCCGACCGTCGGCGGCGCTGCGGAAATCGGTGGCGCCCTGTGCCGCCCAGCCGCTGGGCTTGCCGCCCTCCTCCGGCCGGATCAGGCCGGCCTGCCAGAGGACGTCGGCGGCCTGCTGAGGCGGGCATAGCAGGGCTTCGTCGAAGCGGATGTCGTCGATGTCGGTGGATACCGATTTACGCGCCAGATCGACGCTACGCACCGTGGCGTGATCGAGGTAGGTGACCTGATCCTTGTAGCGGTCGAGCAGGATGTTGCGGAAGGCCGGCATCATCGGGTTGGGGTCGGCGATGACCAGCTTGCCGGGAATCTTCTGCGTCTTCAGCCACCAGGCAAGGAACAGGGCGCGCTCGTAGGGGGCCGGCGGGCAGCGATAGGGGGCCGGCGGAATGGTCATCAACAGGTCACCGCCCTTGAAATTGGCCAGGCGCTGCCGGAGGGCGGGCAGATCGGCCGCCGATTGCATGGCGCCGGAATGGCGGCGCCGCAGTTCGGCGACTGCCGCGGGATCGTCGACCTGCCATGCCGACCAGTTCTCGCGGATGCCCGGCGCCAGCACCAGCCAGTCGTAAGGCAGCGCGCCATTCATGGTCGCCACGTTGCGCTGCGCGATATCGACGCCGAGTACCTCGGCCTGCACGAAACGATAGCCGTGCTTCCGCGCCAGGGCGGCGTAGTCGTGGCGCGCCCACGGTGCCGCCCCCGGCTCGACCAGCCAGCGGTTGCTCAGAGCGAAGGACATGAAGGCCGGCTGGCGGTCGACCAGCGTGACCTCCAGCTCCGGCGCCAGTTGCCGTAGCTGGCTCGCCGCCGCCAGGCCGCCCCAGCCGCCGCCGACGATCAATACCCGCCGGTTGTCGGCGTAAGCCGGTTGCAGCAAGGGCAGAAACCCGGCAGCGATGAGAAAGCGGCGGCGCGCGATCATTGGTAACGCAAGGCTTCGATGGGGTCCAGGCGCGCCGCCTTCTGCGCCGGATACCAGCCGAAGAAGATGCCGACGCCGGCGGCGACCAGGAAGGCGATCATGGCTGCGCTGCCGGAAATGACGATGACCATGCCGGTAAAGGCGTTGATGGCCAGCGCGATGCCCAGGCCGAGCAGCAGGCCGAGCAGGCAGCCGGCGAAGGAGATCATCACCGCCTCGAGCAGGAACTGGCTGAGGATGTCGCGCTGACGGGCGCCGATGGCCATGCGGATGCCGATCTCGCGCGTCCGCTCGGTGACCGAGACGAGCATGATGTTCATGATGCCGATGCCGCCGACGAGCAGCGAAATGGACGCGATGGCGCCGAGCAGGATGGACATGGTGCGCGTCGTTTCCGCTTCCGATTCCGCCGCCGCCGACAGGTTGCGCATGAAGAAATCGTCCGGCATGCCTTCGCGCAGGCGGTGGCGCTGGCGCAGCAGCGAGCTCACGCTGTCCATCACGCGCGGCATGTTTTCCGACGAATCGGCCTGCACCATGATCATGCGCACCGAGCCCAGGAAGGGCGTGCCGAACACCTTGCGCTGGGCCGTGGTCAGCGGAATGATCACGGTATCGTCCTGGTCGCGTCCGTCAAGGTTCTGCCCCTTGCTGCCGAGCACGCCGATGACGAGGAAGGGGTTTTGCTGGATGCGCATGGTCTTGCCGACCGGATCGTCCTCGCCGAACAGGTTTTCCGCCACCGTCTTGCCGATGACCGCCACCCGCGTCGCCGAACGCACGTCGGAATCGCCGAAACCGGCGCCATTGACGATATTCCACGCCCGCGCATCGAGGTACTCCGGCGTCGTGCCGATCACCTGCGAACTCCAGTTCTGCGAGCCATAGACCAGCTGCCGCGTTCCCTGGTGGGTCGGTGCCACGTTCACCACCCCTTCGAGTTCGGCGACGGCCTGGGCGTCGGCGACGTTGAGCGTCGGCGCGCCGGCCGAGCCGCTGCGCACGCCGGCGGCGGTGAAGGAGCCGGAAAGGACGATGAACAGGTTGGAACCCATCGTGCTGATCGTCTGCTGCACCGCGTACTGCGCGCCCTGGCCGATGGCCATCATGATGACCACGGCGCCGACACCGATCACCATGCCGAGCATGGTCAGCGCCGTGCGCAGGCGGTTGGCGCCCATCGCCAGCCAGGCTTCGCCGAGCATCGGGTGGATCATGATGCTTCCTTTCCGGATAGCACGTCACTGACGATCTGCCCGTCGAGGAAACGCACCTGCCGCTTGCAGTGGGCAGCGATATCCGGCTCGTGGGTGACCAGCACGATGGTGATGCCCTCGCCGTTCAGTTCCTCGAACAGGCGCATGATTTCCTCGCTGGTGTGGCTGTCGAGGTTGCCGGTCGGCTCGTCGGCGAGGATCAGGCGCGGCGTGTTGACCAGCGCCCGGGCAATCGCCACGCGCTGCTGCTGGCCGCCGGAAATGCGGTTGGGCAGCGACTCGGCATACTTACCCAGGCCAACCTTGGCCAGCAAGTCGCGGGCCCTGGCCTGCCGCGTCTCGCGGTCCAGCCCGGCATAGACCAGCGGCAGAGCCACGTTGTCCTGCAGGCTCATGCGCGGCAACAGGTTGAAGCCCTGGAAGACGAAGCCCAACATCCGGTTGCGCAGCAGCGCCAGCGCATCCTTGTCCATGTGCGCCACGTTCTCGCCGGCCAGGAAATAGTCGCCGACCGTCGGCGTATCGAGGCAGCCGAGCAGGTTCATGAAGGTGGACTTGCCGGAGCCGGACGGTCCCATGATGGCGATGAACTCGCCCGCCCGGATGTCCAGGTCGACACCCTTCAGCGCCGGAAACAGCCCGGCCGCCGTGGCGTAGGACTTGCCCAGGCCGGCAACCCGGATGACCGAATCGCCCATCAGAACATCCGCATGCCGACCGACGACGGCTTCTTGTCGGTCGATCCGTTCTCGCCGGTGACGACGCGGTCGCCTTCCTTCAGCTCGCCGCCGAGCACCTCGGTATTGCGATTGTCGGTAATGCCCAGCTGCACGGAAACCGGCTTGATTTCGCCGCCGGCGAGCACATAAACGGTGCCGCTCTGGCCGTCGCGTTTCTTGCCCTTGCCGCCACCCGTGCCGGCCTTGGGCGGCCCGCCGTCGGCGCCCGGCCCCATGCCGCCCGGCGGCTTGGCCCCGGCATCGCCCTTCTTGTCGCCGCCTTCGGCCGGCTTGTAGCGCAGCGCCGCATTGGGCACCAGCAGCGCGCCCTCGCGCTTCTGCACCCCGATATTGACGTAGGCCGTCATGCCCGGCAGCAGTTGCTGGTCCGGGTTGGCGACGTTGATGCGCACGTTGTAGGTGACCACGTTCTGCGTGTTGGTCGGGTTGAGGCGAATCTGCTGCACGTCGCCGACAAAGCTGCGGCTGGGAAAGGCATCGACCGTGAAGCGCGCCTTCTGGCCTTCCCGGATGTTGCCGATATCGGCCTCGGCAAAGCTGGTGTCGATGCGCATTTCCGACAGATCCTGCGCGATCTTGATCAGCGTCGGCGTCTGGAAGCTGGCGGCGACGGTCTGGCCGATATCGACCACGCGGTCGATCACCACCCCGTCGACCGGCGAGCGGATCACCGTGAAATTGACGTTGGCCCGGTCGCGCTCGTTCTGCGCCCTGGCCAGCGCCAGCTGGGCGCGCGCCGACTTGAGCGCCTGCTGCGCCTGGTCGTATTCCTGCTTCGAAATGTACTCCTGGGCAAACAGCTGCTTGAGGCGCGCCTCGTTGGCCTGCGCCAGGTCGAGCGCCGCCTGGGCATTGACCACGCTGGCCGCGCTCTGCCGCTCGCTGGCGGCGACCAACGCGTCGTCGAGTTCGAGCAGGGCCTGGCCCTTTTTCACCTTGTCGTTGAAATCGACGAACAGCTTGCGCACGGTGCCGGACACCTGCGTACCGACGCTGATCAGCACCACCGGGTTGAGCGTGCCGTTGGCGGAAACCGTCTGGGTGACGTCGGCCTTTTCGATGGTCGCCAACTTGTAGCGCTTTTCCGGGTCCTGCGCCGCCCGCTGCTGGGCGTACCAGATGCCGCCGCCGACCAGCCCGGCGACAACGGTCGCGCCGATCAGGATCTTGCCGAGATGTTTCATGGTCTTCCTTCCGCCGCCGGTTGCAGCAGCGTGTAATCGAGCGCCCCCACGGACTGGGCCAGGGTGGCGCGATAGACGTTCCAGTCGAGTTGCGCCTGGATGCGTTGCAGCCGGGCGCTGGCCAGGGCCGACTGCGCCGACAGCACGTCGAGGATGGTGCCGACGCCGGCCTTGTAGCGCCCGAGCGCGACGCGCTCCGACTGCTCGGCGCTGGCCACCAGGTCGGCCGTCGTGTGCAGGCTTTGCGTCGCCGTCGTCAGGCTCTGGTAGGCCTTCCACACGTCGAGCGCGACCTGGTTGCGAATGCGGTCGCGCTGCGCTTCGCGCACATCCGCCTGGGCGGCGGCGGAGCGCACGCGATAGGTGGTGTCGAAGCCGGAAAAGATCGGTACGTTGAGGGTCAGCCCCAGGCTGCCGCCCTGCTGGGTGACGCCTGCCGACTCCTGCCAGGTCGGACCGGCGCCGAGGGAGATCGTCGGCCGGCCCTGCGCCCGCGCCAGGTCGACGCCGGCCTGCGCCGCCTTGAGCTGCGCCTCGGCCGCCTTGAGGTCGGGGCGCCGCGCCTGGGCCTCGGCGATCAGGGCATCGACTTCCTTCTGGAAACCCACGCCGGCCGGCAAGGCCGGCAGGTCGGCCAGGGCAATGGGCTGCTGGGCGCCGAAGCCGAGCGCATTGGCCAGCGCGCCCAGGGCATTGCGTGCCTCGCCTTCGGCCTTGATGCGGTTCAAGGTCGCCTGCGACAGCGCGGTCTGCGCCTGCAGGCGGTCGGCCGGCGTGGCGATGCCGACGCCGTAGCGCGCCTCGGCCGCCTGGTAGCTCTCGCGCGCCGAACGCTCTGCCTGCGCCGCCGATGCCACGGCGGCCTGCGTCGCCTGTGCTGCATAGTAGGTCTGCAGGGCGCTCAGGAAGAGCGTCTGCACCGTCGCATCCTGGGTCGCCGCCGCCGCGGCCAGCAATTGCCCGGCATTCTCGACGTTGGCCGAGCGCTGTCCGAAATCGTAGAGCAGCCACGACAGCGTGACGGCCGCCGCATCGCGGGTATAAGCCGTGTTCTGGTACTCGAAGCGCGTCGTCGATGCCGACCCCGACAAGCTCGGCAGCCAGCCCGCCCGGGCGACCCCGAGCAGCGCCGCCTGCGCCCTGGCCGAGGCCCAGACCTCGCGGGTCTGCGGGTGGTTGCACAGCATCAGGTCCACCGCGTCGATGGCGGTCAGCGGGCTTGCCGGCAGCGCTGTCGCACAGGGCGCCTCGCCGACCCGCGCCAGCAGGCGGGGCGACGGCTTCAGCGGCAACTGCCCGGCGGTGCCGAACGGGTCGTCCAAGCCGCCGGCCTGCGCGGACAGCGCGGCCACGGAAAGAAGCAGAAACGTTCCGAAATTTCGCATGGCCGGCAGTTTAGCCTCGACGCCGATAAAAAGTTGTTACCGATTGTTTATGAGACGCCCCTCCGGAGCGCCTGCACGACCCGCAATCGTCCGGCTCACTCCTTGCCCAGCACGGCGCGCAAGGCCTCGGCCTCGAGCACCTGGGTATCGACATGGCTGGGCCGGGCAAAATGGATTTCCTCGACTTCGCCGGAAATCGCCGCATCGGCCTCGTCCAGCCTGGCGTGGCCATCCCGGAAAGCGACCCACTGCGCGGCTTTCAGCTCCTGTTCGCCGAGGCCGACCGGCATGCCGTCCGGAACCAGCGCCCCGAGCTCGACCAGGGTACGCACGACCTCCTTGTGCTTCCCGCGGACGGCCATCGCCAGCGGCGCCGTCACCGCCGCGTTGTCGGCGGCATTGACCTGTGCCCCGCGCAAAACCAGCTCGCGCACGATGTCCGCATGCCCCAGGAAACAGGCCATGCCCAGCATGAAGCCGGGCTGCCCCTCGTCGTCGATGGCGGCGCCGGCATCGAGAGCAGCCTTCACATCGTTGAGACGACCGGCACGAATGGCTTTCAGCAGTTCCATCGGGAGAATTATTCCGAAACATTAAGATACGCGCAGTTTAACACCGTGATTTTCAGCCGAATTGTCCAGTCGATACGGTAAAATGCCGGGTTATGCTCTATCCACTCATCCGTAAATTCTTCTTCTCCCTCGACGCCGAAACCGCGCACGGCATCGGCATGATGGGCGTCGATCGCGCCGCCTGCCTGATGGCCAAGCCGGTCGCCCCGTGCCCGGTCGAGGTCATGGGCCTCAAGTTCCCGAACCCGGTCGGCCTTGCCGCCGGCCTGGACAAGAACGGCGACCACATCGACGGCCTGGCCCGGCTCGGCTTCGGCTTCATCGAGATCGGCACCATCACCCCGCGCCCGCAGGACGGCAACCCGAAGCCGCGCCTGTTCCGCATCCCGGAAGCGCAGGGCATCATCAACCGGATGGGCTTCAACAACGCCGGCGTCGACAAGCTGCTGGAAAACGTCCGCGCCGCCGAATTCCCGAAAAAGGGCGGCATCCTCGGCATCAACATCGGCAAGAACGCCACGACGCCGATCGAGAAGGCGGCAGACGACTACCTGATCTGCCTCGACAAGGTTTACAACGACGCCAGCTACGTGACGGTCAACATCTCGTCGCCGAACACCAAGAACCTGCGCGAACTGCAGAAGGACGAGGCGCTCGACGACCTGCTGTCGCAGCTCAAGGCCCGCCAGCTGCAACTCGCAGACAAGCACGGCAAGTACGTGCCGATGGCCCTGAAGATTGCTCCCGATCTCGACGACGAACAGATCACCGCCATCGCCGACGCCCTGCGCCGCCACCGTTTCGACGGCGTGATCGCCACCAACACCACGCTGTCGCGCGAAGGCGTCGAGGGCCTGCCCAACGCCGCCGAAACCGGCGGCCTGTCCGGCGCCCCGGTCTTCCACAAATCGACCGCCGTGCTGAAGAAGCTGTCCACCGCCCTGGCCGGCGAACTGCCGATCATCGGCGTCGGCGGCATCATGGGCGGCGAGGACGCGGCCGAGAAGATCAAGGCCGGCGCCTCGCTGGTGCAGTTCTACAGCGGATTTATCTACCGCGGCCCGGATCTGGTCAGCGAGGTGGCAGATACCCTCGCTATCATGCTGCGCAAGAAAAACGTATAAGGCCATAAGGGGCGCGTGCTTGTTTGCACCGCAGCAAAATTCGATAATACGCGCCTCACGCCAGCCTAAATCATGAGCCACTATCTCTTCATCCTCGTCGGCGCGGTGTTGGTCAACAACGTCGTGCTGGTGAAGATTCTCGGTCTTTGCCCTTTCATGGGCGTTTCCAAGAAACTGGAAACCGCCTACGGCATGGGTGCCGCCACGACCTTCGTGCTGACCATGGCGACCGGCGCCAGCTACATCATCGACCATTACCTGTTGATGCCGTTCGGGCTGGAATACCTGCGCACGCTGTCCTTCATCGTCACCATCGCCGCCATCGTCCAGCTGACCGAAATGGTCATCGCCAAGACCTCGCCGGCCCTGCAGCAGACGCTGGGCATCTACCTGCCGCTGATCACCACCAACTGCGCCGTGCTCGGCGTGCCGCTGCTCAACATCGCCAACGGCTACAACTTCGTCGACTCGCTGCTCTTCGGCGCCGGCAGCGCCGTCGGCTTCTCGCTGGTGCTGATCCTTTTCGCCGGCATCCGCGAGCGCATCGAAGGCGCCGACGTGCCCGTCCATTTCCGCGGCGTCGCCATCGCGATGGTCACCGCCGGCCTGATGGCCCTGGCCTTCATGGGCTTCGCCGGCCTGGACAAGTACCAGTAACGCCATGGACATCCTGCTCGCCATCGCCATCATGGCCCTCGGCGCCGTCGTGCTCGGCGCCGCGCTCGGTTTCGCCTCGATCAAGTTCAAGGTCGAGGGCGACCCGCTGATCGAAAAGATCGAGGCCATCCTGCCGCAAACGCAATGCGGCCAGTGCGGCTATCCCGGCTGCAAGCCCTACGCCGAAGCCATCGCCAACGGCGAGGAAATCAACAAATGCCCGCCCGGCGGCACGGAAGGCGTGCAGCGCCTGGCCGACCTGCTCGGCCGCGAGGTCAAGCCGCTCGACGCCGAGGAAAAGCCGAAGCAGGTCGCCATCATCGACGAGAACACCTGCATCGGCTGCACGCTGTGCATCCAGGCCTGCCCGGTCGATGCCATCATCGGCGCCGCCAAGCAGATGCACGTCATCATCGGCCAGCAATGCACCGGCTGCGAACTCTGCCTGCCGCCCTGCCCGGTCGAATGCATCCACATGGAAGTCATTGCCGAAAACATCGACAGCTGGAAGTGGAAATACCCGGTCGTCGAAATCAAGGCCGCTCCGGTCGAAGAGGCCGCCTGATGCTGATGAACCTGTTCAAGTTCAAGGGCGGCGTCAAGCCGCCGACCAACAAGACGCAATCGGTCGGCCAGCCGATCGCTGCCGCCCCTCTCCCGTCGCGCCTCGTCGTCCCGCTCCACCAGAGCATCGGCGGCACGCCGCGCCCGGTCGTCCAGGCCGGCGACAAGGTGCTCAAAGGCCAGTTGATCGGCGAGGCCGACGGCTGGATTTCCGCCGCCGTCCATGCCCCGACCTCGGGCACGGTCGTCGCGGTTGCCATGCATGTCCAGCCCCACCCGTCGGGCCTCGACGCGCTGTGCGTGGTCATTGAGCCGGACGGCAAGGACGAGTGGATTACCCGCCAGCCGGTCGACTACAAGGCGCTGACGCCCGAGCAGGTGCGCGAGCGCCTGCAGCAGGCCGGCGTGGTCGGCCTCGGCGGCGCCGTCTTTCCGACCCACGGCAAGCTGACCGCCTCGAAGACGGTGGCGATGGAGGAAATGGTCGTCAACGGCGCCGAGTGCGAGCCCTTCATCACCTGCGACGACCTGCTGATGCGCGAACGCGCCGAGGAAGTCGTGCGCGGCATCGGCATTTTCCGCGACCTGCTGCAACCGAAGAAGGTGCTGATCGGCATCGAGGACAACAAGCCGGAAGCGGCCGAGGCGATGCGTGCCGCGGTCAAGGCGGTGGGCGAGAACTTCGAGGTTGTCGCGGTGCCCACCCTCTACCCGGCCGGCGGCGCCAAGCAGCTGATCCGCGTGCTGACCGGCAAGGAAGTCCCGGCCAGCAAGCGCTCGACCGATCTCGGCGTGCAGTGCTTCAACGTCGCCACCGCCTACACCGCGTGGCGCGCCATCGCCCACGGCGAGCCGGTCGTCTCGCGCCTGGTGACGATCACCGGCAACGTGCATGAGCCGCGCAACTACGAGGTCCTGATCGGCACGCCGATGGACGAGTTGCTCAAGCTGGCAACGCCGCATCCGGACACCGACGGCATCGTCATGGGCGGCCCGATGATGGGCTTCCTGGTTCCCGAGCCGGGCGTGCCGGTGGTCAAGGCCACCAACTGCCTGATCGCCCACTCTGACCGCCTGTTCCCGCCCAAGGCGCCGGAAATGCCGTGCATCCGCTGCGGCTCCTGCGCCCAGGCCTGCCCGCACGAACTGCAGCCGTTCGAGATGTACTGGTTCTCGCGCGCCAAGAATTTCGGCAAGACGCAGGAGTACCACATCTTCGACTGCATCGAATGCGGTTGCTGTTCCTTCGTCTGTCCGTCGCGCATTCCGCTGGTCCAGTATTTCCGCTTCGCGAAGAGCGAGATCTGGGCGCGCGAGCGCGAGAAGAACGCGGCCGACCAGGCCAAGGAACGCTTCGAGTTCAAGCAGTTCCGCGAGGAACGCGAGAAGGCCGAGAAGGCCGAGAAGCTGGCCAAGGCCGCTGCCGCGCAGGCCGCGAAGAAGGCTGCCGAGGCGGCCGCCGCAGCGGCAGCCGGCGACGCGCCCGCCCCCGCCGCCGAAGCAACCGCCCCGGCCCCCGCGGCGGCGCCATCGGCCGCCGACGCCGAGAAGGCAGCCAAGCTGGCCACCATCCAGGCCGCCATGGAACGCGCCAAGGCCCAGCGGGAAGCGGCCCAGCCGAAAAACACCGACCACCTGACGCCGGAACAGCAACGCGCCGCCGAGGAAATCGAATCCCGGCGCACCTCTGCCGGCCTGGTCCCGCCGGAAACGCCGGTCAACGAGAAATCCGAGTAATGTTCGCCCCCGCTCCCTTCCTGCTCAAGGACACCAGCGTCAGCCAGGTCATGACGCAAG
This sequence comes from uncultured Dechloromonas sp., assembly GCF_945957265.1. Classification (GTDB taxonomy): domain Bacteria; phylum Pseudomonadota; class Gammaproteobacteria; order Burkholderiales; family Rhodocyclaceae; genus Azonexus. The sequence continues at coordinate 48,196 of NZ_CAMFKO010000025.1, forward strand.
TCTGCATCGCGCTGGTCCCCGGCATCGCCGCCTACGCCTGGCTGGTCGGCCCGGCCATCCTGGTCCAGCTGGTCATCGCCTCGCTCGCCGCCGTGGTCGCCGAAACGGCCATGCTGCGCATCCAGAAAAAGCCACTGGCGATGTTCCTGTCCGACGGCTCGGCCATCGTCACCGCCTGGCTGATCGCCCTCACCTTCCCGCCGCTGGCGCCGTGGTGGCTGGTCGCCGCCGGCACCGTGTTCGCCATCGTCGTCGCCAAGCATCTCTACGGCGGCCTCGGCCAGAACCCGTTCAACCCGGCGATGGTCGCCTTCGCCATCTGCATCGTCTCCTTCCCGGCCCTGATGTCGCAGTGGCCGAGCGTCGGCCTGCAACTGCCGCTGGTCGACCAGATCAACGTCATCCTCGGCCTGGCGCCGCGCGTCGACGCGCTGTCCGGCGCCACCCCGCTCGACGCCATGAAGACGGCGCTCAAGCTGGGCGAAGGCAGCCAGGATGTCGCTGCCTTGCTGGCCAATCAGGATATCTACGGCAATTTCGCCGGCCGCGGCTGGGAGTGGGTCGCCTTTGGCTACCTCGTCGGCGGGCTGTGGATGTGGCAGCGCAAGCTCATCACCTGGCACGTGCCGCTCGCCTTCATCGCTTCCCTGGTCGCCATTTCCGGCGCGCTGTGGCTGTACAACCCGGCCCAGTTCGCCAGCCCGCTGTTCCACCTGTTGTCCGGCGGGGCGATGCTCGGCGCCTTCTTCATCGCGACCGACCCGGTTTCCGGCTGCACCACGCCGCGCGGCAAGCTGATCTTCGGCGCCGGCGCCGGCCTGCTCGCCTACATCATCCGCGTCTTCGGCGGCTACCCCGATGGCGTGGCCTTCGCCGTGCTGCTGATGAACCTGTGTGCGCCGGTCATCGACCTGCTCACCCAACCGGCGATTTTCGGCATGAAAGACGCCGGCAAGGGAGATCGCTCATGAGCGCGGCCAAGGAATTCACCGCGCCCGGCATGGCGGTGCGCACGGCGGCGATCCTCTTCATTTTCGTGATCATCTTCACCGGCCTGCTCTCCGGCGCCTACCTGTGGACCAAACCGGCCATCGAGGCCTCCGCGGCCGAAGAGAAGATGAAGCTGGTCGACGAAGTCCTGCCCCGCGCCGAATACGACAACGACCTGCTGGCCGATACCGTTGCCCTCCAGCCCACCCCGGAGCTGGGCCTGGCCGACCCGTCCACCGTCTACCGCGCGCGCAAGGCCGGGCAGCCGGTGGCGCTGGTTTTCGAATCCGTCGCCCCCGATGGCTACGCCGGCCGGATCCGTCTGATCGTCGCCGTGCGCACCAACGGCGAGGTAGGTGGCGTTCGCGTCACGCAGCACAAGGAGACGCCAGGCCTGGGCGACTACATCGAGGTCAAGAAGGACAAGAACAAGGCGCGTCCGTGGATCACGCAATTTACCGGCCTGTCGCTGGCCCAGGTCACCGACAAGGAATGGAAGGTGAAGAAGGATGGCGGCAAGATCGACTATTACGCCGGCGCCACCGTCACCCCGCGCGCGGTGACCAAGGCCGTCCTCAAGGCGGCGCACTGGGTCGACGCCAACCGTGACCGTCTGTTCGCCGAAGGAGGCGCCCAATGATCACCCGCGAAGAATTCAGGACCATCGCCGACAACGGCATCTGGAAGCAGAACACCTCGATCGCGCAGATTCTCGGCCTGTGCCCCCTGCTGGCGGTGACCACCAATGCGGTGAACGGCATCATGCTGTCGCTGGCGACGATCATCGTCATGGCGCTCTCCAACGTCGCCGTCGCCTCGCTGCGCAACTTCATTCCGCACGAAATCCGGATTCCCGTCTTCATCCTGATCGTCGCCGCGCTGGTCACCGTCATCGACCTGCTGTTCAACGCCAACCTGCATGAGCTCTACCTGGTCCTCGGCATCTTCATCCCGCTGATCGTCACCAACTGCATCGTCCTCGCCCGCGTCGAGGCCTTCGCCGCCAAGAACCCGCCGCTGCAATCGACGCTGGACGGCGTATTCATGGGCGTCGGCATGCTGTGGACGCTCGCCCTGCTCGGCGCCATGCGCGAGTTTCTCGGCAGCGGCACGCTGTTCGGCGGCATCGACATGGTTTTCCCCAACCTGCATCCGATCCAGGTCCTGCCGGAAAGCTACCCGGGCTTCCTGCTCGCCCTGCTGCCGCCCGGCGCCTTCATCCTGCTCGGCTGCATGATCGCCTGGAAGAACTGGATGGACGCCAAGGCCGCCGAGCGCGCCAGGCTGAAGCTGCCGACGCCGGTCGCCAACGCCGGCTGCCACTGATTGCCAGGCCCTGCGGGGCCTGAATTTTTCCCATGCGCATCGAAGCCATCCGCCAAGTCCTCCACGCCACCGGCGCCAAGGACTGCCACGCGGAACGCGTGCTGCGCGCCTGGACGCAGGGCCGGCCGCTCGACAGCGGGCCGCGCCACCAGCCGGCCGCCGATTTTCTCCCCCTCGGGCTGCGCAACGCCCTGCCCGGGCTCTCGGCAGAACTGGACGGCCTGGCCCGCATCCGCTCCGAACATGCCGGCGAAGACGGTGCGCGCCTGCTCGTCGAACTCGCCGACGGCCAGCTGGTGGAGAGCGTCCTGCTGCCCCGCGACGGCCTGTGCATCTCGACCCAGGTCGGCTGCGCGGTCGGCTGCACCTTCTGCATGACCGGCCGCGACGGCCTGCTGCGCCAGGTCGATAGCGGCGAAATGGTCGCCCAGGTGGTCCTCGCCCGCCGCCAGCGCAAAGTGAGCCGCGTCGTCTTCATGGGCATGGGCGAGCCCTCGCACAACATCGACAACGTCCTCGAAGCCATCGACGCCCTGGGCACCTACGGCGCCATCGGCCACAAGAACCTGGTCTTCTCAACCGTCGGCGACTACCGCGTCTTCGAACGGCTGCCCGCCGAACGCGTCCGCCCCGCGCTGGCCATTTCGCTGCATACGACGCGCCCCGAATTGCGCCGGACCCTGCTGCCCAAGGCGGCGCCGATAGCCCCCGACGAACTGGTCGAACTGGCCGAAGCCTATGCCCGCCAGACGGGCTATCCGATCCAGTACCAATGGACCCTGATCGAGGGGATCAACGACAGCGAAGCCGAAATGGACGGCATCGTCCGGCTGCTGGCCGGAAAATATGCGCTGATGAACCTGATTCCCTACAACACGACCGCCGCCCTCGACTATCGGCGTCCGCCGGTCGAGCGGGTGACCGCGCTGACGCGCTACCTGCACGCGCGCGGCATCCGGACTACCGTACGCAACTCGGCCGGGCAGGATGTCGATGGCGGTTGCGGGCAGCTGCGCGCGCGCAACCTGGAAACCAAGAAGCCCCAGCGGGTTCGGATACACCGACAAACTACGGCGAAAACCGAGTCAGCTGACTGAGTCTTCCGGAACGACCCGGTTCTTGCCGGCCCGCTTGGCCCGGTAGCAGGCCTCGTCGGCGCGGCGCATCAAGCTCATTTCGTTGTCGTCGGCGTGGCAGAGCGCGACGCCGATGCTCACCGTGCAGGCAATCGCCCCGCCCACAGGCGAAGGCGTCCTGACCTGGGCAAATGCGCTGCGCAGGCGTTCGGCGATGAGCAGGGCGGCCGGCCCGTCGGTTTCCGGCAGCAGCACCACGAACTCCTCCCCGCCGTAACGGAAAGCCGAATCGGAGCGGCGCAGGCATTGATGAATGGCGTTGGCCAGGCTTTGCAATACCCGATCGCCGCCGAGATGGCCGTGGTTGTCGTTGACTGCCTTGAAGTTGTCGCAATCCAGCGCCAGCAGGGCCAGCGGCCGGCCGTAGCGGGTCGCACGATCGATTTCGACCGGCAGCACCTCGCGCATGTGGCGCGAATTGAAAAGCCCGGTCAGCGGATCGGTCTGGCTCAAGGAACGGTAGCGCTCCTCGCTGTCGCGCAAGGCCTCCTCGGCCCGCCGCCGCTCGCTCACATCCTGCAGCGTCTCGATCGCCCCGATCACCTTGCCGTCCGCATTCCTCAGCGGCGCGGCCGTGAAGAACAGCCAGCTGCCGGCGGGGCCGAGATTCGGAAAGAAATCCTCGGCTTCGTAGCCGCCGTTGATCAGGGACGAGCTCCGGAAACGACCGTGATACAGGCGATCGACCTCGCGCTCGCCGACGCCATCGATGATCAGGTCGGCCAGGATCGGGCGCTGCACGGGATAGAAGCTTTTCCAGTGATCGCTGGTACCGATCATTTCGCTGGCCGGAACCCCGCTCAAGGCCTCGCAGGCGCGGTTCCAGTGCGTCACCACATGGCGCGCATCGATCACCGCGGTTGGCACGGAGGAGCCGTCAATCACCTGGGCCAGATAGGCTTCCTTGTCGCGCAGGGCCGCCTCGGCCCGCCGACGCTCGGTGACGTCCTGCAGGGTCTCGATGGCGCCGACGATCCGCCCGTCGGCATCGCGCAAGGCCGCGGCAGTGAAGAACAACCAGCGGCCACCGTCGCCGAAGGCCGGGAAGAAATCCTCGGCTTCGTAGGCGTCGGCGATCAGCGCCGATTTCGAGAATTTTCCATGGTAGTAGCGGTCGACATCGTCCTCGAGCACGCCGTCGACCACGAGATCGGCCATGATCGGGCGTGCCGAGTCGTAAAAAGCACGCCATTGCTCCGAACGGCCGATCATGTCCTCCGCCGGTACGCCGGTCAGCACGGCACAGGCGCGGTTCCAGTGCGTGACCCGGTGATCGGCGTCGATCACGATGGTCGCCACCGGATTGCCCTCGACCAGTTGGGTCAGGGCGATGCCGTTGCTGGGACTCGCATGCTGCATGAGGAAACAGCCCTCTCTGTCGGTTAGAATGGTTCATGCAAATATCGCGCAGGCGGCGCCAAATAACAATGATCTGCGTTAACCACCCGTGAAAAAAGCCCAAATCGAGCAGTTTTATACCCGCTTGCGCGACGCCAACCCGGCGCCGACGACCGAGCTGCACTACGCGACCCCGTTTCAGCTGCTCATCGCGGTCATTCTCTCCGCCCAGGCAACGGACGTCGGCGTGAACAAGGCGACCGCCCGCCTTTTTCCCGTCGCGCCGACGCCGGAGGCCATGCTGGCCCTCGGCGAAGAACGGCTGCTCGAGTACGTCAAGACCATCGGCCTGTTCCGCACCAAGGCGAAGAACGTCATCGCCACCTGCCGGATGCTGGTCGAACTGCATGGCGGCGACATCCCGGCTAACCGGGAAGCGCTCGAGGCCTTGCCCGGCGTCGGCCGCAAGACCGCCAACGTCGTGCTCAACACGGCCTTCGGGCAACCGACGATCGCGGTCGACACGCACATCTTCCGTCTCGGCAACCGGACCGGGCTGGCCCCCGGCAAGACGGTGGTCGAGGTCGAGCAGAAGCTGCTGCGCGTGACGCCGGACGAATTCAAGAAAGACGCCCACCACTGGCTGATCCTGCACGGCCGCTATGTCTGCAAAGCACGAAAACCGGAATGCGCGCGCTGCGTCGTTATCGACCTGTGCGCCTTCCGGGGCAAAACCGCATGAAGGCGGCCAGCAGCCTGGTCACCGGCAGCAGGCCAACGGCCGAGCTTGCCCACGAAGCGGTGAGCCATGCCCTGGCCCGCGCCGGGGTGGACCGCGCCGACAACGTGCTCCTCTTCCTGAGCCGCGACTATGCCCGCAATCCCCAGCCCGCCGTGCTCGCCGCGGCCCGGGCGGCCGGCTGCCTGTCGGTCTGCGGCACCACGGCCAGCGGCCTGCTCACCGAACGCGGCTGGCAGCTGGATCAATCGGCTGCCGCGGCGATGATTATCTCGGCACCGGATTTTGCCGCGCCGCCCGATGAACTGCTGCTCTCGTTCTCGTCCCACGGTCTTTTGCCCTTCGGCTGGCAGGCCGATACGCCGCGCGCCGGCTTGCTCGACTCCGATGGCGCGACCTGGTCGCATGGCCGGCTGGCCGAGCACGACAGCGCCGAACTTCGCCTGCCGGGCATGCGCGCCAGCCAGATTGCATCGACCGGAATGCGCATCCTCGGCGAACTTCACCTCGTCGACCAATGCCGGGGCTACGAGCTGCAACGGGTAGGCGGCCATCGTGCCATCGACAGCCTGTGCCGCGTCCTGCCCCCCGACTTGCGCGAACACCCGCCCTGGCACCAGATTGCCGTGCTGCGCCATGCCGACGAACCCGGAATGGCGATCCTGAGCGCCAATGCCGATGGCTCGCTGATGCTCTCCGATGTCCTCAAGCCGGGCGAATCCATGCTCTGGGCGATACGCCAGCCGCTTGCCGCCGAACAGCAGATTCGCACCGCCTTCGCCAGCCACCGCGAACGCCACGCTCCCCCCGCGTTTGCGCTGATGTTCTCGTGCATCGGACGCGGGCCGCTCTTCTACGGCAACGACGACCGCGACCTGCAGGCCTTCCGCGAACATTTCCCGGACACGCCGCTGCTCGGCGCCTATGGCACCGGCCAGATCATTCATCGGGCCGGCAGCAACCAGTTGTATCACAATGCCGTCCTGACCCTGCTTTACGAAAGCTCCCATGTTTAATCCCTCCCGCGAACAGGTGCGCCGCTTCTTCTGCGATGCCTGGAAAAAACACCTCGACCGTTTGCCCCTGGTGGGTGCCGAAGTCACGGCTGCCGACATTGCCGCCCGGCACCCGGAATATCATGCGCTGCTGGAAAATGCGGATGCGGCGGTCAACCAGGAATGGGTACCGGAGGGCGGGGCGATGAATCCCTTCCTGCATCTTTCGCTGCACCTGGCGATCCACGAGCAGGTGAGCATCGACCAGCCGCCGGGCATCCGCCTGGCGTTCGAGCAATTGCGGGCGCGCATGGACGCGCACGATGCCGAGCACGTGCTGCTCGAATGCCTGGGCGAAACGATCTGGCAGGCCCAGCGCAACGGCCAGGCGATGGATGCCATGGCCTACGTGGACGCCGTGCGGCGCAAAGCCATGCTGGTCGGTAGTCGCTAGTCATCGGTTGCTGGCAACTACCGACTAGCAACTGCCCTTAGCCTTCGTCCGAAGGGGGCGCCACCTTGATGACTTCCTCGAGGGAGGTCTGCCCCTGCGCCACCTTCAAGGCGCCGGAAATGCGCAGCGGCCGCATTCCTTCGCGGAAAGCCTGCTCGCGCAGCTTGGGTATGTCGGTGATCGGCTTGATCTGCCTGCGGATTTCCGGCGAATTGAGCAGCACCTCGTAAATGCCCACCCGCCCGGTATAACCGGTCATCCGGCATTCGAGACAGCCGACCGGCTGCCACAGCTGCGCCGGCTCGGCCGATTTCCACGGCGCCACCAGCGCGCGCCAGGCGGCCCGCTGATCCTCGGTAATCGGCGCCGCCTTCTTGCAATGCGGACACAAGGTGCGCACCAGGCGCTGGGCCATGACGCCGAGCAGGGTCGAATTGATCAGGTAGGCCGGCACGCCGAGGTCGAGCATGCGGGTGATCGCCGACGGCGCATCGTTGGTGTGCAGGGTCGACAGCACCAGGTGCCCGGTCAAGGCCGCCTGGATGGCCATCTCGGCCGTCTCCAGGTCGCGGATTTCGCCGATCATCACGATATCCGGGTCCTGGCGCATCAAGGCCCGCACGCCGTCGGCGAAACCGAGGTCGATGCTGTGCTGGACCTGCATCTGGTTGAACGACGACTCGACCATTTCGATCGGGTCCTCGATGGTGCATACATTCACTTCCGGCGTCGCCAGTTGCTTCAGCGTGGTGTACAGGGTCGTCGTCTTGCCCGAACCGGTCGGCCCGGTGACCAGGATGATGCCGTTTGGCGAAGCCGTCATCTGCTTCCAGCGCAACTGGTCGTCATCGGAAAAACCGAGCGAACGGAAATCCCGCACCAGCACCTCCGGGTCGAAGATGCGCATGACCAGCTTTTCGCCGAAGGCCGTCGGCAGGGTCGACAGGCGCAGCTCGACCTCCTGCCCGGCCGGCGTCCGCGTCTTGATCCGGCCATCCTGCGGGCGGCGCTTCTCGATCACGTCCATGCGGCCGAGCAGCTTGATGCGGCTGGTCATGGCGTTCATCACCGCCATCGGAATCTGGTACACCTGATGCAGCACGCCGTCGATGCGGAAACGGACGATGCCCAGGTCGCGCCGCGGCTCGACGTGGATGTCCGAGGCGCGCTGGTCGAAGGCGTACTGCCACAGCCAGTCGACGATATGGACGATGTGCTGGTCGTTGGCATCAAAGGTCCGGTTGCCCTTGCCCAGTTCGACCAGTTGCTCGAAACTCGACAGGCCGCTCGTCACCTCGCCGCGCGCCGCCGCCTTCTTGACCGATTTGGCCAGGTTGAAGAACTCGACCAGGTAGCGCCCGATGTCGTCCGGATTGGCCATCACCCGGCGGATGTCCTTGCGCAGGATGTGCTGCAGCTCGGCGACCCACTCGCGAACGAAGGGCTCGGCCGTGGCGATCACCACCTCGCGCGTCGTCACCTGCACCGGCAGGATGCCGAAACGGGCCGCATAGGCGCTCGACATCACCTCGGCGACGCCGGTGAAATCGATCTTCAGCGGGTCGATGTGCAGGTAGTCGAGCCCCGTCCGCCCGGCCAGCCACTCGGTCAGGTTTTCGAGGTTGAGCAAGTGGGTTGGCGGCTTGGCGCTGCGCCATTTCTGGTCGGCGATGACGATCAGCGGATGGAGCTTGCCGCCATGCAGACGGCGCTCGCTCTTCAGGGCGTCGGCCGCCTCGCGATCGACGAGGCCATCCTCGACCATCCAGTCGACAACCTCGGCGAGAGTCAGGCGATGTTCGCCTACGTTCCTGTCATTCATGCGCGGCAATATAGCATGCGGGTCGTCAGGTTTTGACGCGATCGGGGTCGGTTTGCATGCCTTTACAGGCGGCCGGGCGCTGTCCGCCTAACGCTGGCGCAAGGGCTTCAGCAGTCCCGACAGGCCGTTGTGGTCGATTTCCTGCATCAAGGCCAGCAAACGGCCGATTTCCCCCGGTGGAAAACCTTCGCGGGCAAACCAGTTCAGGTAGTTCCCCGGCAAGTCGGCCAGCAACCTGCCCTTGTACTTACCGAAAGGCATCGTCCAGGTGACCAGCCGGAGCAGATCCTCCGGATTCATCGGCTGGCGGCCCGCCACAGGGGATAAAGCCCGAGCAGGCCCAACAGCGGGCCGGGCAGCAACAGCCAGGCGATGCCGCTCCCCCAGCTGGCTATCCACGCCGTCCCCAGCTGGATCGAGACCATGGTGATGGCAAAACCGATCGAATTCTGAAAGGCCAAGGCACTGCCGACAATCTCCGGCGCGCAGGCCTTGGCGGAAAGCGCGGAAAAATGTGGCGAATCGGCCACCACCGTCGCACCCCACAGGAGCAGCAGCAAGAGCTTGGCCCAGGGGGCCCAGTCGCCGGCCAATGGAAACAGCGCGCAGCAAGCCGCCGACAGCGCCAGGGCCGTGGCTGCCACCCGGGCGCTGCCGATGCGCTGGCTCCACCAGCCACCGAACAGGCAACCCAGCGCACCGATGCCGATGACGGCGAACGCCAGTCCGGAGACCTGGGTAGTGCCCGGATTCGCCAGTCCGCCGATGACGATCAGCGCCGGCGTCAGCGCCCAGAAGGCATAGAGTTCCCACATGTGCCCGAAATACCCCAGGGCCGAAGCGCGAAACTGGCGCTCGGTATAAGCCTGGAAGACCCGGCCGAGACGCAGTGGCGGCGCGCCGTGCCGGCGCTTCAGGTGCGGCCCGTCGCCAAGGCGGAAAATCAGGGCCGCGGCCAGCAAGGCCAGCACCGATGACACAAGGATGGTGGCCTGCCACGCCCCCCCGGCCCCCGCCAGGCGAATCCCGTGCGGCAAGGCCGTGCCCAGCGTCAGCATGCCGACCAGTTGCGCCAGTGCCGCCCCTGCCCGCTCCGGCACCCAGCTGACGACCAGCTTCATGCCGAGCGGATAGACGCCCGCCAGGCAAAAGCCGACGGCGAAGCGCAAGGGCACCGCCCAGGCCATGCCGTCGGCCAAGCCGGCGAATGCGGCGTTGCAGGCGGCCCCGAGCACGGCGCAAACCGCGAAAATCCGGCTGGCCGGAAAGCGGTCGGCCAGGCCGGAAATGGAAAAGGTCAGCGTGCCGAGGATGAAGCCGAGCTGAACGGCATTGGTCAGGGTGCCGATATCGGCCGGCACGATGCCCCAGGCGCGGATCAGATCGTCGGCCGCGCTGTTTGCCGAAAACCACAGCGAGGTACCGAACAACTGGGCGATGACAATGACGGGAACGGGATTCGGCATGATGGAGGGGCGCAATGGAACAGCCGCAAGCATACCTTCTAAGTCCCTCCATGCCTCGGACGGCGCGCCACTTCGGTAAAATTCCGGAATTCGCCCACCTCGCTGCCGCATGCGCCCCAACCCGCCACCCAACTATCTCGCCGGCTATCCAGCCCACCTGGTCGACTCGGTACGCCACGCCATTGCGCAAGGAAAGCTGGCCGGTGCCCTGCTCGGGAAATATCCGCAAGCCCACGACATACGCACCGACCGGGCGCTTTACGAGTACGTCCAGGACATTCGCAATCGTCATCTGAAAAATACCGCCGCCCTCAGCAAGGTGGCCTACGACAGCAAGTTGCAAACCCTGCAAAAAGCGCTTGGCACCCACACCGCGATTGGCCGGGTACAGGGCGGCAGGATCAAGGCCAAACGGGAAATCCGTATTGCCGGGCTGTTTCGCGACATGCCGGGCGACTTCCTGCGCATGATCGTCGTGCATGAACTGGCCCATCTGAAGGAGTCGGAGCACAACAAGAGCTTCTACCAGCTCTGCCGGCACATGGGGCCCGATTATTTCCAGCTGGAATTCGATCTGCGCGCTTATCTGAGCTACCTGGACGCCGGTGGCGAAGCGCTCTGGGCGATCTCGCCAGCCAGCGGACAGGATGGCCCCGGCAATGCAAAAGGGCCGCCCGAACAGGCGGCCCTTGGGCGATGCAAGCCGCTTAGCGGCTAAGGCGAATCACTTCGCCGACAAGGCCATCATCAGGTCGTTGATGCGCTTGACGAACCCAGCCGGATCATCGAGCTGCCCGCCCTCGGCCAGGGTGGCCTGCTCGAACAGCAAGGCCGCCCAGTCGTCGAAACGGGTCTCTTCGTACTTCAGGCGCATCACGGCCGGGTGCTGCGGATTGATTTCCAGGATAGGCTTGACGTCCGGCGCCTTCTGGCCGGCCGCCTTCAACAGGCGGGCCAGGTTGCCGGATGGGTCGTGCTCGTCGGAAACCAGGCAGGACGGCGAGTCGGTCAAGCGATAGGTGACGCGCACGTCCTTGACCTTGTCGCCGAGCGCGGCCTTAACCTTCTCCAGCAAATCCTTGTACTCGTCGGCCGCCTTCTCGGCTTCCTGCTTCTCGGCTTCGTCTTCCAGCTTGCCGAGATCGAGGCCGCCCTTGGCGACGGATTGCAGCTGCTTGCCTTCGAACTCGGTCAGGTGGCCGACCACCCACTCGTCCACGCGGTCGGACAGCAGCAGGACCTCGATGCCCTTCTTCTTGAAGATTTCCAGATGCGGGCTGTTGCGGGCGGCATTGAAGCTGTCGGCCGTAACGTAGTAAATCTTTTCCTGGCCTTCCTTCATGCGGGCGATGTAGTCGGCCAGCGAAACCACCTGCTTGTCGCCATCGCCCTGAGTCGACGCGAAGCGGATCAGGCCGGCAATCTTGTCCTTGTTCGCGTGGTCCTCGCCAACGCCTTCCTTGAGCACGGCGCCGAAGGCTTCCCAGAACTTGGCGTACTTCTCCTTGTCGGCCGCCTCCTCGCTGTTGGCCAGGCCTTCCAGCATGGACAGCACCTTGCGCGTGCAGCCGCTGCGGATGTTGTCGATATCCTTGCTCTGCTGCAGGATCTCGCGCGACACGTTGAGCGGCAGGTCGGCCGAATCGACCACGCCGCGCACGAAGCGCATGTACAGCGGCATCAGCTGCTCGGCATCGTCCATGATGAATACGCGGCGCACATAGAGCTTGATGCCGTGGCGGGCATTGCGGTCCCACATGTCGAACGGCGCGCGGGCCGGAATGTAGAGCAGCTGCGTGTATTCCTGCTTGCCTTCGACGCGGGCATGCGTCCAGCACAGCGGGTCCTCGAAGTCATGGGCGACGTGCTTGTAGAACTCGGTGTATTGCTCGTCGGTGATATCCGACTTGCTGCGCACCCACAGGGCGTTGGCCTGGTTGACCGTCTCGTCTTCGTCGGTCTCGATCTGCTCGCCGTCCTTCCACTCCTCCTTCTTCATCACGATGGGCAGGGTGATGTGGTCGGAATACTTGCGGATGATGGACTTCAGCTTCCAGCCGCCCAGGAAATCGTCCTCGCCGTCGCGCAGATGCAGGATGACATCGGTGCCGCGGCCGGATTTCTCGACCATCTCGACGGTGTATTCACCCTCGCCGGCCGATTCCCAGCGCACTGCCTGATTGGACTCGACCCCGGCCCGGCGGGAAATCACCGTCACCTTGTCGGCGACGATGAACGACGAGTAGAAGCCAACGCCGAACTGGCCGATCAAGTGCGCATCCTTGGCCTGGTCGCCGGTCAGCGCGGAGAAGAATTCCTTGGTGCCGGACTTGGCGATGGTGCCGAGATGGGCAACCGCCTCGTCGCGGCTCAGGCCGATACCGTTGTCGGAGATGGTGACCGTGCGGGCCGTTTTATCGAAGGCGACGCGGATCTTCAGTTCCGCATCGTCGCCATAGAGCGCCGCGTTGTTCAGCGCCTCGAAGCGCAGCTTGTCGCAGGCATCGGAGGCATTCGACACCAGCTCGCGCAGGAAGATTTCCTTGTTGCTGTACAAGGAATGAATCATCAGGTGCAGCAGTTGCTTGACTTCCGTCTGGAAGCCGAGCGTTTCGCGGTTTGCGGTTGCGGACTCGGACATGCGTGAAACTCCCATTGTTCAAAACAAAACGTAGGTTTGGATATGGGGACACGCGCCTGGAATTCAAGGCATTATTTTTCCGATTCTTCGTCCGGTAGCCTAAAAGCAAAAACCCCGTTACTGGACAGTAACGGGGTTTTTAATGGGGAGTCTGGCGTTGACCTACTTTCGCGAGCGGAAGCTCACTATCATTGGCGCGA
>NZ_CAMFKO010000026.1 GCF_945957265.1 uncultured Dechloromonas sp.
TCTTGGAATAGCGCGTAAAAGCGACTCTGTTTCATGATGCCTTCAAGTGCACTATTGCGCATATCGGCAACACATATGTCACCGACGATTCCCCTATACCACGGCGCACGCACACCTGCTCCGGACAGCTTCTCCCACGCATGAGAACGTCGAAAGGCATCCCTGCGAGCCTCAATCTCTGAGGTGCTAGAGGTTACTCGCCCGAGATGCAACGATGGATCCTCCGAGAAAGTGTAGCAAGGCATTACCTCGCCCCCTGGAAAGATCGTTGTGAGGTTTGCTGCCGTGCAGGCGTGTTCATATGGAATTGCCTTTTCGCTCATCACGCCGTACACAAATCGCATAATGTTGTTGTCGTATAACCATTCCCTGTCTGGTGATACCCAACTTCTCGATGCTAAATTAATAATAGCAGCTACGGCCTTCTCGATTTGCTGTGTCACGCACTGAACAAAGTTCCCATTTGACGCCAATACGTCGTGCTCTGATGCAGAGCCGAGTGTTTCCAAGAACTGAACTTTTGTAAGCGGAGAAATTTGATTGAGATACTGGATTGTTTCCAAATATGAAATGCTGGCCCGAATATGGCGGTCATCAAAGACACCCACTACGGCAAATGGAAAGCCCGAATCGCGTAGAGTATTTGCATATATCGACGCCTTCTCATGGCTTCCACGTCCTTTCTTGTCGACACGCTCGGCGTCATGGATTTCGGCTGGGCCATCAATGCTCACCGAGACACTTACTCTGTACCGCCGCCACACTTCGAGGTGCTCCTTGGCTTGAAGTGTTCCGTTCGTGGTCACAGCGAAATGAACGTCTCGACCAAGCTCTGTCGAGACGAATTTACAAATGCTCTCGATCAGATCCATTCGGAGAGTAGGCTCGCCTCCGAAGAATTTGATAAAGTCGATGTCAGGGTAATTGTCAAATAGTTTAGCAATCTGACCTTTAACCAAATCGACGTTAGCGGTAGACAACTCAAGTCCAAAGGTGCCCTGTTTCGCAAGGCAATATGAACAGGAGAGATTACAGTTTTGTGTAATGATCAGGGCAATCCCTGGTGAGTGATGCCTGTGCAGTTTGTTGTTGCCAATACGCTCATGGATCTCCCTCCAAATTTCATCGCGAAGAGTTGGAAGCTCCTCCAAAGAAATTTCCGCGTGGGTGTTGGCACCCGGAAACTCGGGTATTTCGCAGTCATCCAAATCGTATAGGCGGCATAGCGCGGGAACGAACAATGCTCTTGATCTATCCGCCCGTATTACTACCGCTTGGTCATTAAGCGATAGCGGCATGAAACTGGACCCTGCACCTTTCGGAGATGGCTGTCTTCGCCCAATGAAATTGATAGGGTTTACGTTGGCGGTTCGCGAAGAATTTGGCACAGGCACCCCCATCAGTTGGACAGCGAACCTTTTGACCTAGACTACTTCCCACTGAGTGACTTTTTAAGTGCTCTAAATTTCACTCATTACATGGGGTAGTTTAATGCCAGCATACTAGCGCCGATGCTGGTATGCAAGTGCCGCCATGCGTCAAAATTGCGGCCATGGCCGAATGGTTTCCATTGTCGATCCATGCTATTGGCCATGGTTGCCAAACGACTGCGTGCGTATTGTGGGTCTGACGCCAATTGCCATGCTTGCCGGTTGGGCCGAGGTTTTGCAGTGCGCGGGCTAATCTCCAGCGCTCCCATGGTTGAGGAATTATTGCCGAGTGCGCCAGATCGAGAGATATTTCGCCCGATTCGTGAGAAAGCAAATCCTTCATCGTGCTTCCATCGGCCCGAAGAGGAATCGTCGTGTCCCACAGCAGCGTTTCGGGGCAGTTCGCCGGAGCCCGGTGCTCACGAGCGTCAAATAGTAATCCCTGAAGAATTTCAGCCTGAACTATCCGAGCCAGTGCTTGAGTCAGTCCTGCCAACGCCTTCGAGCCATGAGATTCAGCTGTGTCGATGTTCCACAGCAACGAACGCTATTTGTCTTTGATGGTGAGTTTTTCACTCGGAAATTTTTGTACAGGGATGCGTGCCCCTTGTTTGATGTCTTCTGGTTGCCCGATGTCTAATTCATCCATCAGGCGTGCAAGTGCTTTCAGTTTTTTGTCCATGGTTACGAGTTCCTTTTGAATATTTTTCTTTGTCCGATGGCCTAACCGTACCACTCGCAGCATTGCTGCTGGTGGCGCTGGCTAAGATTACTGACCGCTGCAGCGCAGGTTGCGGACACGTATTCCCAGCACGCTTGGCAAACTACATGATCGGCGCTAAGATCTGCGTCGGCCCGTGTTGCCTTGGCTCCAAGCGACCTCAAAACATATTCCGGCCTGGCATTAGCGCAGTGCGCATCGCGACCAGACTCAGGTTTTTGCAACACCCTATACTTGTCATTCGCCCTATGAGGCAGTGATTAAGCGCTTGGCTCTGTCTCGTATTTATGGAGCAATGACAATGTCAATTAATAACCACGATTCCGATATTGACTATACTGCCGCCGCAGCGGCACATCTACGCGCAGAAGCGAAAAAGCGCGGTATCCGCATTGGTTCGTCCCATGCTCACGCTATCGTCGCAGCACATCTTGGCTATAACAGCCGAGCCGCTCTACTTGCGCCAAATGCAGATCACTGTCTCGATGACCAATGGCTCGGGCAAGAGGAGCCTCACAAAGAGTTAATTAGCGATGCAATCGCGCGCATGCGTGATACGGAGCTGACGACGGCACAGGAGATGGTGGATTTTTTGGCTCTTACCATACAAGACGGCCTCACTCCCCCGTGTTGTATGACTGGCAGGCGCAGCTCTGACAACATTCCCCTCGGCGATGTGCAGCCGGGTGATGAACCGGAAGCGTGGGTTCATCCATCAGCTGCTCACGATTCTGATCAGTTCGGACACTGCCGCTGCTGTGGCAGCAGCGTTTTGTACCGCGTGGAGGACTTGGATTCGCAGGGGTTGTGTGAAGAGCACAAGGGCGAGTTCGACTGCGACGAGGAAGAGCAGAAGGACTGGGATGACCTGGTTGAATACCTCACCAAGGACAGCTGATTGTTTGGCTGTTTGCTGACTATTCACTTAACGGCGGGTTAATCCGCCGTTTTTTTATTGAATCCAAGTCATTGGCGACGTTTTCTCAGCTGGCCGCCGCAAACCGAAGGACCGCAACGGGGCGGCTACTGTCCCGACCCAGGACCTAACAGTAATGTGGCATAGAAGCCAGCCCAGTATTTTTATCCGTGTTCTAACCGCTTGGTTTCCGTGGTGGTTTCGAGGTACGTCATAAACCCATGCAGTTTATCGCTAGCAATGTCTGTTGTTGGGCTTTTTGTCGCCCCAAATCTAAACTGAGCCAACGACTGTTTAGGCAGACGGGGGCTGACCAGCCCAGTCCATTTTTGGGCCTTATCAACTATCAGCCAACAGATATTACTTCCTCCCAGTGCCCAGATTCATCCTCTCTGGCGCGCCAAACCAAAATGAAATGAGCCACTTCGATTGAAGTGGCTTTTTCATTTGTGCGCGCGATCCGGATGCTTTCGCGTCAACGACCCCGCTGGCAGCCATCTGCCGTGCCGGGCCGGACTCGGGAAGGGGCTACAGGACGGTCAGCCCCCTGCCGGAACAGATATTCCTTACATGTTGGGATAGGTCGGTCCTTCGCCGCCCTGCGGGACGACCCAGTTGATGTTCTGGGTCGGGTCCTTGATGTCGCAGGTCTTGCAGTGGACGCAGTTTTGCGCGTTGATCTGCAGGCGCGGCCGGCCTTCGTCCTGGCCGAGGATTTCATAGACGCCAGCCGGGCAGAAGCGCTGCTCCGGAGCGTCGTATTTGGCCAGGTTGACGCTGATCGGCACGCCGGCATCCTTCAGCTGCAGGTGGCAGGGCTGGTCTTCCTCATGGTTGGTGCTCGACAGGAAGACCGAGGACAGCCGGTCGAAGGTGAGCACGCCGTCCGGCTTCGGGTAATCGATCTTCGGGCACTCGCTGGCCGGCTTCAGCTTGGCGTGGTCGGGAATGCCGTGTTTCAGGGTCCACGGCGCCCGGCCTCTCAGCAGCAGTTGATCGATACCGAACATCAGCGAACCGAGCTTGAAGCCCTTGGCCATCCACGGCTTGAAATTACGCGCCTGGTAGAGTTCGTCGTACAGCCAGCTGTTCTTGAATGCTTCGGGATATTCGCTCAATTCGTCGCGCTGACGCTCCTGCTTCAAGGCACCAAAGCAGGCCTCCGCCGCCAGCGCGCCGGACTTGATCGCACAGTGCGAGCCCTTGATGCGTGCCGCGTTGAGGAAGCCGGCATCGTCGCCGACCAGCACGCCGCCCGGGAAAGTCAGCTTGGGCAGCGATTGCAGGCCGCCGGCGGTCAGCGCGCGGGCGCCATAGGCGATGCGCTTGCCGCCTTCGAGGAACTTGCGGATTTCCGGATGCGTCTTGTAGCGCTGGAACTCTTCGTAAGGGGAGAGATGGGGATTGCTGTAGCCGAGGCCGACCACGAAGCCGACGGCGACCTGGTTGTTTTCGAGGTGATAAAGGAAGCCGCCGCCATAGGTGTCGGGCTGCATCGGCCAGCCGCCGCTATGCACGACCAGGCCGAGCTGGTGTTTCTCGGGCGGGATTTCCCACAGCTCCTTGAGGCCGATGCCGTAGGTCTGAAAGTCGGCATTGGCATTGAGCGCGAATTTTTCGATGACCTGTTTGCCGAGATGGCCGCGACAGCCTTCGGCGAAGAAAGTGTATTTGCCGTGCAGTTCGATCCCCGGTTGGAAGCCGGGGCCTGCGCTGCCATCGTGCAGGCGGCCCATGTCGCCGGTGGCGACGCCCTTGACCGCCCCTTGCTCGTCGAACAGCACCTCGGCGCCGGCAAAGCCGGGGTAGATCTCGACGCCGAGTTCCTCCGCACGACTCCCCAGCCAGCGGCAGACGTTGCCGAGCGAGATGACGTAATTGCCTTCGTTGTGAAGGCAGGCGGGAATCAGCACATTCGGAATCCGGCTTGCCCCGTTTTCCGAAAAAACATAGACCCGGTCTTCGGAGACCGGCGCGTTGAGTGGCGCTCCCTCTTCCTGCCAGTTCGGGAAAAGTTCAGCGATCGCTCTCGGGTCCATCACCGCGCCGGAGAGAATGTGGGCGCCGATTTCGGCACCTTTCTCGATCAGGCAAACGGAGATTTCGGTTTCATTTTCTGCCGCCAGTTGCTTCAGCCGGATAGCCGATGCCAAACCGGCAGGGCCGCCGCCAACGATGACGACATCGAACTCCATGGATTCGCGTTCCATAGCTCTTCATCATAAAAAGTGGAAAAAAATGGTCCGGCATTTCTGCCGGACCGGAAGGCGTCGGTATGAGAGATCGGCTACCGGCGCACAGGAGAAACAATGCGGAAAAAAAGGCCGGCATTTCTGCCGGGCCTATCAACCAGCGCAAAAAAGCAGGCTGGACGCAAGGAAAATCAGACAACGGCAGTCAGCTGCGGCACCACCTCGAACAAATCCCCGACCAACCCGTAATCCGCGATCTGGAAGATCGGCGCATCGGGGTCCTTGTTGATGGCGACGATGACCTTGGAGTCCTTCATGCCGGCCAGGTGCTGGATGGCGCCGGAGATGCCGACCGCGATGTAAAGCTGCGGGGCGACGATCTTGCCGGTCTGGCCGACCTGGTAGTCGTTGGGCACGAAGCCGGCATCGACGGCGGCGCGGGAGGCGCCGAGCGCGGCGCCGAGCTTGTCGGCGAGCGGTTCGAGCAGCTTGTGGTAGTTCTCGCCGCTGCCCAGGCCGCGACCGCCGGAGACGATGATCTTGGCGGCCCCGAGTTCGGGACGCTCGGACTTGGTCAGTTCGCGGTTCTGGAGTTGGGTCTGCGCGGTGTCGGCCGCCGCGGCGATGGACTCGATGGCGGCGTTGCCGCCGGTGCCGACGGCGTCGAAGGCGGTGCTGCGCACGGTGATGACCTTGACCGCGTCGGCGCTCTTGACCGTGGCCAGGGCATTGCCGGCGTAGATCGGGCGGACGAAGGTGTCCGGGCTATCGACGCCGGAGATTTCGGAGATCTGGGCGACATCGAGCAAGGCGGCGACGCGCGGGGCGAGGTTCTTGCCGAAGGTGGTGGCCGGGGCGAGGATGTGGCTGTAGCCGGCGGCGTTGGCAATGACCAGGGCGGTCAGGTTCTCGGCGGTCTGGGCGGCGTAGTGCGCGGCATCGGCGACCTTGACGGTGGCGACGCCTTGCAGCTGGGCGGCTTGTTGCGCGGCGGCTGCGCAGCCGGATCCGGCGACGAGGACGTGGATGTCGCCACCGATCTTCTGGGCGGCGGCGACGGTGTTGAGGGTGGCGGCCTTGAGGGCGGCGTTGTCGTGTTCGGCAATGACGAGAATGGTCATGATCAGATCACCTTGGCTTCGTTCTTGAGCTTGTTCACCAGTTCGGCGACATCGGCGACCTTGACGCCGGCGCTGCGCTTGGCGGGTTCGGCGACCTTGAGGGTGGTCAGGCGCGGGGTGACGTCGATGCCGAGGTCGGCCGGCTTGACGGTGTCGAGCGGCTTCTTCTTGGCTTTCATGATGTTGGGCAGGGTGGCGTAGCGCGGCTCGTTGAGGCGCAGGTCGGTGGACACCACGGCCGGCAGGGTGATCTGCAGGGTCTCCAGGCCGCCGTCGATTTCGCGGGTGACGGTGGCTTTGCCATCAGCCAAAACGACCTTGGAGGCGAAGGTGGCTTGCGGCCAGTTCTGCAGGGCGGCGAGCATCTGGCCGGTCTGGTTGGCGTCGTCGTCGATGGCTTGCTTGCCGCAGATGACGAGTTGCGGTTGTTCCTTGTCGCACAGGGCTTTGAGGAGCTTGGCGACGGCCAGCGGTTGCAGCTCGACGTCGGTTTCGACGAGGATGCCGCGGTCGGCGCCGATGGCCATGGCGGTGCGCAGGGTTTCCTGGCAGGCGGCGACGCCGCAGGAGACGGCGATGACTTCGGTGGCGATGCCGGCTTCCTTCAGGCGCACGGCTTCTTCGACGGCAATTTCGTCGAAGGGGTTCATGCTCATCTTGACGTTGGCCAGATCAACGCCCGTGCCGTCCGCCTTCACGCGGACCTTGACGTTGTAGTCGATAACCCGTTTTACGGGGACCAGAATCTTCATGTTTGTCTATTTCTCGTTCTACTGTGTGAGGTGCTTCAAGTCACCTCGATCATCCGGATGCGCCCCGATCAGGTGCGATCGAATCGCATCCATGTCTGTCGTGCCGGTCTCGTCGCGTTAAAAGGTGCCCGGATAGGCGCCGCCGTCCAGCAGCAGATTCTGGCCGGTGATGAAGCCGGCCTGGCTGCCGCAGAGAAAGGCGCACATGGCGCCGAATTCGCTCGGGTCGCCAAAGCGTTTGGCCGGCGTGGCCTGCATTTGCTGCTGGCGGACCTGGGCAGCGTCGACACCCAGTTTCTGGGCATACGATGCGACGGTGGACTTCAGGCGATCGGTCTCGAAGGAGCCGGGCAGCAGATTGTTGATGGTGACGTTGTGGGCCACGGTCTCGCGCGCCAGTCCGGCGACGAAACCGGTCAGGCCGCTACGCGCGCCGTTGGAGAGGCCGAGAATGGAGATCGGCGCCTTGACGGCCGACGAGGTGATATTGACGATGCGGCCGAAACGGCGTTCCAGCATGCCGTCCACCACCGCCTTCATGAGAAAGATCGGCGTCAGCATGTTGGCATCCAGGGCCGCATACCATGCCTCTTGATCCCAGTTGCGGAAGTCGCCCGGAGGCGGGCCGCCGGCGTTGGTGACCAGGATGTCGGGGGCAGGGCAGGCGGCGAGCACCAGGGCGCGGCCTGCTTCGGTGGTGATGTCGGCGGCGACCGCTTGTACCGCGACGCCGGTCTGGCTGCGGATCTCTTCGGTGGTTGCCTCCAGATCGGCGGCGTTACGGGCGTTGATGACCAGGTCGACGCCTTCTTCGGCAAGGGCCAGGGCGCAGGCGCGCCCGAGGCCTTTGGAAGCGCCGCAGACGATGGCCTTGCGGCCTTTCAGGTTCAGATTCATGGTGGATTTATCCTTTGTAAGCGTGTGACTGGCGTCCCGGTTATGGAAAGCGTCAGATGCCCTCGACTGCGACGACGCGACCCGAGCTGCACTCGTCGCGAATGGCTTTCAGCCCCTGGTATACGTCGCTGAAGTAAAACGCCTCGAGCGCCTCCATGGAGGGGAATTCGAACAGCACGATCCGGCGCGGGGTCCAGTCACCTTCGAAGACCTTGTGGGCGCCGCCGCGAGCCAGGTATTTGCCGCCGCAGGACTCGATGACAGGCTTTACCTTGGTCATGAACTCCTGATAGCGCTGGAGATCGTATATTTCGACATCAAAAATAGCGTACGCACTCATTTGCTTTACCTCTCTTGTGTGAAAAACTTTGCAACCTAAAAAAAGCGCGCCGGATGGCCGGTTTGCTTGGCTCTCCCGCGGGTGACGCTGCCGCGTGAGTTACGTGCCGGTTTTGCCGGCGGCCAACTCGATGACATCCCGGTTGACCTCTTCGATGCGGTTGACACCGAGCAGCGCCATGCCGGCCCGGATCTCCTTGTGGAACAGGCCGAGCAGGCTGTCCAGCCCGGCTTCGCCGCCGCCGGCCATGGCCCAGATCCAGGGGCGGCCGATGAGTACGCCGCGGGCGCCGAGGGCGACGGCCTTGAGGACATCCAGCCCGTTGCGCACGCCGCCGTCGAGGTAGACCTCCATCTGCCCGCCCACGGCGTCGGCAATCGCCGGCAGCTTGCTGATGCTGGAGGCGACGGCATCCAGCTGGCGGGCGCCGTGGTTGGAAACGACCACGCCGTCGGCACCGACGTCGAGCGCAGCCTGCGCGTCGTCGACTTCCATGATGCCCTTGATGATCAGCTTGCCCGGCCAGATCGAGCGCAGCCAGGCGATGTCCTGCCAGGTCACGGTCGAGTCGACCTGCGAGTCGATGAAGGCCTTGTAGGCATTGAGATCGTCCGGGTCGGGAACGACGTCGCTGAGGTTGCCGATGCTGTGGGGCTTGCCCTTGATGCCGACATCCAGGACCCAGCGCGGGCTGGAGAGCAGCTGGGCCATTTTCGACAGCTTGCTCGGCAGGTTGGTGCCGACCATGCCGTTGCGGAAATCGCGCAGGCGCAATCCCAGCACGGCCAGGTCGACGGTGAATACCAGCGTGTCGCAGCCGGCGGCCCGGGCGCGGGCGAGCAGGGTCTCGACGATGCCACGGTCGCGCAGCATGTAGAGCTGGAACCAGAAGGGCTGGCCGATGGCAGCCTGGATCTCTTCCACCGGGCAGATGCCCAGGGTTGACGTGGTGAAGGGGATGCCGATGCGCTGGGCGGCGCGGGCGCCCTGGGTTTCGCCGCGCCGGGCGAACATGCCGGCCATGCCGACCGGGGCCAGCGCCACCGGCATCGCGGCCTGGTGGCCGGCGAGCACCGTGCTGCAGTCGACATGCTCGACATTCTTCATGACGCGCTGGATCAGCCGGTAATGCTCGAAGTCGCTGACGTTGTAGCGCAGCGTGCTTTCGCGGTTGGCGCCGCCGTCGATGTAGTCGAACAGGAAGCGCGGCAGGAAGCGCCGGGCACGAAGCCGGTAGTCCTCGACTGTCACCGGGTTTACGTTGAAGATGCTCATCGCTAGGACTTTGTCGGGAGATTAGTTGCAGCGGTCGAGCGGTGCGCCCTGCTGCAGGAAGTGGCCGATATTGGCGCAGACGCGACGCGCCATGTCCATGCGGCATTCGCCGGTTGCGCTGCCGATATGCGGCAGCAGGGTGACGTTGTCGAATTCCAGCAGCGCCGGCGTCACCTGCGGCTCGAATTCGAATACGTCCAGGCCGGCACCGCCCAGATGGCCGCTGCGCAGCGCGTCGACCAGCGCATTCTCATCGACCAGCGGGCCGCGTCCGACGTTGATCAGCACGGCGCCCGGTTTGAGCATGGCCAGGGTTGCCGCGTTCATCAGGTGGCGGGTCTGCTCGTTGAGGGTGCAGTTGAGCGAGACGATGTCGGCTTCGCGCAGCAGTTCCTCCAGGGTCGGGCAGAAATGGGCATCCAGTGCGGCGGCGGCCTCGGGGGAGGGTTTCGGGCCATGGTAGAGGATGGACATGTTGAAACCGCGCGCCCGCCGGGCGACGGCCTGGCCGATGGCGCCCAGGCCGACGATGCCCAGGCGCTTGCCGTGTACGCGCTGGCCCAGTTGCCCGGCGCCGGCTGCCCAGTTGCCAGCGCGCAGATGGCGCTCGCTGACGCTGAGCCGGCGGCAGGTAGCCAGCAGCAGTGCGAAGACGAGGTCGGCGGTATCCTCGGTGACGACCGGGGTGTTGCTGACGGCGATGCCGCGCCGGGTGGCGGCCGCCCGGTCGATGTTGTCGTAGCCGACGCCGATGTTGGCGATCAGCCCGAGGGAAGCCGGCAGGCGGTCGATCAACTCGGCCGACACGGGGTCGACCGCGGTGGAGACCAATATGTTGCCTTCCGGAATCCCGATGGTGGCGGGGTCGAGCAGGCGCACGTCGCCGAATTGCTGCAAGGCCGCCATCATGGGAGCGGGGAGTTGGCGGATGACCAGGATGATCGGTTTGCTCATGATTGCTGTTCTCTATTTATGGTGCATCTTGTCCGTGGGGACCGATGCGTCGCGCGGGGGCAAGCCGCGCGGCGCATTTGTCCCGGTCATGCCAATTGAGCACGAATCCGCTTCTTGTCGATCTTGCCGACGCTGGTGGTCGGAATCTCGGTGACGATCCTGACTTCCTTGGGAATCGCCCACTTGTTGATGGCGCCGCCGGCGACATATTGCTGCAGGTGGTCGACGATGCTCGCCGGGCTGCACTCGGCATTACGCGGAATGACCAGCGCGCAGGGGCGCTCGCCCCAGTGCTCGTCGGGGATGCCGATCACCGTGACGGCCTGGACGCCGGGGTGGGTGCTGATCATGCGTTCCAGCTCCAGCGACGAGATCCATTCGCCGCCGGTCTTGATGACGTCCTTGATCCGGTCCTTGATCTCGATGCAGCCGTCCGGGTGGATGCTGGCGACGTCGCCGGTGTGCAGCCAGCCCTTGGCCCACAGTTCCTCGCCCTTCTCCGGTTCGAAAAGATAGCTCTGGGTCAGCCAGGGGGCGCGGACGACCACTTCGCCGGAGATTCTGCCGTCGTGCGGCAGGGGGGCGCCGTTCGCATCCCAGATCTCGATGTCCACCAGGTCGCTGGGGATGCCGGCCTTGACGCGCCAGGCGACCTGTTCGGCGAAGGGCAGCTCGCGCTGCTCCCGGGTGATGCGGGTGATCGCCAGCAGCGGGCAGGTTTCCGACATGCCGTAGGCGCTGAAGACGTCGACGCCCAGCGCCATCGCCTGCTCGGCCTGGCCGGGCGTCAGCGCGCTGCCGCCGATGATCACTTTCCACTTCCTGAAGTCGGTGTTCGCCGCTTCGGCCGACTGCAGAACCATCTGCAGGATGGTCGGCACGCAGTGGGAGAAGGTGACCCCTTCCTCGCGGATCAGGCGGGCCAGCTTGTTGGGCTCGTAACGGCCGGGGTAGATCTGCTGGATGCCCATCATCGTCGCCGCATAGGGGATGCCCCAGGCATGGACGTGGAACATCGGGGTGATCGGCATGTAGATCCCGCCGTGGTCGAGCAGCGGGGCGTCGGCGTTGCGGGACAATAGGGTGTTGGTTATGTTCAGCGTGTGCAGCACCAGTTGCCGGTGGCTGAAATAGACCCCCTTGGGGTTGCCGGTCGTACCGGTGGTGTAGAAGGCGGTGGCCACCGAATTCTCGTCGAAGTCCGGGAAGTCGTAGTGCGGGTCGGCCTGCGCGAGCAGCGCCTCGTAGTCGCCGGCCGTCGCGAAGGAAGCGGCGGGCGGCGTTTCGGCATCGCTCAGTTGGATGTAGCCCTTGACGGTTGCGAGCTCACCCTTGATGCCGTCGACGATGGGCAGGAAATCGTCATGCACCAGCACCAGGTCGTCCTGGGCGTGGTTCATGGTGTACAGGATCTGCTGCGGCGAGAGGCGGATATTGACGGTATGCAGGACGGCCCCGATCATCGGAATGGCAAAGAAGCATTCCAGGTAGCGGTGGCTGTCCCAGTCCATGACCGCGACGGTGTCGCCGGGGCCGATGCCCTGCGCGCGCAGGACGTTGGCCAGGCGGCAGACCCGTTCGTTGAACTGCCGGTAGCTGAAGCGGTGCGTTCCCGAAACGATCTGGTTGCGGGTTTCCACGCGCTGCACCGAGGTCAGCAGACGTTTGATGAGCAGCGGGTAGGCGTAGGCCGAGTCGCTGGGCTTGAGGATTTTGGTGTTCATGTCGGTACCTGCCTCTCGGTGCGTATGTCAGAACGGCTTGGCCGGCATCGTCTTGGCGCCGGTCAGGGTCATCGCGATGCTGGCCAGGTAACCCTTGCCGACGCGGGTGATGCCGAGGTCGCCCAGTTCTTCGTGTTCCGACGGCAGGAATTCGAGCGTTGCAGTCCCCGCCAGCGCCTGGCCGGCGGCGACATCGGTCAGGATGTTCATCGAATGGGCGTGGGCCGGTGCGAGTTCCGGATCGATGCTCGGCAGGTAGCGGGTGTGAACCTGCGGCAGGGCCAGCAGCGGCGGCAACTGGGCCGGGCTGATCGCCTCGGTCAGCGTCACGCTGGCGCGCATCAGCAGGCGTCCCATGGCGGACAGGGTGCCGACGAAGGTGTTGCCGACTTCCCGTTTCGGGCCGCCGCGGCCCAGTGCCACCGCCTTGGTCATGTGGATTTCGCCGAGTTTCTTCGGGAAACCCTGGATCTGGCCACGGGAATGGGCGACTTCGTTGTCCACCCAGATGTAGGGAACACGGCCCGCCGGCCCGCCATCGGCCCGGGTCGGGACGACGATGAACGCTTCCTTGTACTGGCCGCGCCGCGGGTCGGCAAGCAGGCGCGGATCGCTGTCGGCCGCCGAACTCCAGTCGGCGAAGATGGCCAGGCACTGCGTGCTGTCGCCGACTTCCAGATCGTCCGGCAGCAGCGCGGCGATCTGTTCGCGGCTCATCTCGAATTCGACCGCGATGACTTCGCCCGAATAGTGCCAGGGCGGCGGCGTCAGCGTCGAAGCCAGGCCCTTGGGGGAAAACGGTAAGCTCCAGCCATTCATCTTGTTTGTCTCCTAGTCTTCTTGGGTAGGGACGGCCCGGGTTGCCCGGATGCTTGCCGGTTTGCCGTAGCGCTCACCGGATTTCATCGAGACAGCCTGTCGACCGTGATCGATGTCGATTGCAACACCGGGTGCGCAAAACTCTTATCCCCCGTTCGGGGGGAGCCTGGAATCGATCTTGGCGTCCCCCGCCGGAGGCAGTGGGCGTGGCGCGTTATGTCAAGCCGCGGCCGCCTTTTGTCAAGCCTTGCCGACCGGGCAGGAGCTACGGTAGCGCTTGGTGTACTCCCCCCCGACAACATGAGGCGTCCGTCGCGGACCCAAGAACAGAGCCGAGGTTTTCATGACAAATTCAGCACTCAAAGCAGCAACCGAAACGAGCCGTATCGACAGCGTGTTCGACCGGCAGCGCAGCGCCTCGCGGCGCGA
The DNA here is from genome assembly GCF_945957265.1 of uncultured Dechloromonas sp. Classification (GTDB taxonomy): domain Bacteria; phylum Pseudomonadota; class Gammaproteobacteria; order Burkholderiales; family Rhodocyclaceae; genus Azonexus. The sequence goes on from NZ_CAMFKO010000026.1 coordinate 13,571, forward strand.
TCCCTATCCCGCCTATGGCGAGCGGATCGCCCGCCTCGAAAAACTCGAAAAGATCCTGGACGACAACCAGGCGGCGATTTGCCAGGCGGTGAACAAGGATTACGGCAATCGCTCCGCGCAGGAGACGCGGCTGCTCGAAATCTCCATTCTGCTCGCCAGCATCGGCGACACGAAGAAACAGCTGAAAAAGTGGATGAAGCCGGAGAAGCGCCACGTCGGCCTGGCTTTCTTCGGCGCCAAAAACACGGTCATTCCGCAGCCGAAAGGGGTGATCGGCGTCGTCTCGCCGTGGAACTATCCGCTGCAACTCGCCCTGGGGCCGGCCATCCAGGCGCTGGCCGCGGGCAACCGGGTGATCATCAAGATGGCCGCCAACTCGCAGCACCTGTGCGTGCTGCTCGACCAGCTGGTGACGCAGGAATTCGACGACGAGGTACTGGCCGTCATTCCCGGCGTCTCGGCCGGGGACTTTACCCGCCGCCCCTGGGACCATCTGGTGTTCACCGGCTCCCCGGGCACCGGCAAGGTGGTGATGGAAACCGCCGCCCAGTACCTGACGCCGGTGACCCTCGAACTCGGCGGCAAGTCGCCGACCATCGTCGCCGACGATTTCGACCTGCGTACGGCGGCCGAGCGCATCATGTACGGCAAGCTGATCAATGCCGGGCAAACCTGCACGGCGCCGGACTACCTGTTCCTGCCCCGCGCCAAGGTGGACGCCTTCGTCGCCCATGCCAAGGCTATCGTGGCGGAGCGCTACGGCTCGGCCGATTCGAAGGATTTCACGTCGATCATCGACGGCAAGGCTTTCGAACGCGTCTGCCACACCCTGGAAGATGCCAGCGCCAAGGGCGCGCGGACCGTTAACCTGGCGCCGGGCGGGGCGGCCAACAAGTTCACCCGCAAGGTGCCGCCGCACATCGTCCTCGACGTGCAGGACGACATGGCGATCATGCAGGACGAGATTTTCGGCCCGCTGCTGCCGATCAAGCCCTACGACAGCCTCGACGAGGTGATCGGCTACATCAACGCCAACGAACGGCCGCTCGCGCTCTACCTGTTCACCAACAGCCAGGCCGTCCAGGACAAGGTGATCTACCAGACCATCTCGGGCGGCGTTTCGGTCAACGACACGCTGCTGCACGTGGCGCAGCACGACATGCCTTTCGGTGGCATCGGCAACAGCGGCATGGGGCATTACCACGGCAAGGAAGGCTTCCTGGAGTTTTCCAAGCTGCGCCCCGTTTTCAAGCAGGCCAGGCGTTCCGGCATCCTGATGCTGGCGCCGCCCTACGGCCCGCGCTTCGAGAAACTGATCGGCCTGATGATCAAGTTCCGTCTCTGAGCCCAACTCACCGGAGAAAATGACATGACGCGGATTTTCGGATCTCCCGGCCGCTACGTTCAGGCGGCCGGTCTCATCGACCACGCCGCCGGCCATATCGGCAAGCTCGGCGCCCGGCGGGTGGCCATCCTCTGCTCGTCCCGCAGCCAGCGCAACGAGGCGCGCCGGCTGGTGGACAGCCTGCACACCGCCGGCATCGCCATCGTCATCGCCACCTTTGGCGGCGAATGCTCGCGCCAGGAAATCGAGAAACAGGTCGCCTGGGTAAAGGCGCAAGCGCCCATCGACGTGCTGATCGCACTGGGCGGGGGCAAGACGCTGGATGCCGGCAAGTCGATCGCCCACCGCCTGGCCGTGCCGGTGGTGGTGATGCCGACGCTGGCCTCCAACGATGCGCCCTGTACGGCGCTGTCGGTGCTCTACACACCGGAAGGGGCCACCGAGTCCTTCGAGGTGTTCGATCAGGGCCCGGCCCTGGTGTTGGTCGATACCGACATCATCGCCCAGGCACCGACCCGCTTTCTCGTCGCCGGGATCGGCGATGCGATGTCGACCTGGTACGAGGCGCGTGCCTGCCAGCAGAACCCCGCGGGCATCACCCTCCTCGGCGCCCGACCCGGGCTGGCAGGGCTCGCGCTGGCCGAAGCCTGCGCCCGGACCTTGTTCGAGCATGGCGTCGAGGCCGTCGCCGCAGTCGAGGCCAAGCGGGTGAATGCCGCCCTCGAACAGGTTGTGGACGCCAATACCCTCCTCAGCGGCCTCGGGGCCGAGAGCGGCGGCGTCGCGGCGGCCCACGCCGTGGCGCAGGCCTTCACGCTGCTGGAGGAAGTCGATCGCAACTACCTGCACGGCGAAATGGTGGCCTTCGGTCTGCTCACCCAACTCATGCTGGAAGCGGAGCGGGACGAGGCGGGGCGGGTCTGCAGCTTGTTCGCGCAGGTCGGCTTGCCGGTGACGCTGGCGCAGCTCGGCATTGCCGAAGCCGATGCGGCAGCCCTGGATACCGTGGTGGCGGCGACGATCGACTTCCCGTTCATCGGCAACATGCCGTTTGCCGTGACGGCGGATGCGGTACGCCGCGCCTTGCTCGAAGCCGACGTGCTGGGGCAGGCGATTATCGCCGTGCTCGGCGACATCCCGTACCGCGCCCTGCATTCCTGAAACGCTTGAATGGCCGCCCCGATGCCGAACCTCGGGTTCCCGTCGGGGCGTGTCGCAGCAAGCAAGCCGATTGGCGCTGGAGGAAACAAGGAATGATCGACTGCTACCTGGAGACGGGCCGCCAGCCCGGTCTCTCCGTCGAGCCTGCCGAGGGCTTTGTCGAGGTCCATGACGAGCCGGGCCATTACCACCGTTTCGAAAACGCCCATGTGCGGGTCTACGACGTACGTTTTCCGCCGGGAGCGAGTTCGCTGTATCACCGCCACAGCGTCAACACGATGTATGTGGCGATCCATGACTGCCGCGTCTACGACCAGGCCTTCGCGCAGCAGGACGGCGTGACGCACGCGCTTTCGGCGGGGATGTGCGGCTGCCGCCCGCACGGCCGCGAACCGCTGATCCATCGGGTACGTAACGACGGAACGGGGTTGATGCAGATGATCGGCGCCGAGCACCGAAAATCGCCCCCGGTGCTTGCCGACAGGCTGCTGGCTGCCCCGTTTCACACCGCGCTCGACGACCCGTTCCACGGGGAGTCGATCCGTTTCTACCGGATCGACTTGCCGCCGGGCGAGAGTACCGGGCTGGTCGACTACAATTTTTCGGGCTTGCTGGTATCGCTCAGCGACGCCACGCTGGCCGTCGGCGACGGCCGCTCCACCCAGGTGACCGGCTTCGCGCCCGGCGCCTTCGTCTGGCATGACGGGCCGATCCGGCGCCAGCTGAGCAATGTCGGGAAAACCCGTTTCCGTGCCGTGCTGGGGGAGTGGCGCTGATATGGATGCTGAAGCCTCATCCCCTCATCGGGGGGGGGCTTGTTCGATCTCCCAAAAAGCAATGATTCCGGTCACACGCCCATTTCCAATGACCAAGCCGCGATAGCGCAACTGGAAGAGGTGTTTCAGCGCCAGTGCCAGGCCTAGCTGAACGCCCCCAACCCCAGCCTGGAGGAGCGCCGCGACATGCTGCTGCGCATCCCGGTCTGGCGATGAGCAATGCCAAGTGTCCGGCTTGACGGTGTAGTACTGCTTGCCGAAGAAGTTGTAGCCGTACACCAGCATTCCGTTCTCCGCATAGAGCGCGAGCCCCGCGGCACGGCCGCCAATCTCCAGCAGAACGCCGTCGGCCGGTTTGTCCGCAGCGGTCTCGGCATAGGCGTCGATGCGATGGTCGCGTTGATAGATCTGGGGGGCGAGCCTTCCAGCAGGCGGTTCGCGTTGGCTGCGTAAGTGAATTTGGTCCCGCCGCGGGTGAGCGACGGGCGTTCGGGATTGAACACCCGTTCGACGAAGTGGTCGTTGGTTTCGCCACCCATGAAGCCGTAGAAACGCTCGAAACCCAAACTGGTAAAAAACGGGAGGTGGCGGACAGGATACGGCGACGCGTCTTCCCGGGAGCCGATCAGTCGAGTATCTCGCGATCCTGCACGCCACCCTTGTCGGCGCTGGTCGCAAGCAAGGCATAGGCCTTGAGCGCCAGGCTGACGCGGGGGGAACGATAGTCGGGGATGGCGGGTTTCTTAATCGATATACAGGTTGACGTCGCCGAAGCCGTTGTCGAAGCGGGCGGTCACCTGGTCGCCGGCCTGGACGGGCAGGGCGCGCACGAAGGAACCCGAGATGACGACGTCGCCCGGTTCGAAGGCGACGCCGAATTCCGACAGCTTGTTGGCCAGCCAGGCGATGGCGGTGACCGGGTTGCCGAGCACGGCGGAGGACTTGCCGGATTCGCGCAGCTCGCCGTTGATGAGCAGCTGGCCGCCGATATTGCGGATGTCGATATCGTCGAGGCGCACCGGATTGCCGCCGAGCACGACACCGCCCACTGCCGCCAGGTCGGCGACGGTATCGCGCACGTTCATGCCTGGGGCGCGGGCGACGCGGAAATCGACCACTTCGATCGCCGGCAGGACGAAATCGGTGGCCCGGATCACGTCGGCCGCATTCACGCCCGGCCCTTGCAGGCGCTCCTTCATGACGAAGGCGATCTCGATTTCGACCAGCGGGTCGCAATAATCCTGGCGGCGGACATGGGCCTCCTCGGCGATGAACATGTGGTCCAGCATGGCGCTGTAGTCGGGTTCGCTGCTACCGACCATCTCCTGCATGACCTTGGAGGTGAGGCCGATCTTGTAGCCCTTGACCTTGCGGCCATCGGCCTTGAAATGGTCGACGACCAGCTCCTGGATGCGGTAGGCATCCTCCATGTCGATTTCGGGGTGGGCTTTGCTGAGCAGGGGGAGCTGTTTCGTCTCCTGGAAGCCGGTGAAGATCTGTTGGGCAATGGCGGCGCGTGTTTCTTGATTGAGCATGAGAGTCTCCAGGTAAAGGTTGGGTTTTCGTTCAGGCCTGGTGCAGCAGGGCATGCATCGCCCGGTCGGCCATGACCATGATGGGGATCATCGTGTGCGTCGCGGCGGTGGTCGGCATGACCGAGCCGTCGACGACGTAAATGTTGTCCAGGTTGTGCAGCTTGAGGTTCTGGTCGACGACGCCGACATCGGCATTGAGGCCGATGCGGCAACTGCCCTGGACGTGGGCGGAGGTCAGCGCCACCATTCCCGGTGCCACCGGGAACTCGTCGATCTTGGCGAACTGGTCGCGGTTGGTGATCGACGGGTAGACGGTACTGTTGAAGGTGACGCGGCGGGCGCCCGCTTCGAACATGAGCTCGGCAGCCGTTTTCATCGCCTTGCGGAAGCGCTGGACCCATTCCGCTTTCGGCGTGTATTGGATCTTCGGCTTGACCTTGCCGTCCGCTCCCCATTCCCAGTCCATGGTCCCGGTCGGCTGGTCGGGAACCAGCAGGGCCGTGAACTGGGTATGGGGGTATTCGCTCATCAGCCGCTTGTGTTCCTTGCCGATTGTTTTGCCAAAGCCGGCGAGTATTCCGGGCAGGCCGCCCACGCCCTCCATGCGGAAGCCGCCGAGGCCGTGGCTGGCGCGGTTGTCGTCGAATTCGCTGACATAGCAGGACTGCGGGGCGCCGCGCCAGGAAGTCATCTTGTCGCTCGCGTCGAAATGGGCGGCGAGGCCGATCTGCGGTTGCAGCGAGATGTTGCGCCCCAGTTGCGGCAGCCCCTTGTCGAATCCCGAGCGCTTGAGAATGGCCGGGGTATGGACGGTGCCGGCGGCCAGGACGATGCGGACGGCGTCGATTTCGACCGGCAGGCGATAGGCGCGGCTGCCCCGTTCGACGACGCTGGCGTGAATGCGGTACCGACCGGTGGACAGCCGTTCGATGCGGTCGACGCGCATGTCGGTATAAATCTGCGCGCCGAGTTCGGAGGCACGGGGCAGGTAGGTCAGGTTGGTGCCCTGCTTGGCGTCGTAGGCGCACCCGGAGTAGCAGTAGCCGCTACCGACGCAGCCCTTGCGGTTGGAATCGAACACCCCTGTCTTGTAACCGAGCCGCCGGGCTGTCTGCAGCAACACGCTGTTGTTGCGGTTGAGGAGGTGTTCCTCCAGGCGATGGACGTTCAAATCCTTGTAAACCCGTGAGTAGGAAGCGGCCAGGCTCTCTTCGGTTAGCGTGCCGAGGCCGAAATGTTGCTGCCAGTGGTGCAGCACTTCGGGTTCGATCGGCGTCGCGTCGGCGGTGTTGATCAGCGTCGAGCCGCCGAAGGCGGAGCCCTGCCAGACATAGATCATGCCGTCGGTGGTCGTTTGCCGGCCGGCCGAGCGGTAGAGGGCGGGCATCATGTCCTCTTCACGCTGGTTGAAGTCCTTGGCCTGGAAGTAGCCGCCTTCCTCGATGACGACGGTGTCCACGCCGGCGGCCGCCAGGTGGTACGCGGCGACGCCGCCGCCGGCCCCCGATCCGATGACGACGGAGTGGGTTTTGAGCTTCAGTGCGGCGGTGATTTCGTGACCTTGGGTAATCATGTCAGGCATCCGCTTTCAGGGAAGGATTGGCTTGCTGGATCAAGGGGCCGTCGTAGCCGATCTGTTTCCAGCCGGCTTCGTGGGTGTAGAAGTAGAAAAGACACAGGCCGCGGATGGCGGTGAATACCGTGTTGGTCAGCGGCGACGCGCCATTCATGGCGAGCAGCGTCTTTTCCTTGCTGGCCGAATCCAGCCGGGAAAATGCTTTCTTTTCACCGATCAGCTCCGGCGCCTTGTGTTCGATGAACAACAGGGCGCCGCTGATGCCCTGGATCAGTTCCTTGTCGTCGGGGGCGGTGTAGCGGTCGATCCGGGCCGCCAGGTCGATGGAGCTGGCGCCCGGCGTTTCGTCGGTGGGAATGATCGCGTCGCTGACCACCGACAGCAGGCGATAGTCGTCGGCCGAGAGGGCGTGGAGCGTCTTCGGCGGCGGGGTCGATTTGCTGGCGGGAGTATTCGCCGCGGCCTGCAGGAGGGCAGGCGAAAAAGCCGCGGCCAAAGCCAGTACGCTCCTTTGGATGAACAGGCGGCGGGTGGCCGCCGGCAGTGAATGGTCTTGTCTCATGGTTCGGCCTTGTTTTCTATTGGTGGTGCAGCAAACGATGCGCTGGCAAGGGCTCTTTGACGGGTGTGGCGCTTAACACCTCGATCGGGGCATGCTAGGAGGGAAGGCGTCCGTGTTCTTGATGATTTGCGTCTCTCGATTGATAGTTTGCGACAGGGCGATGGCGTGTCGGCGAGCGGTGCGACGCATGGCGCTGCCGGCACGGCAAGCCTTCGGCGGGGTGCCAGTGCTGCGGGCTGACGCCAGCCCAGCGCTTGAAGGCACGGGAAAAGGCGCTCAGTTCGGAATAGCCGAGATTGAGGGCCAGGTCGGTAATCGACTCGCCGCGCTCGAGGGCGTTGCGGGCGATCTGGAAACGCGCGGCGTCGAGCAGCGTCCTGAAATCGCTTCCCTCGGCGCTCAACTCCCGTTGCAGGGTACGCTCCCGCATCTTCATCAGCGACGCGATGGCGGCCAGCGTCGCCTCGCCGGCCGGGATCAGTTCATGGATCAAGGCCGAGACGGTGTGCAAAAGCGGTTTTTCCTGATGCGTCGCCTGCGCCTGCAGGAAGGACTCCATCGATTGCCGGATTTCCGCCGAGGGGGGCTCGGGGCGCTGCCGGAGCACGGTGCTCGGAAAGACGATGGCGTTTTTTTCCTGCTCGAAGAGGATAGGCGCGCCGGTGTGCTTCCGGTATTCGTCGAGCGGGGCCAGCGCCTTGTGGGCCAGGTGCAGGCAGGCGCCCGCCATGCCGGCCGGGGCCATTTCGCGGAGCGCGTTGTAGCCGAGCAGGATGCTCAGTTCGGCGAGCTGCTCCAGCGGGATGTCCGTATCCAGGTCGAAGTCGATGGCGATGCGGGCTTCCCTGCCTTCGACGCGCAAATCGCTGGTGACGCCCTGGGCGTGGAAGTGGAAATGCCTCTGGATCGCTTCGAGGCTGTGCTGGACGGTGTCGTAGCCGCCGGCAATCAGGCTGAGCGGCCCGAAGGTCTGCAGGCCCTGGTAGGAAGCCAGGGTCAGGCCGAACAGGGGATAGCCGGCGGTGTCCGCGCCACGGTTCAGCAGGTGGGCGAAGCTGTCGTAGGAAATCATCAGGTCCGGGGAGCGCAGCACGGCGCTTGGCAAGCGCTCCTGGCGCAGCAGCGCCAGGGGGTTGATGTGCAGGCGCCGGCACAAGGGGTGAAGCCCCATCAGGGCGCCGCTCCTGATCCTGTTTGCCGTTTGAAAGCGAGGCATCTCCAACCTCCTTTGCGTGTCATGTCGTTATGATTGGTTTCGGCTGACGCTTGCGCGATCGCCATGCCCGAATCTAACGCCGGCATGCAGGTGGCTTTATCCCCAAAATGGGGGGGCGGTGCCTGCCCGGGCCGGCACCGCGAGTCGGGGATGCCCGGAGATTACTGCCCGAGCAGCTCGGCCTTCAGGTCGTGCGCCCGCTTGACCAGGTAGGCGCGGATGTTTTCCACGTCTTCCAGCGACAGCTTGCCGCCGAAGGGGGGCATGCCGAGGTGCGAGTGCGATCCCCGGACGATGTCCTGGAACTGGACGTGCTTGTCCTGGTTCAGGTAGCGCAGGTCGGGAATGATGTTGGCGCTGATCGCGCTGAGGCCGTGACAGGCAGCGCAGTGGCTGCCGAAGAGCTTGGAGCCGGCCTGGACCGCATCGTTGCCGGCGGTCATCTCCGGCGGCTTGGGCGGGGTCATGTCGCGGCGGCGCACCGGCGGCATCGGGGTCTTGCCGTCGAGCTTGAAGACGTAGAGGCGCGAATCGGGCACCACGCGCGCGCGCTCGGCGACGGCGCCGAAGGTGATCGGGAAGGCGCCGCCCCAGCCGACGTTGAAGGCCACGTACTGTTCGCCCTTGACCGAGTAGCTGATCGGCCCGGCGACGACGCCGCTGGAAACATCGGTCGCCCACAGCTGCTTGCCGGTGTCGGCGGCGTAGGCGCGCACCTGCCCGTGGGTGGTGCCCTGGAAGACCAGGTTGCCGGCCGTGGCCAGGGTTCCGCCGTTCGACATCATCGGGTAGGGAACGGACCAGATTTCCTTTTGCTGCACCGGGTCCCAGGCCTGCAGCTTGCCGGTGAACAGCTTGGCGAGTTCGTCGAGGCCGGCCTTGTCCTCCGGCACGATCGGGATCTGAACGCCGAGGTTGGGCGTGCCCTTGCTCGGGGCGCGGCGCTCGATGTTGGGGTTGAAGTGTTCGGCAGAAACGTGCTGCGGGATGTAGACCAGGCCGGTCTTCGGGCTGAAACTCATCGGGTGCCAGTTGTGGGCGCCCTGCGAGCCGGGGAATACCAGCTTCGGTTCGTTCTTGGTCCAGTAGTCGGCGGCCTCGGGGTCGAAGATGGGGCGGCCGGTGGCTTTGTCGATGCCCTTGGCCCAGGTGACGATGCTGCCAAACTTTTCGGCCGAGATGAACTGCCCGGTGGCGGCGTCCAGCACGTAGAAAAAGCCGTTCTTCGGCGCCTGCATGACCACCTTGCGCGGCTTGCCGTCGATAGGCAGGGTGGCGACGATGATGTCCTGCGTCGCGGTGTAGTCCCAGGCGTCGCCCGGCGTGGTCTGGTAGTGCCAGACGTACTTGCCGGTATCCGGCTTGACGGCGACGATGGAGGAAAGGAACAGGTTGTCGCCCTTGCCTTCGGAGCGCATGCGGTAGTTCCAGTAGGAGCCGTTGCCGACGCCGATGTAGAGCAGGTCGAGTTCGGGGTCGTAGGAGAAGGCGTTCCAGGCGGTGCCGCCGCCGCCCTGCACCCAGTACTGGTCGCCGAACCAGGTCTTGCGGATCATCGCGATGGTGTCGCTTTCGTCGCCCTTGGCCGGGTCGCCGGGGACGGTGAAGAAGCGCCAGGCCTGCTTGCCGGTTTCTGCATCGTAGGCGGTGACGTAGCCGCGCACGCCGAATTCGGCGCCGCCGTTGCCAATGATCACCTTGCCCTTGACGACGCGCGGGGCGCCGCTGATGGTGTAGTTGCGGTCGTGGTCGATGACGGTATCGACCGACCAGGCCTTCTTGCCCGTTTTGGCATCGAGGGCTTCGAGGCGGCCGTCATAGACGCCGACATAGACCTTGCCGTTCCAGTAGGCGACGCCGCGGTTGGCCGCGTCGCAGCAGCCGGTGCCCTGGATGCCGCGCCAGACCTTGGGGTCGTATTTCCACAGCAGCTTGCCGTTGGTGGCGTCGAGGGCGTAGACCATGCTGTAGGCGCCGGTGGTGTACAGCACCCCGTCGACCACCAGCGGCGTGGCCTCGACGACGCGGTCGAGGTCGTACTTGAACTGCCAGGCCAGGCCGAGCTTGTCGACGTTATGGTCGTTGATCTTGTCGAGCGGCGAGTAGCGCTGTTCGCCGTAGGTCCGGCCGTGGCTGAGCCAGTTGCCGGCGTCGGCCGCGTTGGTCTCGACCGCGGCAAGGCGCCTGGCGTCGACCTTGGCGGCGAGGCAAGTGCCGCTGGCCAGAAGCAGGCTCAGCGTCACGGTGGCCAGATTGAACGGTGTTTTCATGTTGTCTCCTTCGGGATATTCGGGCGCGAATTCTCGATATTGCGTACGACGTCAGTCGATTCTTGGGCACTGTAAATTTGAGCATCTTGGCGGGGGAATTTCTATCCCCCGTTCGGGGTGAAGCTTCCCCTGGTTAAAAAGCAGGGGGCTTCCTCGGTGCGGACAGGCGTCGGTCGCTGGCCGTTCAGTCCAGCACCGCGCCTTGCGACGCCGGTAGTACATGCTTGCGGTAGCGCTGCATGAAGCCGTGCGGCGCCGGGCGCTCATGGGGCGTCCACTGCGCGCGCCGGGCGGCCAGCGTGGCCTCGTCGACATGCAGGGTCAGCCGTTTGTTCGGGATGTCGATCTCGATCAGGTCGCCATCCGCGATCAGGGCGATCGGGCCGCCTGCGCTGGCCTCGGGGCAGATGTGGCCGACGCAGGGGCCGGAGGTGGCACCCGAGAAGCGGCCATCGGTGATCAGCGCCGCGCTCTTGAGGCCGGCCATCTTCAGCGCCAGCGTGGCGCCGAGCATCTCGGGCATGCCGGGCGCCCCCTTGGGGCCCAGGTAGCGCAGCACGACGACGTTGTTTTGGGCGATCCTGCCCTCGCCGATGGCCTTGATGGCCTCTTCCTCGCTGTTGAAACAGATCGCCGGGCCCTGGCAGTGCAACATGTTTGCGGCGACGCCGGACTGCTTGATCACGGCGGTATCCGGCGCCAGGTTGCCGCGCAGGATGGTGATCCCGGGCAGCGGCCGGAAAGGTTTGTCGAGCGGCGGAATGACGGCCGGGTTGCCGACGACGGCAGCCTCGATGGTCGCCTGCAGGGGCTTGCCGGTGACGGTCATGCAGCGGGTGTCGAGCTTGCTCGCCAGTTGCTTGAGCACGGCGGGCATGCCGCCCGCTTGCCAGATCTCCTGCATGCCCAGCGGGCCGTTGGGGCTGACCGCAAGCAGGGTCGGGATGTCGCAGGCGGCATCGAAATCGGCGGTGCCCAGCGGAACTTGTGCCGCGTGGGCGATGGCCGGCAGGTGCAGCGCGGTGTTGGTCGAGCCGCCGATGGCCATGGCCGTCACCACGGCATTCCTGAACGCCGCCGGGGTGAACATCTGGCGCGCATTCAGTTGCTCGCCGACCATGGCGACGATGCGTTCGCCGGTGCGGCGCGCGGCATGCAATTTGTCGGCGTGCCAGCCGGGAATGTTGCTGGAACCGGGCAGGCAGATGCCGAGCGCTTCGGCCAGGCACTGGAAGGTGTTGGCCGTGCCCATGATCTCGCAAGCGCCGCAGGTGGCGCAGGTGGTGGTCTTGGACAGATGGTAGGGATCGTCGTGGTAGTCGCCGTGGTCGATGGAGTTCTTCGGGTTGGGCGCGTGGCGCACATCCATCTGCCCGGGGCCGGCGGCGAGATAGATGGCCGGCAGGTCGAGGCGGGCCATGGCCATCATCATGGCCGGGTTGATCTTGTCGCAGCCGGCGATGAAGACGATGCCGTCGTAGGGTTGCGAGCGGATATGGGTTTCCAGCATGTCGGCGATCAGGTCGCGCTGGGCCAGCACGAAGCGCATCCCGTCGTGTGCCATGGCGACCCCGTCGCAGGGTGCGGGCACGTTGAATTCGGCGCATTCTCCGCCGGCGGCGAGGATGCCGTCATGGACTTTCTGCGCCAGCTTGTCGAGATGGGCATGGCCGGTGGTCAGCTCGGTGTGCGAATTGGCGATGGCGATCAGCGGCCGCGTCTTGAGCTTGCCGGTGTCGTAGCCCGCGCCGTGCAGCAGGCCGGTGCGGAACATGTTGAGGATAGGGCTGGCGCTGTTGGAAATGATGTCGCTGCGTTTGCTCATGGGGAGGCTCCGGAAATAAGCAGTCAATGAAAATTGGCGTTTGCTGCCGGCGTGTGCCGGCGGTTGCCAGTCGGGTCGGGGGCGGCGCGTTGTCCGCGGTAAAAAGGGAATCTGCTTTGGGGCAGCTGCGAATTGCGCAACCTTCTGGTGCGCAAAGCCAGCCAGGCAAGTGCCGTGGACAAACCGGCCAACCAGCTCCAGTGGATGGTCGCCGTCGCAAGGCTGCCGCGCGTCGCGGCCGGTGGCGCCGCGCCTGCCGCTGCATCGCGTGCGTCGGCCCGGACCTCGGGGGCGGCGGCAACGCGCACGGTCAGGGCAGGCAGGCTGGCGGTTTCCGGTTTGCCGCTGGCGGTGTTGAACCAGCGGATCTCGACGGCCGGCAAGGTGTATGTGCCCGGACGCTGGAGCACGTAGGTGAAGCGCTGCGTCTGCACGGCAAGATCGGCTACTTCGCGCTCGCCGGGCCGGTCGGCGAAGAGTGGGGCGTCGGCATAGGCGGCGATGCCGTCCACCGGCGCCTGGAGGAGGACGGGCAAGTGCACCGCCGGCATCCGCTCGGCGCTCTGGGTAATGGTCCTGACCAGCGCATCGCCGACGCGCAGATCGCCGAGCGGGCGATCCAGGCTTTGCCGCAGGCGGTAGCGGGGGGCGGCGATGAAATAGCCGAGGTCCGCCATGCCGGCAGGGATCGCCGCCTGGAGCGTCAGGGCCGGCGAGTACAGCGTCGCCTTGGCCTGCCGTTCGCCATCGGCAAAGGCCAGGTCCACCGTCAGGGGCGGAATGTCGAGGCGACCGGGTTTTTGCGGGGTGATGGCGTAGTGCCGCCGGATGCCCGCATAGACGACGCCGGCGATGGTTTCGTTGAGGTTGGCGCCGGCGTTTTCCGACAGCCGCATCTGGGCGCCGGCCACCTCGGGCGCGGCGGGCAGCGCCACCGGCCCGGCGAACCAGCCGGGGACCAGGATCGTGAGTTCGAGGATGACCGTTTCGCCGACCCAGGGAGCGGGCTTCGACAGGCTGGCACGGACGAGGGCGCCCGGTGCGGCGTAGGTCGAGCCGGCGCCAAGGATCAGAATCCACAGCAGGGCGAAGGGAAGGCAGCGCTTCATGGCTTTCCGCCTTGCCGCGCCGCTTCGTCGCCGAAGCGCAGACGCAGGAACTCGCCGGCGTCGCTGTTGATCTGCCGCAGCCACAGCTGGGCGAGGGAATCCGGGTCGAGCTTGTCGATCGCCATACGGCCGCGCTTGCCGCGTGCGCCCCGGTGGTCGATCTCGGCTTGATCCGGATCGAGATTGGGCTCGCCCCGCCCGTCGAACGCCTCCGGCGCGGGCCGTTTGCTGCGCTCGGCGATCAGCGCCAGCACGATGCCGCGGTTGCGCGTGGCGCTCGGCCAATCGGGACGGGCCGCCAGCGCGGCATCGTACTCGGCCAGCGCGTGGTCGAATCGGCCGGCCCGCGCGGCGACGTTGCCGAGGTTGAAATGGCGCTCGGCCGGGTCCATTTCGGCTTCGGCGAAGGCCTGCCCGGCGCAGGCGTAGTCCGCGGCCCGGTAGCAGGCCGTACCCCGCCAGGCCGCGTCGCGGAACTCCCCGCCGGCGGCCCGGTAGTGGCCGGCCGCATGGAGCGCCGCGCCGGCCTGGTCCGGCGTCTGCCACCAGTAGGCCGGATCGGCGAACCAGTCGGGCAGGTCGTGACCCGCCTCGTGAGCGGCGGCGATGGCGACAAAGACGATGGTAAGCAGCGCGGCCAGTTGTTCGAGCCTTACCATCGCAAGCTCCAGCCGCGCCGGGCGCCGGCCAGCGCGAGCAGGAGCAGCGCTGGCAGCAGCAGGATGCCGTCGTCGCGCCAGTCGCTGGCGGCCGTGTCGGCCAGGCGGGCCGCGGCCAGTTGCCGGGCGAGGGCGCGGTTGACGGCCGTCACGTCGGTATCGTCCGCCGTACAGCGGATGGTGCTGTCCGCCCAGGCGAGGCGGGGAGGCGCTTCCCTGGCGATGCTCCACACCACCGGCGCGGACCGGGCCGCCAGTTCCGCCGGCGGGTTGTCGGTGACGAGCAGCACGCTGCCGGCGCCGCCTTCGCGGGCGAGCATGGCCTCGGCCAGCGCCAGGGCGGCCGGGAAGCCCTGGCCGGGCTGGCCGGCCGGCGCCGGCGGCATCAGGCGGGGAGCGAGGACGTCGAGATAGGTCCGGATGGCGCCGGCGTCCCGGGTGAAGGGCAGGACGCGGTGCGCCGTCGGGCCGAGGGCGACGAGCGCGGTTTTCTGGTCGGAGCGCAGGGCGAGGAGGTCGCGCAGCTTGAGGCGCGCCCGGAGCAGGCGGGAAGGCGCGAGGTCGTCACGTAGCATGCTGGGGGACAGGTCGAGAACGATGACCAGCGCGGCGCTGTCGTCGGCGAAGGGCGACGGCGTGCGTTCCCAGCTCGGGCCGGACAGGGCCAGGCAGCTCAGGGCGAGCAGGGCGAACAGCCAGGTCGCCGGCCCTGGCGCGAGGCGGCGAGGCGGGCGGATGATCAGGTGCGCCAGCAGGTGCGGGGCGATGCGCCCGCGCCACGCGCCGGCCGCCCGTTGCCGGCGGGCATGCCAGAGCAGCAGCAAGGCCGCCGCCGGCATGCCGGCCAGCCAGGCCGGGCGCAGGAAGTGGAGGGGGATCAGGATGGCGCTCCAGTCAGGCATGCCATTTCGCCCGGGTGTGCCAACTCGCCCATAGCGCAGCACCGAATTGCCAGACGAAGAGCAACAGCGTCATGGCGCCGAGCGGCCAGTGGAACAGCTCGCGTTGCGGGCGATGGGTCAGGGTTTCGTGGTTTTTCTGTTCCAGCGCGTCGAGCTGCCGATAGACGGCTTTCAGTTCCTCGCTGCGGCCGGCGAGGGCGGAACGGCCGCCGGTGATCCGGGCGATGGCCTGCAGGGTGGCGGTATCGACCTTGTCCACGGGGTTGTCCGGCTTGCCGAGGGCGACCGTATGCACCACCACGCCGCGTTCGCGGGCGACCCGCGCCGCCGTTTCGGGCGGCACGCGGCTGCCGGTGTCGGTGCCGTCGGTGAGTAGCACCATGACGCGGCTGGGGGCTGTGCTGGCTTCGAACAGCTTGATGCCGAGGCCGATGGCGTCGCCAACCTGGGTGCGCGGCCCGGCCAGGCCGGGGCGCACCTCGGCCAGCAATTCGCGGACGAGCGCGTGGTCTTCGGTAAACGGCGCCAGCAGGTAGGCGCCGTTGCCGAAGACGGCGAGGCCCAGGCGGTCGCCTTCGCGGCTCCGGATGAATTCGTCGATGGCGCCCCTGGCGGCTTCGATGCGTTCGACCGGTCGGCCGCCGGGGGCCGCCACGTCGCGGGTCGCCATCGACTGCGAGATGTCGAGGACGAGCAGCAGGTCGCGCCGGGGGATGCTCCGGGTCAGCGGTTCCTCGATCCATACCGGGCGGGTGGCCGCCAGCAGCAGCGCGACCCAGCACAGCAGGAGGATAAGTGCGCCCGGCACCGACAGGGGCAGTACCGTGCCGTCGGTATGCGTCGGGGTGCCCGTTTCCTCGGCCAGGGCTGCGAAAAACGGGGCGTGCAGGGCCTCGAAGCGGGATCGGTGGGGCCGCCTGAATCGCCACAGCACCCACGGCAACGGGGCGAGCAGCAAGACGGCCGGCCAGCTCAGCGACAGCGCCGCCTTGCCGACCGGCCAGACCCAGGGGTGCCAGAGGCTGTCCATCATGCCGGCGGGGCGTGATGTTCGACCCAACTGCGCACGAAGCGCAGCACGGCCAGGGCATCTTCCCGGGCGACGCGGGCGGGCGGCCAGTAGGCGGCGTCGTGGAGCAGGGCTTCGGGAAGGAAGGGGTAGCGTGCCGGCAGGCGGGCCTGAAGGAAGGCGCTCCAGGCGGCCCGGTCGGCCGGCCGGCTCGCCGCGGCGGGCATGGCGAGCGCGCAGTCGCGCAGGACGAGCAGCGCTTCGCTGAGCAGTTGCTGCGCGGGCAGCGCGGCGCCGGCCGACTCCAGCGGGCGCAGGCGGCGCAGGGCCAGCCGGCGATAGCGGTTGCGCTGCCAGTGCCGCCGGAACTGCTGCATGCCGCGCACCGCCAGCAGCAGGGCAAGGAGGGCGACGAGCAGCCAGCCGGGTGCCGGGGGCCACCAGCCAATGGCCGCCGGTTCGACGATGTCGGCCAGCGCGGCCAGGCGGGCCTGCTCGGCGGCACTCAGCGGCGCGTTCATGCGGCTTGCCCCAGGGCGCGGGCGAGCTGCCCCGCCACGTCGCCGCCGGTGTCGATGCTCAGGCATGGCACCGCCAGTTCGCTGCGCAGGCGTTCGAGAAAACGGCTGCGCCGGTCGAGCAGTCCGTGCAAGGCATTGCGGGTGGCGGGGCGGGCGAGGTCGAAGTCGGCCTGCCGGCGGCCGTCGCCGAGGATGGCATGGGGGATGGCGGGGATCGCCAGGGCACTGCGGTCCCAGACCAGGACAGCGACCACGTCGTTGTGGCGGGCGAGCCGGGCGACGTGTTCGCGCGTCTGCGGGCCGATGCCCTGGAAATCGCTGATCAGCACGATCAGCCAGTCGTGGGTCGCCCGGGCGGCGACTTGCGCCAGCACGCGGTCGAGCTGCTGCGGCGCCGGTTCGATGTCGCGGTCGACGCCGAGCGCGGCATTGCTTTCCGCCAGCGCTTTCAATACTTGCATGACGGCCTTGCGGCTGCGTTGCGGCCTGATGTCGCTGATCAGCCGGTCGCCGAAGACCGTGGCGCCGATGCGGTCGCCCCCGGCCAGCACCTGCCAGGCGATGGCGGCGGCCGTTTCGGCGGCGGTGACGGATTTCATCTGCGCTTCGCTGCCGAAGAACATGCCGAGGCGCTGGTCCACCACCAGCAGCACCGGGCGTTCGCGCTCCTCGGCATAGACACGCGTGTGCGTCCGGCCGGTGCGGGCGGTGGCCCGCCAGTCGATGCGGCGGATGTCGTCGCCGGGGCGGTATTCGCGCAGATCCTCGAAGATCAGGCCGCGCCCGCGCAGGCGCGAGGCGTGGCGGCCGGCGAGCAGGCTCGACGGCGGCTGGCGCCCGGTCAGCCCCGGCGTGCCGCGCAGCCATTGCATGGCCACGAGCTCCGCCAGCGACGTATGGACGCAGGGGCTGCCGGGGGGCGGCGTGGTTTTCATGGTCAGACCGGCCGGACGCGTTCGATCAGGAGGTCGATGACCCGGTCGGCGGCTATGCCTTCGGCGCTGGCTTCGTAGCCGAGCACCAGGCGGTGGCGCAGGGCATCGTGGGCGATCGCCCGAACGTCGTCGGGGGTCGCGAAATCGCGCCCCGCCAGCCAGGCGTGGGCGCGCGCGCAGCGGTCGAGCGCCACCGAGCCGCGCGGGCTGGCCCCGACTTCCAGCCAGCGGGCGATGTCGCCGCCGAGCGCTGCCGGCTGCCGCGTCGCCTGCACCAGGTCGACGATGTAGCGGTCGAGGGATTCGCTGGCGTGCACGGCGCTGACGCCGCGGCGCGCCGCGAGAATGTCGGCGGCGGAGGCGGCGGGCGCCACCGGCGCGTCGCCGTTGCCGGCGCGCAGGAGCCTGAGCATGGCCATCTCATCCCCGGGGGCCGGGTAGCCGACCCGGATGTGCATCAGGAAGCGGTCGAGTTGCGCCTCCGGGAGCGGGTAGGTGCCTTCGTGCTCGATGGGGTTCTGCGTCGCCATGACCAGGAAGACCTCGGGCAGCGGGTGGGTCTGCCCGGCCACCGTCACCTGGCGCTCCTCCATGGCTTCGAGCAGCGCGGCCTGGACCTTGGCGGGCGCCCGGTTGATTTCGTCGGCGAGCACCAGGTTGGCGAAGACCGGGCCGGGGTCGAAACGGAATTCGCCGCCGCCGGCCTGCTGGTAGAACATGTCGGACCCCGTGATGTCGGCCGGCAGCAGGTCGGGAGTGAACTGGATGCGCGAAAAGCGGGCGTCGAGGGCCGCGCCCAGGGTCTTGATCGCCCGCGTCTTGGCCAGGCCGGGAAAGCCTTCGACGAGCAGGTGGCCGTCGGCGAGCAGTCCGATCAGCAGGCGGCGGACGAGACGGTCCTGGCCGAGTATCCGGCTCTCGACGGCGTGTTGCAGCCGGCTCAGGGCGTCGTGGGCGGAAATGGGAAGATCGGTTGCCATGGGTTCTCCGGCATCGGTTTGCTGCGGGCGAGACTGTACAAAATGAATTTACACGGCGGCGGCAAGGTGTTTTCTCCCCGTAATGGGGGAGGGACGGCGGGGATACATCGCGGTTATCCTGACGCGGCTATTATTGCCAAAAGTCGAATTGCCGAGTCGATTAGCCGATGCCCTTGCCCACCATGAGAACATCCCCCCGATTCCTTGCCGCAGCGGCCGTGCTCCTGATGCTGCTCGGGGGCGGGCTGGCCCTGTTCCTGGCTGCCCGGCAGGAGGCAGCCCCGTCGCCGACGGCGGCCGATGCCCCGGCCGGCTCGCTGCCAACCTATGTCGGGAGCGCCGCCTGCGCGCGCTGCCACGCCGAGGCGGCGAAGGCCTGGCAGGGCTCCCAGCACGCGCTGGCGATGCAGCCGGTGGAGGGCGGGGCGGTGCTGGCCAAAGTGGATGGCAAGGCATTCCGGCATCGCGGCGGCGAAACGCGCTATGTCGAGCGCGACGGGAAACTTTTCGCGAGCACGGCCGGCCAGGACGGCAAGCTGCGCGAATTCGAGGTCAGCCATACCTTCGGCGTCTATCCGCTGCAGCAGTATCTGGTCAGCTTTCCGGACGGCCGTCGCCAGGCGCTCGGGGTGGCCTGGGACAGCCGCTCGCGTCGGGAAGGCGGCCAGCGCTGGTTCCATCTCTTCCCGGAAGACGGCGCGCTGCCCGGCGAGCCCCGGCACTGGGCCGGCATCGACCAGAACTGGAACTACCAGTGCGCGGACTGCCATTCCACCAATCTGCGCAAGAACTTCGACGCCGCATCCGGGCGTTTCGCGACGACCTGGTCCGAGATCAGCGTCGGTTGCGAGGCCTGCCACGGCCCCGGTTCGGCCCACCTGGCGTGGGCGGCGCAAGCGCCGGCCGAGCGTGCAGGGGGCGCGAACGGGCTGCTGGCGCGTCTCGACGAACGGCAAGGCGTGACCTGGCAGCGCGATGGCATTGCGCCACACAGAAGCGTGGGCCGCGGCACGCAGCGCGAAATCGACGTCTGCGCCCGCTGCCACGCCCGGCGGGGGCAGTTTTCCGACGCGCACGCCGCCGGCCAGCCGCTGCTCGACGCCTACCAGCCGGCCCTGCTCGAGTCCGGCCTTTATTTCTCCGACGGCCAGCAGCAGGATGAGGTGTTCACCTACGGCTCCTTCCTGCAAAGCCGGATGAACGCGGCGGGGGTGACCTGTTCGGATTGCCACGAGCCGCATTCCGGCAAAGTCCGGGCGGCGGGCAACGCGCTATGCACGCAATGCCATGCCGCGACGCGCTTCGACAGCGCCGAACATCACCACCATCCGGCCGGGGCCGGCGCGCAGTGCGTCGCCTGCCACATGCCGGCGCGAACCTACATGGGGGTCGACCCGCGGCGCGACCACAGCTTCCGCATTCCGCGCCCGGATCGCAGCCTGAGCCTGGGCGTTCCCAACGCCTGCGACAGCTGCCACCAGGCGAAGGGCGCGGCCTGGGCGGCCGACGCCATCCGGCGCTGGTATCCGGAACCCAGGGGCGGCGCGCAGGATTTTGCCGAGGTTTTCCGGATGGCCGAAGGCGAGGAGGTGAGCGCCACGCCGGCACTGCACGGGATCATCGCGGACGCCGGCCGTCCCGCCTGGGTGCGGGCCAGCGCCATGCACCGCCTGGGCTTGCTGCTCGGCGGCGATGCCGCCGGCGACCCGGCGAACCGGCGGGCCGTGACCGGGCAGCTCGACGCCGCCGACGACACCCTGCGCTGGGCAGCGGTCGGCGCCATGGCCAGCTTCCCGGCGCGGGAGCGGGCCTATTACCTGGCGCCCCGCCTCGGCGACCCGCGGCGCCTCGTTCGCATCGAGGCGGCTCGCCACCTGGCCGGGGAGGCCGAGGCGGCGCTGCCGGAAACGGCGCGCCCGGCCTTCGCCGCCGCCGTGAAGGAATTGATTGCCGCCGAGCAGTTCAACGCCGACCGCCCGGAAGCCATGGTCCGCCTGGGCGACCTGCATGCTGCGCGGGGCCAGGGAGGCGAGGCGGACCAGGCGTATCGGCGGGCGCTGGAGATCGACCCGGGATTCGCGCCGGCCTGGGTCAATCTCGCGCAATTGCTCGAACAGCGGGGGCTGGGGAGCCAGACGACGGAATTGCTGCGGCAGGCCGTGGCGCGCAACCCGGGTTCGGCGGAAATCCGGCATGCGCTGGGGCTGTCGCTGATCCGCCAGGGCATGCCCGGCGAAGCCCTGGCGCAGCTCCGGCAGGCCGCGGCGCTCAGGCCGGAGGCGGTGCGCATGGTCTATGTCCATATCGTCGCGGAGCACGATATTTCCGGCGTCAAGGCGGCGCTCAAGCCCTTGCGTCTGGCGCTCGCCAGGCATCCACGCAACGCGCAGCTGAACGAACTGGCTGCCCGCTATTTCGCCGAGGCCGGCGAACGCAAGGCGGCGGAAAAAGGCTTGGCACCATCCGTGCGGGATTGAGCCGGCGCGCGCGGAAGCCTTGCGCGGCGCCTTCCGCCGGCCGGAACCGGCGGGAGCCGGGCCTTGACCTGACCGGTAAGGCATTGGAGTATTGGTTACTTTAGTAAGAAGGCCGCAGAGCCTTTCATCGGTATCGGTCGCCGAAGCGCGACAGAACCGCTATTACGTGGAGACAAGAAACTTTGCGCAGCTCGATGGAACTGAAAGGCTGGCTTCGCGCCGGCAGAAGAGCCCGGTTTGGCCGTAACGAAAGGAGTCGTCCGTGCTGAATACGAACGTTCCCTTCCTCGTCACCAAGCTTCAGCCGCCGCGCCGGGTGCGCGGGGTGATCGCACGCCCGCGCCTGCATCCCCTGCTCGTCGAAGGCAGGGGGCGGCTACTGACGCTCGTCAAGGCGCCGCCCGGCAGCGGCAAGACGACGCTGGCACTGGGCTGGACCGACGAACTCGCGGCCAGCGGCGCCCGCGTCGCCTGGCTGTCGATCGATCCGGAAGACGACGATCCCGAACGTTTCCCGCTCTATGTCGGCGCCGCCTTGCACAAGGCCTGCCCGAGCATCTGGAACGTCAGCCAGGATCTGTCCAACCCGCTGCTGCGCTCGGTGGACTATCTGTCGGCAACGCTGGTGAACGATATCGCCGCCCTGTCGGACGAGATATTCCTCTTTCTCGACGACTATCACCTGATCACCAGCGAGCGCATCCACCAGCAGGTATCGCTGCTGCTCCGGCACGCGCCGGAGAATTTCCACCTGGTCGTTCTCGGCCGCGGTGAGCCGCCCTTGCAGCTGGCTGCCCTGCGCGCCCGGGGCGAGGTGCTCGACATCGACAGTTCGGCCCTGCGCTTCGACGTCGAGGAAACCGCGCAGCTGGTCCGCAAGGCAGGCTATGCGGACTTGCCGGCCGACGACTTGTGGGCGCTAAGTTCGGTCACCGAAGGCTGGGTCGCGGCCCTGCGCGTGGTCATGCTGTCGCTGCGCGAACAGCGCGACACCTCGACCTACCTGCGCCGGCTCTCCGGGTTGTCGAAGCCGATTTCCGGGCTTTTTGCCGAGCTTCTCGACCATCTGCCGGCCGAACTGACGGAGTTCATGCTGCGCATTTCGGTGGTCGAGCGCATTTCCGGCACCCTGGCCGAAGCGTTGACCGAACGCTTCGACGGGCAGGCCATGCTCGACCGCATCGAGCGGCAGCAGCTCTTCCTCGGCGTGCTCGACCAGGACGGTTTGTGGTTCGCCTTTCATCCGCTGTTTCGCGAATATCTGCAGCGGCGCCTGCATGGGCTGCTCGGCGCCGAGATCGTCACCCTGCACAACCGGGCGGCGAACTGGTACGCGACGCGCGAACTGTGGGCGGACGCGGTCAAGCATGCGCTGGCCGCCGGGGATTCCGCCCAGGCGCTGACCTGGATCAACCAGTGCGCGATGCCCCTGGTCGAATGCGGCGACGTGTTTACCCTGATGGCCTGGGAACGCCAGCTGCACGCCTACGTCCTGCAAAGCCCCTGCCGCTTGCGGCTGGCCCTGGCCTGGGGCCTGGGCCTGGGCATGGCCATCGAGGAGGCAGGCAAGCTGCTCGCCGGCGTCGAGGCCGACATCGAGTCGGAAAAGGGCGAGGAGGCGGAGGCCATACGTGTCGAATGCCGGGCCTTGCGCGCGATGATGATCGCTTTTTCCGACGACAGCGAGACGGCCGGCCAGCTGGCGGCGGAATGCCTGCTCGGCGGGCAGCTCGATGGCTGGGTGCGGAATGTCCTGACCACCATCGTCGCCGCCGGGCATCTGGACGCATGCCGCTGGCAGAGCCTTTACGCCATGCCGCCGCTGCGTCGCGAACCGAACGAACCCGGCCGCTACCTGATCGCCTCGGCTTACTACATGACCATCCTGGCTGCGGCGGAATTCGCGAACGGGCATCTCGACCGGGCGGCCGACTATCTGCTCGAGGCCATGCAGGCGGGAACATCGGCCCACGACGGGGTGAGCATGATGTCGGCGCTGATCGTGGGCAGGCTGTCCCTTGTCCGCTACGAGCAGAACCGCCTCGACGAGGCGTTCAAGGCTTACTCGGCGCATTGGGATGCGATCACCCTGGTCGGGTCGGTGGATTGCGTGATCGGCGCCTATCGGGTCGCCATCACCCAGGCCCGGACCACCGGCGACATCCAGCGGATGCGGGGTATCCTGAGCGAGGCGGAACGGCTGTTCGCGGCGCGGCATTGGCATCGGGCCGAGGTGGCCATGCTGGTTGAGCGCGTCCGCCTGTCCGTCGAGGACGGTCGCATCGCCGAGGCCGCAGGGTGCATGGAGCGCCTGGAGGCGCTGGCCGCCTTGACGGCGGTGCGGCCCGGCTACGGCAAAGGGGCGATTGTCTGCCACGTGGCCCTGGCGAAGGCCTGGGTCCGCATGGGGGAGGGGCGCGACAGGGCGGCCATCGAGGCACTCGAACCGCAGCTGGCGATCCTCGCCTCCCGGGGCAACATGGTCGAACTGGTGCGCCTGAATACGACCCTGGCGCTCGCCCATCTGCGCCAGGGCGATGAGGACGGCGCCCGCCGGGTGTTCGCCGAAGCCTGTCGGCTGGCGGCGCAGTCGGGCGCGGTGCGGCCGATCATCGATCAGCCGATGTCGGCGGCGCCCCTGCTGGCCCTGGTCAACGGGCACTTGCCGGCCGAGATGTTGCCGCTGCTCAGCAAGCTGCAACGCGCCCTGGTCCGCGTCGAGGTCGAGCTGAAGGAAAGCGCCAGCCCGGCCGGGGAAATGCTCAGCCCGCGCGAGCACCATATCCTGAAGCTGCTGGCCGACGGCAATTCCAACAAGGAAATCGCCCGGGCGCTGGGCATCGCGCCGGAAACGGTCAAGTCGCACCTCAAGCATGTCTATGCCAAGCTCAAGGTCGATAACCGGGCGCAGGCCGCGGCTCGCGCCCAGTCCTTGCTGAGCAGCGCCTGACCGACTGTCGGCCGAAAACAGCCCCCGTTTGCAAAAAAACGGGGGCTGTTTCTTTGTTCTGCTTTGGCGGGCGCCGGTATCGCCCGCCAGTGCTTCGTCAGTTCGTTCCGCTGCGCCGGCTGGCTTAGCCCCGGCTCATGGTTTCCACGATCGTGTGTGTGACGTCGCCCTGGATGTGCCCGGGCGCGGCGGGAATTCCCTGAAGCTCTCGAGGCGCTCCTGGATGACGCGCATCCGGTGATATCGGTTGCCATGCCAGGGTTCGTCCAATTTGTTTCGATGCTGATTTGAGCACACCGGGCGGCACTCCAATCCCCAATTCAGGGGGCGCGTCAGTGGTGGCGTAGTGGCGGGGCCGCACAGCCCGGGCGGGTTCGGCGCTCCCCCGAAAGGGGGAGTGATGCCGGCTCGCGGGGCGCCGATCATGAGCCGACGACGGACTCCGCCGGCGCTGTTGGCACCGTTGGCTGTGCAGCCGGTCCGATCGGTCTGGCACCCCTCGACTACGCATCAACATCACACCGGGCCGCGCCATCGCGGACGCGCCGGAAGGAGACCTGCATGAACCACCGGAGCATCGTCCTAGCCCGGCGTCCCGAGTCTGCCAGGCGGGTGAGCGTTCAATGAACGGCGCAACGAATGCAATAGCCGCACGCGGCAAACGAAATGCCATCGACCTGGACCTGATCCACGGTCGCCTCGAGGCCGTTCGCACGGCGCGCCGCCACGAGGACGTCCGCGAGCTCATCTATGTCATCAACGAAGGCGTGCATGGCAATCTGGGTGGGATCGGCGACCCGGTGTCGTTCAAGGCAACGTCGCCGAAAACGCGACGCCTGATTCGCAGCTATCTCGAAGAAATGGCGGCGGCGTTCGAGGACTTGGCCGATTCACCGTGCTCCGGCCGGGATCTGGAGGAGCGAATCGACCTGTTTCGTCGGGCCAGCCACTGCTATGGACGATCCGCGCTGATGTTGAGCGGGGCCGGCTCGCTGACCCCGTTTCATCTCGGGGTCGTCAAGGTGCTTGTCGAGCATGGGCAGCTGCCGAAGGTGATTTCCGGTTCGAGCGGGGGGGCGCTGGTCGCCTCGCTGGTGGCGACAAAAAGCGAAGCCGAACGCAAGGAACTCCTGACCGGCCCCGGCCTCGGACGGTTTTTCAGCGAGGCGTCTTCCAGCTCTGTCTTCTCCGGGAAAAAAAATCTCCTGCCGACGAAATTGATCGACCAAGAGGCGGTGAGGGACCTGGTCGAGGGGTGGATTCCCGACCTGACTTTTGCCGAAGCCTACGAACATTCCGGGCTGGCCCTCAATATTTCGGTAACGCCGGCCAATGTGACCGGCTCGTCGCGCTTGCTGAATGCCATTACCGCCCCACACGTCCTGATTCGGGATGCGGTGATGGCGTCCACGGCCGTGCCTGTCGTCCACCCTTCGGTCGAGCTGTTCGCCAAAACCTATGACGGCCGCCGTCGCCCCTACGTTGCGGGGCAGCGATGGATCGACGGCTCGGTTGCGCTCGATCTGCCGTCGCGCCGACTGGCCCGGCTGTACGGTGTCAATCACTTCATCACCAGCCAGACCAATCCCGTCGTGCTTTGGATACTCAAACATTCCGGGGAGTCCGGCCTGTTTCCGCGCGAGCTGGTGGCTTGGGCGACCGGCGTCTTCCGCGCCAACCTCGCCCTGTTCCGGCCGCTGACCTCCGTCCTGACCCGGAGTTTGCCGGTCGTCGATTCGATCGGCATGATGTTTCATTCCGTTGCCGCGCAGGAATATACGGCGGATATCAACATCGTTCCGGCGCGCAGCATCGTCTCCTTGCGTGAAGCCCTGTCGCCGATAGCGCTATCCACCACGCTGGAACTGGTGGCCCACGGTGAAGCACAGTGTTTGCCCCACCTGGAATTGATCGACAACTGCACCCTGATCAGCCGGACCCTCGATCGGATCAGGGGTGCCTACGACCATACATTGGTCGAAATGATGTCCGCATCATGAGTGCGAAACGGCTTCCGGGCGACCGCCAGTCCTCCCCCACGCGGGGGATGGGAGGCATGACATGGTGATGATTCAATACACACCTCCGAGAACCTTCCCGTGCGACGAAATATGCTGAAAAACGTCTATTCCTGGGGCATCCGCCGCGTCTTCGACGGGGCCTTTCGCCTGACGATGAAAAGGCTCTGGAGAAGAAAGGATCTGACCGCTGCGGAACTGCGTCGCCGAACCGAGGCGGTCAGCCATCTCTTGGATAAGAACGTCAGACCCGGCAAGCCCGAGGCCTTCGGGCCGGGCCTGGAGGGCGAGTGGTTCGCGCCGGATGGCCGCGATGACTGCAAAGCGGTCGTGCTTTACCTGCACGGTGGCGCGTTCGTGACCTATCCGGTCGGAAGCTACCGGCGCTTTTCCCAGGCCCTCGCCAACCTGCTGCAAGCCCGGGTATTTCTGCCGAACTATCGCCTCGCGCCGGAACACCCCTACCCGACGCCGGGCGACGATTGCCTGGCGGCCTATCGGCAGGTCCTCGCCGGGCTTGGCGGCAACAGCGAGCACCTGGTTGTCGGCGGGGATTCAGCGGGGGGAAACCTGACCCTGGCGACCCTGATTCGGGCCCGGGATGAAGGATTGGCGCTGCCGCGATGCGCATTCGCGTTTTCGCCGGTCACCGATCTGACCTTCAGTGGCGCCTCGGTCAATGAGAACGAGCGCACTGACGCGATGTTCACCAAGGCGGCGATCGGCTTCGTGCGGGGCGTCTACCTGAGCGCGCCGGCCGATGTAACCCGGCCGGATGCCTCGCCGCTGTTTGCCGACCTCACTGGCCTGCCGCCCTTGCTTTTCCAGTGCAGCAGCTCGGAAATGCTCCGCGACGACTCGGTACGCATGGCCGAACGCGTCCGCGCCGCGGGCGGTAGCGCAGAATTAGCCATGTGGCGCGACCTGCCGCATGTCTTCCAACTGGTCGATGCTTTTACTGAAACCAGACAGGCGCGGACGCAGCTGCGCCAATTCGTCGATCGAAACCTGACACGATGACAACAAAACTTCATTGAACTGAGGAGCTGTCTCATGAAAAAGATGGATATCCCTTATCTCGACCTGATGTTTCTGCTCGGCGAGTCCAAGGACATTACGCAACACGTTGGCGGCCTGATGGTTTTCGAAAAGCCGTCCGCCAAAGTCGGGTGGAACCTCGAAGACCTGACCGATTACCTGCGCGCGCAAACACCGGTATACCCCTTCAATGTCATTCCCGAATTCGGTTTGTTCGGCCGGCCATCCTGGCAGACGGTCGCCAAGATGGATATGGCGCAACACATCCGGCGCGCCAGCCTTCCGGCGCCCGGCACGCCGCGCCAACTGGATGAGTTCGCCGCGGAACAGCATGCGATCGGGTGCGACCGCAGCAAGCCATTGTTCGAGGTCATCGTCATCGATGGCCTTGAAAGCGGCGGCTTCGCGATCTACGTCAAGATCCATCATGCGATCATCGATGGCGCCTCGGGATTGGCGCGAATCCTGGCTTCCCTCAGCGCGGACCCGGCGGAAGAATTCAAGAAACCGCTGTTCGCGGTCGAATTCCCGGACTCCCGACATAGCGCTCCCACCGATCTGGTCGGCCAGTTGTCCAACACTGTCACGGATTTCACGCGTCAGATACTGTCCCTCGGTGAAATGCTTAATACGGTGCTCTCCGGCAAGCTGTTCGGTGCACTTTCGGGGGGGCTGGATCTCTCAAGCCTTCCGTTCACGGCACCGAAGACGCGCTTCAACGGCCCCATCCGCTACGGACGCACGCTGGGGCGCATGGGCCTGCCGATCAAACCGATGCAGGCCATCGCCAAGTCGATGGGCGGCACGCTGAACGATGCGCTCCTGGCCGTTGTCGATGGCGGCTCCCGGCGCTACCTCAAGGCACTCGGCGAAACCCCGTCCCGTCCTCTCGTCGGATTGATCCCCGTTTCACTGCGCGACCCGGACGACAAGGAGGCCGGCACCAAGATTTCCGTGATCTTGTGCCCGCTCGGCCAGAGCGACGCGACGATGGCGGAGCGACTGCCCCAAATCATCGCCAACATGGACAGCGCCAAGCGCGAAATCCGCAAGCTCTCCAAAGCCGCTGCGGCGAGTTATTCGACAACGCTCTTCTTGATCGCCCAAGGTTTGAACGCGACCCAACTGGCTATGCCGGCTGCCACGTTCACGGTGTCCAACGTCCCGGGAACACGGGATCAGATGTATCTGGGCGGGGTGCGCCTTGAGTCGTTCCATCCCATGAACATCATCGGCACAGGTGTCGGCGTCAGTTTCACTGTGCTGGGTGTGGGCCCTGTGCTCGAACTCGGCATCATCTCCAGCCACGATATCGTGCCCGACCCCGAAAGGCTGGTCGCCTGCTGCCAGGAGGCATTCGACGAGTTGCTGGCCTTGGCCGGCAAAAATGCGGCCGCCAAGTCCGTCGAAACCGACGGCAAAGCCAGCGCCGACGCGCCCATCGAGGCGGCCGCGAAGGCCCCCGCACGCAAGCGGGCGGCGGCGACGCGCACGACGAAGGGCGGCGCCAAGAAGGTTATCGCGAGTTGATTAGGGCGAACACCCTAAGTACCCGACCTGATTAGGTTTCGCCGACTACGCAACCGCGGCGAAACTTCGTCCTGCAACATGAACATCACCCACTCGCACACAAAGGAATCAATATGAGCATAGACGCCATCGTCGCCAGCACCCAGAGCATCATTGCCAACCAGCGCCGCGCCGCGCTCGCCCTGATCGACGCCCAGTGCGGCGGCCTTGGCCGCCTCGGGAGCTTCCCGGTCGGCGTCGTCAAGGCGGTCAGCCGCGAGCAGGAGTCGCAAATTCAGTCGCTCGCCAACCGGGCCGGCGAGACCATCGAAGTCCAGGCCGAGTCCCTGATCAGGATCTACGGCGACCAGGCACGCCGTACCGTCGGCTGGGCAGCCGATTTCGCCGAAGAGCAGGCGACGAAGCTGACCGGCAAGCTGTCGATCGGCAATGTGGACCTCGATCGTTTCATTGCACCGGGTTTCAACGTGCTCGAAAAGCTCACCGATCAAATCGCCCGGGTGGCGGGTGAAGTGGCGCGCGTGGTCGAAGTGGCGCCGTGTCCTGTCGAAGTGATCGAATCCGCAGCACGCGCTGAAACGTCGGTCAAGCCGTCGACCCGCAAGGCCACGGCTGCTGCCGCCAAGGCAGAGTAAGCCTTTCGCCCGATCGAACACGATCGCGGGAACCGGTGTTTCCTTCGATCGTGTTTTTTGCATTTCAGAATCACCCCCGGAAGAAGTTCATGTCGTCCGGATGTCTTGGAACGGAGTGACTGAATCCATGAGTTGGCAAAACTCCCTGCTCAAGACCTACCTGCGTGTCGGCGTGAAGTCGCGCTTGAAGGAGGCTTCCCTGGCCTCATCGCGGGAAGCCATCGATGGCTATCTCGATCGCTACATGCCGCCGCCGCCGCGCGAACTGGACGTCGAAGCGATCGATGAGGCCGGATTTCGCGGCGAACGGATCGCGCACCGGCAGCCGTGCGGCACCGCCTCCATCCTCTACCTGCACGGTGGCGCATTGATGTCGGGCTCGGTGCAAACCCACCGCGGTACCACCTGTGGACTCGCCATGGAGCGCGTCGGCACGGTATGGGCGCTCGACTATCCGCTTGCCCCGGAACACGCCCTCAGCGAAATCGAGGCCAGCGTAGACGCCGCCTTCGAATATGTCCTGGATCACGCCGGCGATCCAGGATCCGTCATCCTGGCAGGCGACCAGGCGGGCGCGTGGCTTGCCATGCGGCTGGCGATCCGGCTGCGCGACCAGGGCAAACCGCAACCGGCGGCGCTGGTCATGCTCTGCCCATTCTTCGATCCGCTGATGCGCGCGGAATCGCTCGACCGCAATCACGAGGCGGACCCGATCACGTCCCGGAACGTGATTGAGGGCGCACTCGATATGGTATTCGGCCCCTTGGCGCAGCGGGATCCGGCACATTCGCTGCTCGAAGCGAATCTCGAGGGCTTGCCCCCGGTGCTGCTGCAATGTTCCGATCTGGACATGCTGCGCGATGACGGCGTGCGAATGGCCGAAGCGCTCGATGCGCAAGGCGGATCGGCAAGACTGGAAGTGTGGAAGGGCGTTCCCCCGGGCTGGCACGTGTTCTGGTGGAAACTTCCCGAAGCCCAATCCGCGCTTCGTGCCGCCGCCAAATTCATCTTGAACGAGATCGGCTGAACATCAGGCCCAAGCGAGACAAATCATGACCAAGAAGACGATATCCACCGAACCGGCGGCAACCGGGACGGCTCGGACCCGGAAGGGCATTGCGCGTAGCGCCATCGATACCAGCGAGAACATCGCCAATCTGCTGCTTGAAAAGAACCGCGAGCTCTGGCTTGCCGGTCTGGGGGCGCTCGGCTCGATCGGCCGCAGCACCACAGCCACGGCAGCCCCCGGCCTGCCGTCCTTCGAGAACCTGGTAAGCGCCGGACGATCGCTCGAAGAGCGTTCGCGCTCCCTGGTGGACGATTCGACCGAGGCCGCGCAGCGCTCGGTCAAGACGCTGGCCTTGCGGGTCGACGAACAGCTCGGGCAATTCGAAGGCGTTTTCGACCGGCGTGTATGCGACGCTCTGGCCCGCCTCGGAATTCCCCACCGGGCAGAACTAAGCGCGCTGCTCATGCGCATCGAAGCACTCGAGACCGAGGTTCGCGAACTCCGGGCCACGAAGCAGCCGGCCCGGCGAGGCTCTGCGAACTCCTGAGCAAGGCATCGATGAGAACCCGCGACCGGATTCTCGAGCAGGCGCGCGTGCTCTTCAACGATCAGGGGGTTGGGCGCGTCGCGCTCAACCAGATCGCGCTCGACCTTGAGATGAGCGCCGGCAACCTGCATTACCACTTCAACACCCGCGCCAAGCTGATTTCCGCGCTGATCGCACGCTTCGAGCGTGCGGTCGGCGAAATTTCATCGGCCGCCCCGGACCATTACGGCGGAATCGATGACTTCTGGATGTATCTGCACCTGCTGCTTGAGGTCTGCCTGCGCTATCGCTTCGCCTTGCGCGACCTCGATCAGGTGCTGGCCGAAACACCGGATGCACAGGCCAGCCTGCAGCGGATTCGCGGCGCCATCGAGCATGCGATGACCAGAGCGTGCAAGGGCATGCAGGAAGCCGGACTGATCGAGGTCGATGACGAAGTGATCGTCGAACTCGCAGTTCACCTCAGCTTCATCGTCTGCTGCTGGCCGAATTTCGAACTCCTTGCCCGTGAGGGAAGCAACGCCGGCAGCGCACTCGAGACCACCGCACTCAGGGCACTCGCCCCGCTGGCACCTTATCTCGATCCAAACCAGCGCGCTTATCTGCGCTTCCTGCGGAACAAATACCTGCCGGCGGGAGCCCCGCACGCCGTGGTCTAGGCGGGGCCCTTGTCCGCCCTCCCTGTTCGGGGGACTCAAGCGGCCCGCAGCAGGCCATAGCATGACCCCGTCAGACCATCTGACCGTTTGACCCGAGTTCCAACCCTTGAACGGAGAGCGCAGCATGAAAACCACCATCGAGATCGATTGCACCCCGGAAGAAGCACGCCGTCTGGCTGGCCTTCCTGATGTGACGAAAGTCAATGAAGCCTATGTCGACAACCTGACCAAACTCGTCCAGGGCGGGGCGAGCATCGAACAACTCTCGCAACTGGGCCAGTTGATTTCGCCGCTGGGTAACGCCGGCCTGAATCTGGTCCAGCAACTCATGCAGGTCGGCACGGGGGCCGTGCTCAACGCCACGCGCAAGGAGAAGTAAGCGGCGCCGCCACGAGGCGGCCCCCTGGTGCGCCCCCCGGTCCGGGGGGCGCGTGGCCGGTCTAAAGTATCTTCCCCGGGTTCAGCAGGCTTGCCGGATCCAGTGTTGCCATGCCGCGCGCCCCGAGGTCGAGCGGAAGGGGGCGGTCGTGCCGATCCTCGGCTCCCTGCAGGGTGACGCCGGCCTGCACTGTCAGCGGGTCGATGTCCTCGCTGGAGCGCATGCGCTCCAGCGAGGGGATCATCTGGTGCGATTCCGCGTCGACACCATGAACGAGGCAGGTCAGGCCGCCCTGAGGCACGATCTGGACCCGGTGCGCGTGGCCACCACGCAGCATGCCGGTGTCGGTACGGCATGGGTAGGGAAGGTGTTTTCCATGTTCAAACCTCTTGCCTGGTGGCCGCTGCTCGTCAGTTCGTTCCGCTGCGCCGGCCGGCTTCGACCCGGCTCATGGTTTCCCGGATCATGCGCGTCATGTCGCCCTGGAGTGCGCCCGCGCGCGGCGGGAATTCCTTGAAGCTCTCCAGGTGTTCCTGCATCAGGCGCAGGGCCGGTAGATAGACCCAGCCCTTGCCTTCGACCCAGGCCCGGTTTACGTCGCCGTCCTGGCGCTCGAAGGGGTCCATCAGCAGGTTGGTGATGTTCGGCCGGCCATAGGGCTGCAGGGCGTCCTCCCACTTGCCGTTGCGCTTCGAGGCGAAGCTGATTTTCCAGGGGCCGAGGCGGATGGCGGTCAGGTCGCGCTCATCGTAGTAGAACAGATGGTTGCGGGCCGATTTCGGGCTCTTGCCGGTCAGGAAGTCGCTCTGGTCGAAACCGTCGAGGTGCACCTTGAAGGTCGTCGCGCCGTATTGCTGGCCCTTCTTGAGCTTGGCGACAGTGTCCGGCTCGCCGGCGATGCTGGCCAGGGTCGGGAACCAGTCTTCCATCGCCACGATGTCGGCCGACACGCTACCCGGCTTGACCTTGCCCGGCCAGCGCACGAGCGCCGGAACGCGCACGCCGCCTTCCCAGGTCGTGCCCTTGTCGCCGCGGAACGGCGAGGTGCCGCCTTCCGGCCACATGTACTGGTAGGCGCCGTTGTCGGTCGTGTAGATCACCAGGGTGTTGTCGGCGATGCCCAGCTGGTCGAGCTGCTTGAGGATTTCGCCGACATGGCCGTCGTGCTCGGCCAGGCCGGCTCCGTAGTTGTCGCTGGCCGAGGCCCGCGAAGTGCCCTTGACGCCATCCTTCAGGTGGGTGAAGACGTGCATGCGGGTGGTGTTGTGCCACAGGAAGAAGGGCTTGCCCTGCTTGGCCTGGCGGGCGATGAAGTCCTTCGACTTGGCGAGGAGTTCGTCGTCCACGGTTTCCATCCGCTTCGGCGTCAGCGGCCCTTCGTCCTGGGTCGGGCCGTCGGCGGTGCCGGAAATGATGCCGCGCGGCAGGAAAGCCGTGCTGTTGCCCATGATGCGGGCACGGTCGGGGTCGTAGGGTTCTTCCTGGGCGTTCAGGTGGTAGAGGTTGCCCCAGAACTCGTCGAAGCCGCGGCGATGCGGCAGGCTGGCTTCGGTGTCGCCGAGGTGGTTCTTGCCGAATTGCCCGGTGGCGTAGCCCTTGGTCTTGAGCACTTCGGCGAGGGTCACGTCTTCCTTTTTCAGCCCGGTGGGCGAACCCGGCAGGCCGACCAGGGTCAGTCCGGTGCGCACCGGCAACTGCCCGGTGATGAAGGCGGCGCGTCCGGCCGTGCAGCTCGGGTGGCCGTAGAACGAGGTCAGGCGCATGCCTTCCTTGGCCAGCCGGTCGATGTTGGGCGTCTGGACCCCCATGATGTCGCCGCCGAAGGACGAGATGTTCATGTAGCCGATGTCGTCGCCGAAGATGACGACGATGTTCGGTTGTTTCGCTGGCGCCGCCCACGCGCCGTTGCTTAGCGCAGCGGCGGCGAACAGGATCAGGCTGAGCAGTAGTCGGAATCTCATTTTGTCTCCTCGTGTTTTGGTTCCGGGAGACCGCCACCCGTCGGGGGCAACGGTCCATTGGGCCAATATACCGTCGCCATCCGGTGGAAATATCCCCTGAAAGGGGTAGTCCCGAAAAAAATGCCGCCCCCCCCCTTGTTGGGGGATTCTTCAGGGGGTTGCCGGGGGTAACTATTGCATCAACGAAATCGCGCATGGAAATCCGGTGGGGATGGGCGGCGCGGATCGTGAATAAAAAGCAGATCGTCTCGAGGCGGTCGCGAGGAGACTGAAATGAAAAAGGCTAGGCAATTGCAGCTCGCCGTCGTGGCGCTGACCCTGGGCTTCGGTTCGGGCAATGAAATCCGCACGGCATCGTCGCCGATATTGCAGGCGCAGGGCGACACCGCGCAGGTCTTCACGCACCAGGCCGGAGAGCTGGGCGTGGCCTGGTCCACCGGTTCCGGCGGCAAGGGCTGGTCGGACATGTTCATGTAGTCGGGGCCACCCCCGACGGCTGCGCGATGCCCCCCCCCGTTGGGGGATTCTTCCAGGCTGTTGCAGCGGCAAACATGGCATCAACGAAACCGGGCACGTGAATCCACGGCGCGGATCGCAGATAAGAAGCGGATCGCCACAATCGCAATCGATTGTCGAACAAGGTGTCGCGAGGAGACTGAAATGGAAAAAACAAAGCAGTTGCTGGCAGTGGTTTCGGCCCTGGCACTCGGCTTCGGGCTGAGCAGCGAGGCGCTGACGGCCGGCGCATCGGCGCCGGTGCGCATCAATCCCGAGCGCGTTCTCGCGCTGGACATCGGCAAGCATGGCGAGACCGTTTTTGCGGTCGGCGAGCGGGGTTTGGTCTGGAGCGCCGAGTCCGGCAAGGATTGGTCGGCCCAGAGGACCTCGACCAGCCGCACCCTGACCGCCATCGCTTTTGGCGACGGGGCGAGCGGCGTCGCCGTCGGGCATGCCGCATCGCTGTTCAGGACCGAGGATGGCGGCAAGAACTGGGTGCCGGTCAAGGTCGATGCCGGGCCGAGCGACGCGCTGCTGGGCGTCACCTGCCTGGGTGGCGAGCGTTTCGTCGCCTACGGCACCTTCGGCCTTTATCTGGAAAGCACCGACGGCGGCAAGACCTGGAGCCGCGAGTCGATCAAGATTCAGGAAAGCGCCGGCGCATCGTCGCCGGCGGATGGTGAAGGCGAGTTCGACCGGCACATCATGAAGATCGTCCGCCTCGACAAGAAGCTGCTGCTCATCGGCGAGTCCGGAACCCTCGCCGAATCGGCGGACGAAGGGAAGTCCTGGCGGCGCCTGGCGGTGCCCTACGAGGGCTCCTTCTTCGGGGCCGTCGTCAGCCAGCGGGGTGCCGTCGTGCTGCACGGCATGCGCGGCAATGTTTTCCGCTCCACCGACGGCGGCGCCAGCTGGACGCGCATTCCCCTCAATACCGTCAGCGCGGTGAATGGCGGCACGGTGCTCGCCGACGGCCGCATCGTCCTGGTCGGCAACAACGGCCTGGTCGCCGTCAGTGCCGACGACGGCGCCAGCTTCAAGACGGGCGCCACCCGGGGCGGCGGCGATATCTCCCAGGCGGTCGAGGCGAAAGCCGGCTCCCTGCTGGTCGCCGGCGCTTCCGGTATCCGCCAGTTCGATCTGGACTCCTTGAAGAATTAAGCAAAGCGAGCCTTCCATGAGCATTCACGTACATATCGAAGACGAACCGGGGTTGAGCGAGAAGGACTTCTCCTCCAACTTCATCGGCCGGGCAGCATTGTGGATCTTCCGCCTGCGGCAGCCGCTGCTGCTGCTCTTCATCCTGATCACCATCGTGCTTGGCTATTTCGCCACGCAACTCAAGGTCGAGGCGGGCTTCTCGAAGATGCTGCCGCTCAAGCACGAGTACATGCAGACCTTCCTGGAGAACGAGAACACCTTTGGCGGGGCCAACAAGGTCCTGATCGCCATCAAGAGCAAGAACGGCGATATCTACAACAAGGAGTTCATGGATACCCTGCGCAAGGTGACCGACGACGTGTTCTTCGTCCGCGGCGTCGAGCGCAGTTCGGTGACCTCGCTGTTTTCGCCGAATGTCCGCTACCACGAGGTGGTCGAGGACGGCTTCCGCGGCGGCAACATCGTCGACTCCGATTTCGCCGGAACGCCGCAGCAACTGGCCGCCGTTCGCGAGAACGTGCTGAAGTCGTCGTGGGTCGGGCGCATCGTCGCCAACGACCACAGCTCGGCCATGGTGGTGGCAACCCTGCAGGAGCAGGACCCGCAGACCGGCGCCCGGCTCGACCTGCAGGAGGTGGCCAAGCGCCTGGAGGAAATCCGCGGCAAATACGAGAACGACGCCGTGTCGCTGCACATCATCGGCTTCGCCAAGTCGGTGGGCGACATCGCCAGCGGCGCCAACGGCGTCATCGCGTTCTTCGCCGTCGCCTTCCTGATCACCGCCGCCGTTCTCCGCTGGTACTCCGGTTCGACCATGCTGACCGCCTGGGCGCTGATCTGCGCGGTGGTCCCCGTGATCTGGCTGCTCGGCCTGCTGCCGCTGCTCGGCCTGGCGCTCGACCCGATGTCCATCCTGGTTCCCTTCCTGATCTTCTCGATCGGGGTGTCGCACGCGGTGCAGATGACCAACGCGTGGAAGCTGGAAACCCTGAAGGGAGCGGACGGGGTGACTGCATCGCGCATCTGTGTGCTGAAGCTGTTTGTTCCCGGTGCCATGGCCCTGGTTGCCAACGCCCTCGGTTTCCTGGTGATCGCTTTTGTCGATATCGAAATGGTGCGCGAGCTCGCCCTGACCGCCACGCTCGGCGTCACGGTGATGATCGTCACCAACAAGATGCTGTTGCCGATCCTGCTCTCCTACATGAAGATCTCGGCGAAATCGGCACAGAAGCTGGCCGGCAAGGAAACCGCCGGCGATGCGCTGTGGGAGCGCATCGGCCCGCTGGCCACGCGGCGCGGCAGCATTCCGGCGCTGCTCGTCGGTCTGGTCCTGCTGGTCGCCGGCGGCATGATCGCCACGGATCTGAAGATCGGCGACCTGGGCAAGGGCGTTCCCGAGTTGCGCCCGGACTCCCGCTACAACCAGGACGTCGAGGTCATCACCAGCAAGTTCAACATCGGCATCGACCTGATGCAGGTGCTGGTCGAGGCCAAGGGCATGACCGCTCCCTGTACCGACCGCAACGTGCTCGACAAGATGGACGAGTTCGAATTCCTGATGCGCCAGAACCCGGGTGTGCAGAGTGTCGTCGGCATGCCCAGTATCATCAAGGTCGGCACCCAGCAGTATGGCGAGAACTTCGTCAAGTGGCGCGCCATCCCGGAAGACAAGGCGCAGATCGCGCAGGGTGTGACGGTGGCCAACCGCTACGGCAACGAGTTCATGACGCCGGGCTGCCAGCTGATGCCGATTTCCATCTACACGCGGGATCACCAGGCGACGACCATTGCCGGCATCGTCGACCAGGTCAAGGATTTCCAGGCGGCCAACGCGGCCGACGAGGTCAAGTTCAAGCTCGCGCTGGGCAACGTCGGGGTCATGGCGGCCACCAACGAGGCCGTCGCCGCCGCCGACAAGTGGGTCAACCTGGCGCTGTTCGTGTCGGTGGCCGGTCTGTGCCTGCTGACCTTCCGCTCGCTGGCCATCACGCTGTGCATCGTCATCCCGCTCGGCATCGTCACCGTGTTGTGCAATGCCGTCATGGCGACGCTCGGCATCGGGGTCAAGGTCAATACGCTGCCGGTTGTCGCCCTGGGTGTCGGTGTCGGCGTCGACTACGGCATCTATCTTTTCGAGCGCATGAAGCACGAGATGCAGGGGCGCGGTCATTCGCTGAAGGACGCCTATGTGATTGCCCTCAAGCAGCGCGGCACGGCATCGGTGTTCACGGCGGTGACGATGACCATTTCGGTCATCACCTGGACCTTCTCTGCACTGAAGTTCCAGGCGGACATGGGCATCCTGCTGGCCTTCATGTTCCTGGTGAACATGATCGGCGCCATCTT
This sequence comes from uncultured Dechloromonas sp., assembly GCF_945957265.1. Classification (GTDB taxonomy): domain Bacteria; phylum Pseudomonadota; class Gammaproteobacteria; order Burkholderiales; family Rhodocyclaceae; genus Azonexus. The sequence continues at coordinate 51,160 of NZ_CAMFKO010000026.1, forward strand.
CCTGCTGCCGGCACTGGCGGCGTGGCTGGTGCGCCCGGCGGCGAGCGGGCACAAGCATTGAAAAAAGCCGGGCCGACGAGCCCGGCCAGGGGAATCAACAATTGATAGACGTACATAAACCACCAAAGGAGGTTGGAATGAGGAAGGTAGAAAGGACATGGCACCGGAAGACAGCCGCAGCAGCTGTCATGGCGTGCTTCGCTGGCGGAGCGGCTGCCGTTCAGTTTGAGACAGAAAACGGTTGGCAGGGGAGCTGGACGAACACCCTTTCCGTCGGTGCCTCGTGGCGCGCGGAGGGTCAGGACAACGACCTGGTTCCGCGCAACGCGGCCTCTTTTGGCATGGTCAACGGCAGCCCGAGCAGTTATCCGAATACCGGTAACGGCAAGAAGATCGGCAACCTGAACTACGACAAGGGAGACATGTACTCCCTGGTTTACAAGTTCCTGAGCGAATTTAACGTGAAGCGGGACAGGACGGCGGTCGTCGTCAGCGCCAAGGGTTGGTACGACCAAGCGCAGAAGGATGGCAGCGTTCCCTGGGGCAACATGGCGGCGTGGGGAGGAACCCGTTCGGCATCCAACCCGGCGCAGCCAACGAATGAACCGCTGTCGGATGCCGGCGCACCGGTCCTGTCGCGTTTCGCCGGGGTTGCCCTGCTCGATGCCTACGTTTCGCAAGGCTTCGATGTCGGCGATGCGCCGTCGCAGGTGCGCGTCGGCCGCCAGGTCGTCAACTGGGGCGAGGGCCTGTTTATCCGCGGCCTGAACCTGCATAACGCCATCGACGTGCCGGCCGCCCGGCGCGCCGGTTCGGAAATCAAGGAAGCGCTGCTGCCGACCCTCGCGCTGCAGGCCAGCACCACCTTGCCGATCGGGGTTTCGCTCGAAGGTTTCTACCAGTTGCGCTGGGAGCCGAGCGCCGTGGATTACTGCGGCACCTTCTGGAACATGTCGCATTCGACGATCGGACCCAAGGCCGGACGTTGCAACGTGATGGAGGCAGTGGCAGCTGGCGGCAACCTGGCGACGATGCAGGGCGGGATCATCACGGTTCCCCAGGCCGACGGCAAGGAGCCGAACAAGGCCGGTGCGTGGGGTCTGGCGACCCGCTTCCCGATCGACGCGATCGACACCGAATTCGGCCTGTATGCGATGAACATGTCGGCCGCCTTGCCGGCGGTGAGTGCGCGGGGCACGGTAGCGGGTAGCGGCTTCATCAACGTGACGACCGCAACGATGCAATTCGATTATCTCGACAACATCAAGGTCTACGGTGCCTCGGCAGCCACCAATCTGTTCGGCTGGTCGGTCGGTGCCGAGTTGAGCTACCACCAGGGCATTCCTGTCAATTATTACGAAGAGGACATGAAGAACTCGCTGGGTACGGCGGGTCCGCTGCAGGCCAAGTTCCGGCAACAGTTCGCCGGCAAGACCGGCCAGATTGTCTCCTTCGACTTCTACGAGCGCTTCAACAAGACCCAGTTCACCCTGAACGGCTTGAAGACCTTCGATAGCCTGGCCAGCTATGTCGGCGCGAACCAGCTGAATGTGCTGGGCGAAGTCGGTTTCGAGTGGAACAACGTCCCCGACTACAAGTCGGCGGGCAGCGCACGTTTCGGTCGCGGCGGTCCGCTGGCGAACGATGCCGGCGGCAACATAACGACTGCCTGCAACGATACTGGAGCCGCCCAGTGGTGCAAGAACGACGGCTTCGTCACCCCCTTCTCCTGGGGCTATCGCCTGCGCGGCCAGCTGACCTATTCGGGTATTTTCGGTTCCGGCTGGGAAGCCAAGCCGACGCTCTTCTTCGCGCATGACGTGCAGGGCGTTTCGCTCGACGGGCAGTTCCAGGAAGACCGCAAGACCCTCGGCCTTGGCGTCGAATTCAACCTCGACAAGAAGCACACCATCTACACCAATTACACGACTTACACCGGGAAGTGGAACCTGACCAGGGACCACGACAACCTGAGCGTGGCCTATTCCTACAAATTCTGATTCTGGAGACGAAAACCATGATCAAACTGCATAAAACTCCTGTTGCCGTGGCCCTGCTGGCCGGCCTGGTGGCGATTCCCGCCCATGCCAAGCTGACCAGCGAAGAGGCGGCGCGGCTGGGCAAGGACCTGACGCCGCTGGGCGGCGAAATGGCCGGCAACAAGGAAGGGACCATCCCGAAATACACGGGCGGCCTGACGACCCCGCCGGCCTGCTTCAAGCCGGGCGTCGAATACTGCGACCCGTTCTCCGGCGACAAGCCCAAGTTCACCATTACGCCGGCCAACGTCGGGCAGTACAAGGACCAGCTGCCGGCCGGCGCCCTGGCCATGTTCCAGAAGTATTCGACCTTCAAGATGCCGGTGTACGAAACGCGCCGCACCGCAGCCGTTCCCCGCGACATTGCCGAAACGGTGAAGAAGGAAGCGACGCAGATCGAGCTCGATGGCTTCGGCCTGACCAAGCGCGTCAATTCGACGACGCCTTTCCCGATTCCCAAGAACGGCCTGGAAGCGATCTGGAACCACATCCTGCGTTACATGGGCGGCGGCTTGGTCCGTTCGCAGGTTGCCGTTCCCGTGCGTGCCAACGGCCAGTACTACCTGACCATTACCGAAGAGCAGCGGATCTTCAACCAGAACATGGACAAGCCGCAGGAGAACCGTCTGCTCAACTTCAAGCAGCGGATCCTGGAGCCGGCCAGCCTGGCCGGTACCGTTCTGCTCGTTCATGAGCCGGTCGAGCAGGCCAAGGAAGCCCGTTCCGCCTGGGTTTACAACACCGGCCAGCGTCGTGTGAAGCGGGCCCCGGACGTCGCCTACGACGGTGTCGCCGACGGCACCGAAGGCCTGCGCTTCCACGATCAGTACGATGCCTACAATGGCGCGCCGGATCGCTACGACTGGAAACTCGTCGGCAAGAAGGAAATGTACATTCCCTACAACGCCTACAAGGTCGGCGAGAAGAGCCACAAGTTCGACGAGATCCTGACCAAGAACCACGCCAATCCGGACCTGATGCGTTACGAGCTGCACCGCGTCTGGGTCGTCGAGGCGACGCTCAAGGCGGGCCAGCGCCACAATTTCAGCAAGCGCGTCTTCCTGTTGGACGAGGATAGCTGGAACGTCGTCTGGGAGGATGCCTACGACGGTCGTGGCGACCTGTGGCGGGTGCAGATGCACGGTGTCGTCCAGTTCTACGATGCCCTGACTACTTCGGCACGCTACAACTCGTATCACGATCTCAATAACGGCACCTACCTGATGATGGGGCTGGACAACGACCGCAAGGGCACCTTGCAGTTCAACCAGAAGGGCAAGATGGCCGACTTCATGCCGGACGCCTTGCGTCGCGAAGGGCAGTAAGCCAGGGGACGCCCCGGCCATCCGGCCGGGGCGTCCAATGCTTTTTCCTGACATGAGGATGCCAGCCGGGAATGCCGGCATGGCTGGGAGTTTTGGATGAACGAGCTTCGGCATGACGTGTGCGGAGAGGTGGCCCCTTTGTTGTATTGCCTAACGGCGGCGTTGGACGACGCGTCCGGCTCCGCGGAAGCACTGCGCTATGCCCAGGACTGCGAGGCGAGGGCAGCGTATCTGCCGAAACTTCTGGCGGCCGCACCGGCCAGCGCGTTGTGCGAAATCGCCATCGTCGGCGCCGGGATCATCGGGACCGGCATCGCCATGGCCTTTGCCGACCAGGGGATTCCCGTCACCCTGCTCGATCGGCAGCAATCGGCCCTCGACGGCGCGCTTTCCCTGATCGGCGAGCGCTACGAGAACAGCGTGCGCAAGGGAAAAATCGCCGAGGAGGAGGGCCTGCGCAGAATGGGCCTGGTCAGCTCCACACTCGATTACGACGATATTCGCGATGCCGACCTGGTCATCGAGGCGGTATACGAGGAAATCGGCACCAAGGAAGAGGTTTTCAGGCAACTCGACCAGGTGCTGAAGCCGGGGGCCATCCTGGCCACCAGTACCTCGACGCTCGATGTCGAGGCCATCGCCGCCTTCACCGACCGTCCGGCAGCGGTGATCGGGCTGCACTTCGTCAGCCCGGCCCACAAGATGCCCTTGCTCCAGGTCGTGCGCGGGCAACAGACGGCGGACGATGCGCTGAATTCCGTGGTGCGCCTGGGCCAGGTGCTCAACAAGCTGGTCGTCGTTTCACATGCCGCCAGCGGCCTGATCGGCAACCACCTGCTCGACCAGTACTGGCGCCAGGCCCTGTTCCTGGTCGACGAAGGCTGCTCCGTCGTGCGCATCGACTCGGTCATGGAAGCCTGGGGCATGGCCATGGGGCCGTTCCGCATGATGGATATGGTCGGCAACGACCTGCACTGGGCCATCCGTCGTCGCCACTACATCGAGGAGCCGCATCTGCGCTATTCGCGCATTGCCGACCAGCTGTGCGAACTGGGCCGTTTCGGCCGCAAGTCGGGCGCCGGATGGTACCGCTACGAAGGGCGCGAGAGCGCGCCCTATCCGGACGGCGCCGTCGATGCGCTGATCAGGAAACACCGCTTGCAGACGGCTGCCGTCCAGCGCGAGGTGAGCGACGAAGAGATCGTCAACCGGCTGGTCTTAGCGCTGGTCAACGAGGGTGCGCGCATTCTCGACCGCGACTCCGCCCTTGCTCCGCAGGACATCGACACGGTGTATGTCGCCGGCTACGGCTTCCCGCGTTTCCGGGGTGGGCCGATGTATTACGCCGACAGCGTAGGCATTGATGGCGTGCTTGACACGATGGCGCAGTTTGCCGGGCGGGCCGGAATGGATTCGGGTTTCTGGAGGCCGGCAGCGCGACTTGTTGACGTCGCGGAAAAACATGAGCGTCTGATTTCATCAAAATTTCAAGGGTAAACAAAAATGCTATTGCGCTGCTGGAGCGCGGTTTTTGGATTGGCTTTGAGTCTCTGCTGTGCTGCCGCGCATGCGCAGGACCCGTTCATTGCGGCTCGGCAGGTGTCCGAAACCCTGCAACCGGCCCGCCAGCACGCCGACCAGGAGGCCAGCGTAGCGAAACGCCTGAAGGCGCTGGAGGCGAAAACCGGCCGCAAGCCCAATATTTTGATCCTGCTGGTCGACGACATGGGCTGGGGCGACCCCGGCGCCTTCGGCGGCGGGACGGCCATCGGTGCCCCGACCCCGGCCATCGACCGCATCGCCCGCGAGGGTCTGAAGCTGACGTCAACCTATGCTCAGCCGACCTGCACGCCGACCCGCGCAGCGATGATGACCGGGCGTCTGCCGGCCCGCACCGGCCTGACCCGCCCGACGCTGACCGGCGAACGGGTTCTGGTCAGCCCCTGGGCTAACGAAAAATCGGCCGCCGCGCTGCTCAACGAAAGCGGTTACATGACCGCGCTGTCCGGCAAGTGGCATCTCGGCGAGGCCGAGACCGACCATCCGCAGCAGGTGGGGTATGACGAATATCTCGGTATTCTCGGCGTGCTCAGCGAATACACCCAGGGCCTGGATGAGCGTCGTTATCCGGAACTCGTGCATAACGCCGAACGTATGGCGGCGCTGCGCAAGCTGAGCAATCCGGCGGTGATGGCCGCGCGCAAGGGCGAGAAGAGCAGGGTGGTAACGCGCCTTGATTCTCTGGACAAGGTTGCCGAGATCGACCAGCAATTTGCCGCGTATTCGGAAGACTTCATCCACCGTGCCGCCCAGGCCAAGAAGCCGTTCTACCTGGTGCATTCCTTCTCCCGCGTGCATAACGACAACTTCCCGGCCAAGGATTTCAAGGGCAAGAGTCCGGCTGCCAATCCCTACAAGGATGCCGTCATCGAGGTCGACGCGATCGTCGAGCGTCTGATGAAGAAGTTGAAGGATGAAGGCATTGCCGACAACACCCTGGTCTTCTTTACCTCCGACAACGGGGCCAACGAGGATGCGGGGTCGGATGGCGGTTTCCATCCCTGGCGCGGCGGCAAGGGGACGACCTGGGAAGGCGGCGTCCGCGTGCCGGGCATCGCCTACTGGCCGGGGATGATCAAGGGCGGCCGCGAGAGCGACGGCCTGTTCGACCTCCTGGATATCTTCAATACCAGCATTCGCCTGGGCGGCGGCAAACTGCCGGACGACCGCTATATCGACGGCGTCGACCAGACCTCCTTCCTGCTGGCCGACAATGGCCAGAGCAACCGCGAGGCGGTCTTCATGTACAGCGAGCGCAACCTGACGGCGATGCGCTGGGAAGAGTTCAAGATTCACTTCAAGGTCTTCCAGACGCCGATCCCGGGTTCGAATATCGACGAATCCGTGCTGGTCTCGGCCGGTCTATCGCCCTGGGTGTACAACCTGTATCTCGATCCCAAGGAACAGAAGAGCGTCGGCCACCGGACTTTCGAGTGGGGTCTGCCGCGTGTTGTTGGCCTGGTCGGCAAGCACATGGAGACCTATCGCAAGTATCCGATGAAAGACCTCGGGTTAATCAAGCCCGTGCAATGAGGCCTTGGCGGGCACGGTGCCAGCCAGACAAGAGATAAAGGTGAACAGCAATGCCAAAAAAAGAAGTTAGCCAGTTGCGCAGCCACCGCTGGTTCGGCGGCACGCCAAAATCAACCGAACATACCGGCCATGCCCTGCAGGCGGGGTTTGGCCGGGAGGAGTTCGAGGGGCGGCCGGTGATCGGCATCATCAATACCTGGAGCGACATGAATCCCTGCCACGCCCACCTGAAGGACCGGGCCGAGGCCGTCAAGCGCGGGGTGTGGCAGGCCGGCGGCTTCCCGGTCGAATTGCCCGCCATGTCGCTCGGCGAGGGCTATGTCAAGCCGTCGAGCATGCTCTACCGCAACTTCCTGGCGATGGAGACGGAAGAACTGCTGCGCTGCCATCCCATCGACGGCGCCATCCTGCTCGGCGGTTGCGACAAGACCACGCCGGGTCTGCTGATGGGCGCCATCAGCATGAATATCCCGACCATCTTCTGTCCGGCCGGCTTCACCATGGGCGCGACCTTCCGCGGCGAGCGCTTCGGCAGCGGTACCGGCGGCTTCCGCTGGGCGCCCGAATTGCTGGCCGGCAAGCTGTCGCTGGATGAATGGCAAACCGTCGAGCAGAAACTGTGGAGTTCGCCGGGCACCTGCAACGTCATGGGCACCGCTTCGACAATGACTGCCCTCGCGGAGGTTCTTGGCATGTCGCTGGCCGGCAATTCGTCGGTACCGGCCATGGATTCCCGGGGGCACCAGATGGCCGCCGCCGCCGGCCGCCGGATCGTCCAGATGGTGTGGGACGACATCAAGCCCAGCGACATTCTCGGCGACGCGTCGTTTCGCAATGCCGCGAAGACCTGCCTCGCGCTGGGCGGTTCGACCAATGCCGCCATCCACCTGATCGCGCTCGCCCGCCGCGCCGGCGCCAGCTTCACGCTCGAGGATTTCGACGCCATCGGGCGGCAGGTGCCGGTGCTGGCCAACGTGCAACCCTCCGGGCAGTACATCATGCCGGAGTTCGCCGACGCTGGCGGCCTGCTCGCGATGCTCACCCGCATGGCCGATTTGCTGGAACTGGATTGCATGACGGTGACCGGCGCCACGCTGGGCGAGAATATCCGCACGGCACGGGTGGAAAACGATGACATCATCCGCTCGCTGGACAATCCGGTGGCCACCGAGGCGCTGGCCGTGCTCAAGGGCAACCTGGCGCCGAACGGCTGCGTGATCAAGCCCAGCGCGTCGGACCCCGCCTTGCAGCGGCATCGCGGGCGTGCGGTCGTTTTCGAGAATGCCGACGATCTCGCCGCGCGCATCCACCATCCCGACCTGGATGTCGATGCCTCCTGCGTGCTCGTGCTGCGCAACGTCGGACCACAGGGCGGCCCCGGCATGGCCGAGAACGGCATGGTCCCCATTCCCAAGAAACTGGTGGAGCAGGGCGTTCGCGACATGGTGCGGATCAGCGATGCGCGCATGAGCGGTACCAGCTTCGGCACCTGCGTCCTGCACGTCAGCCCCGAATCCTGGATCGGCGGTCCGCTGGCCCTGGTCAACAATGGCGACGAGATCGAGATCGACGTCCCGGCGCGAACCATCGCGCTGTGCGTCGACGAGGCCGAGCTGGCAAGGCGGCGCCAGGCCTGGCAGCCGCCGGCGCCGCATTTCCGTCGCGGCTGGGGGCAACTGTTCTCGCAGCACGTGACCCAGGCCGACCAGGGATGCGATTTCGACTTCCTGGCCAGTCGCGAACCCAATCCGGAACCGGCCATACACGGCAAGATTTAGCAGTAAGCATTGCAAAACCAGCCTTTGAGTACCGAACGACCGCCACCCGCGAGGGAGTGCGGTCGTTTCGTTTGCGGATCGCTTTCATCCGCCCCGGATTGCCGGCCAAAAGGCCCATTTGGGGGATAGAACAGCCCTTTCCGTTCAGCGAACATCAAGCTCACCTAATATGTTTGATTCCTTGTGGATTCAGACACCATCAAAGGAGAACCGCTTGAACAAGCTGATCGTGAAGAAAGCTGCCGTACTGGGCGCTGGCGTGATGG